>CAITHY010000055.1 GCA_903892315.1 uncultured beta proteobacterium | reverse complement strand
TCTGAATTTTTTGCCAATATGAAAGCTGCATGCATTCTGATTACCGAAAAGGATGCCGTGAAGTGCACCCATATCCATGATGAGCGCATTTGGGTGGTGCCTATGAGTTTACGCATTCCAGACGACCTGGCTGATTGGCTGCAGTCCATTCTGCAAAGACCCGATCCAAACCGTTACACTTTGTAAACATCTGCAACTTCATACCCCACACTACACAAGATCATGGATAAACGCCTTCTCGATATTTTGGTTTGCCCTTTATGCAAAAGCCCCCTGCACTTAGATGCCGAGAAAAAAGAATTGATCTGCAAAGCCGATCGTTTGGCCTACCCAATTCGCGACGATATTCCAGTCATGCTCGTGGACGAAGCCCGCAGCCTGACTGCTGATGAAGTTTGAGAACACCCTAGTAACATGCCTGATTTTTTAGTCGTCATTCCTGCAAGGTTGGGCTCTACTCGTTTACCGAGAAAGCCACTAGCTGATATCGGCGGAAAACCAATGGTTGTCAGAGTTGCGGAACGTGCCAAACAATCTCTTGCGCAAAGCGTAGTCGTTGCTACTGATTCTCCTGAAATACAGGCGGCGTGCGATGAGCATCGCATTGAATGCTTACTTACTAGCCCCAATCATCTAACAGGCACCGATCGAATTGCTGAAGTAGCGCAGCTACTCAAATTACTAGGTAGCGCTTTAGTTGTAAATGTGCAAGGTGATGAGCCCCTTATTCCACCCGAACTCATTAATGAAGTTGCAAATGCTTTAGCTAACAATCCAAACTGCGCTATTTCTACCATTGCGACACCGATCACCCATTCATCTGAAATTGAAAATCCAAATGTCGTGAAGGTAGTGCTCAATCGTGCCAATGAGGCGCTCTACTTCTCCAGGGCACCGATACCGTTTGTTCGTGATGAAAGCGCGGCATCAGCAACCACCCACTTACGCCATTTAGGAATTTACGCCTACCGAGCTGATTTTTTACAGGCCTATACCCGCCTTGAACCAGCACCTCCTGAGCAAGCTGAGGCTCTAGAGCAATTAAGAGCACTATGGAACGGCTATCGTATTGCCGTTCATACCACCCTAGATGCACCTCCTGCAGGGGTAGACACCCCAGAAGACCTAGAACGGGTCCGCCAGATTTTTGCAAATTCCCAGTAGCTACAGGTTCTTGGGGATAATCCTAGGAACAAGATGGATGGGTACTACCCAAAATACGCGACAATTACAGGTCTTCAAAGGGGAAAATAATGCGATTAATTCTGCTCGGTGCACCAGGTGCTGGCAAGGGCACACAAGCTCAATTCATTTGCGCAAAATTTGCAATTCCACAAATCTCCACTGGAGATATGTTGCGTGCTGCAGTTAAAGCTGGAACAGAATTAGGCATTGCAGCCAAAAAAATTATGGATGCAGGCGGCCTTGTGTCAGATGACATCATCATCGGCTTGGTAAAGGATCGCTTAACTCAGCCTGATTGCAGCAAAGGTTATTTGTTCGATGGCTTCCCAAGAACCATTCCTCAAGCGCAAGCCATGAAAGATGCTGGCGTGCCAATCGATTACGTTTTAGAGATTGACGTGCCATTTGATGCCATCATCGATCGCATGGGCGGACGTCGTGTTCATCCAGCCTCCGGTCGCACTTATCACATCAAGTACAACCCACCTAAGGTGGCTGGTAAAGACGATGTCACAGGCGAAGATTTGATTCAGCGCGATGACGACAAAGAAGAAACTGTGCGTAAGCGCTTGCAGGTATATGACGATCAAACTCGTCCATTGGTTGAGTACTACTCCACTTGGGCAACACAAGCCAGTCCAAGCGATAAAGTAAAAGCGCCTGCCTACCGCAAAGTTAGCGGCACCGGCAGTGTTGAAGATATTACCGCTTCAATCTTTGCCGTATTGAAGTAGTTTCCATGTAACACATAAGAAAAAGGACTGCTTGCAGTCCTTTTTTATTTATCACTCTAAAACTTTGCTTACCAAGATTTACTTCAACTCCTTTAGAGCGCTCTCAAAAGACTCAATATCAGCAAAGCTTCTGTAAACGGAGGCAAAGCGAATATAAGCAACCTTATCAAGACGCTTGAGCTCACGCATCACCAACTCACCTACGCGCTCACTAGGGATTTCTTTTTCACCCAGGCTTAGCAGTTTCTCTTCGATACGGGCAATCGATTCATCTACTGAATCAGATGAGACTGGGCGTTTGCGCAAAGCCAACTTTAGTGAGCTGGCTAATTTATCGTGACTGTACTCAACTCGGCTGCCATTTTTCTTAACAATTGCTGGAAGTGCTAACTCCACCCGCTCATAAGTTGTAAAGCGCTTGTCACATTTAGCGCAGCGGCGGCGGCGGCGAATGGTATCGCCCTCGTCAGATACCCGGGTATCTAGAACCTGGGTATCTTCGTTATGGCAAAAAGGGCAGCGCAATGAACTCTTCTTTTCTTAGTTGGGTTACTTATTGCTTAAATTGTGCTTAACCGTAAACCGGGAAACGCTTAGTCAGCTCAGAAACCTGTGCGCGCACTTTAGCGATATTTTCTGGATCATTTGGATTATCCAAAACATCGGCGATAAAGTTACCTACTTGTCTAGCTTCCGCTTCTTTAAATCCACGAGTAGTCATCGCCGGGGAACCCAAACGAATGCCACTAGTCACCATCGGTTTTTCTGGATCATTTGGAATGCCATTTTTGTTACAAGTGATATGAGCCTCACCTAATACTCGTTCAGCCTCCTTACCAGTCATTTTCTTGGCACGTAAATCTACCAACATCACGTGTGAATCAGTGCCACCTGAAACAATACGCAAGCCACGCGCAATTAAAGTTTCAGCAAGCGCTTTAGCATTAGCCACTACTTGTTTTTGATAATCCTTGAAGCCTGGCTCTGCTGCCTCTTTAAATGCCACTGCTTTAGCAGCAATGACGTGCATTAAAGGACCGCCTTGTAAGCCTGGAAATACTGCAGAGTTAATTGCTTTCTCGTGCTCCGCCTTCATCAAAATGATGCCACCACGTGGACCACGCAAGCTCTTGTGGGTTGTAGAAGTCACGATATCTGCGTGTGGCACTGGATTTGGATAAACACCAGCAGCAACCAAGCCAGCGTAGTGGGCCATGTCCACCATAAATATCGCGCCAATTTCTTTTGCTAATTTTCCAATGCGCTCAAAGTCAATTTTTTTAGAGTAAGCAGATGCGCCAGCAATAATCAACTTAGGTTTGTGCTCGCGAGCAAGACGCTCCATTTGCTCGTAATCAATTTCTTCATTCTTGTCCAGACCATAAGCAATGGGATTGAACCACTTACCACTCATGTTCAAAGCCATGCCGTGAGTTAAGTG
>CAITHY010000054.1 GCA_903892315.1 uncultured beta proteobacterium | reverse complement strand
TGATGCATGGGAGTTGGTCGCCGGTAAGCGGATTTCGACATCAATGCAGGAGCAGCTCCAAAAAGTGGGCTTTATTTTGCTGATTTCTATGTCATTACTGGCCTTGTTTAACGATTTACAACGCTATATTTCGCCTTGAATTCTCTGACACATTCTTTCCGTATTTTTGCCCGTTTCATTACCCATATCTTGGTATTTTCTGCGCTCGGGTTGAGTTTGAATGCTTCTGCGGCTGAGGCATTTGTAGTGAAAGATATACGTATTGAAGGCTTGCAGCGTGTCGAGCCTGGAACGGTATTTAGTTATTTGCCTGTTCAAGTGGGCGATACCTTTACCGGGGAGAAAGGTGCGGAATCGATTAAGGCCTTGTACAGCACTGGGTTTTTTAGGGATGTCCAAATTCAAGAGCAGGGCAATGTTCTCATTGTGATCGTAGAAGAGCGCCCAACGATTTCTCGTATTGAATTTACCGGGATGAAGGAGTTTGATCCCGAAATTGTGCGTAAGTCTTTAAAGGCAGTTGGTGTTGCTGAAGCGCGTTTTTATGACAAAGCGCTCATCGATAAAGCGGAACAAGAATTAAAGCGCCAATACGTGGGTAAAGGAATGTATGCAGCGGAAGTTGTCGCTACAGTTACTCCGGTTGAGCGTAATCAGGTGGCCGTCTATTTCAATATTGATGAGGGTCCTGTTGCCAAAATTCAAGAGATTAACTTCATTGGTAACGAAGTCTTCAGTGAGGGCACTTTAAAAACGGAGATGCAGTTAAAAACGGGTGGTTGGTTATCTTGGTATAGCAAAGATAATCTTTATTCCAAGCAAAAGTTAACTGCCGACTTAGAGTCGATCCGATCTTATTACCTCAATCGTGGATATCTCGAGTTTGTGATTGAGTCCACCCAGGTATCGATTACTCCGGATAAAAAAGGGATCTACCTCACCATCAGTATTCGCGAAGGTAAAAAGTTCACAGTTAAGGATGTGCGTTTAGCGGGTGATACTTTAGGTAAAGAGTCTGAGCTGATGCAGTTGGTTGTTCTGAAATCGGGCGATACCTTCTCATCAGCGCGTTTGACTGAGAGTACTAAAGCAATTGCTGAGATTTTGGGTGCCTATGGATATGCATTTGCAACCATCAATCCGCAACCAGATATCCGTCGCGACCTAGCTGAGGTAGACCTTACCTTGGTTGTAGATCCCGGCCGTCGCATCTATGTGCGCCAGGTAGCCATTTCTGGAAATGCAAGAACTCGCGATATGGTGATCCGTCGCGAACTACGTCAGTTTGAAAGCTCTTGGTTTGATAGCGACAAGATCGACTTATCTAAAAAACGTTTAGGCCGCTTGGGTTACTTCACTGAAACTGATATCACCACAGAAGATGTCCCCGGATCTCCTGACCAGGTAGATGTCAATGTCAAGGTTACCGAAAAGCCAACAGGTGCAATCACCATCGGTGCAGGCTTCTCATCAACCGAGAAAGTGATTTTATCTGCAGGCATCAACCAAGATAATGCATTTGGTACCGGCACCTCGGTTGGTCTAAATGCCTCTTTAGGTAAGATTAATCAAAACTTAACACTCTCTAATTATGATCCTTACTTTACCGAGGATGGAATTAGTCGCTACACCGATTTGTACTATCGCTCATCCAAGCCGCTGTACTATGTCGGCGATCCTGATTACCAGATCAAATCAGTGGGTTCAAATATTAAATTCGGTGTACCCTACACTGAAGTGGATAGAGTCTTCTTTGGGACTGGTATTGAGGCCTTTCAAATTCAGACCAGTGCTAATACCCCAGTTCCCTATTTGAATTATGCTCAAAAATACGGAATTGCGGCCCCTGGGTATCCGGGGACCCTAACAACCTATAACGTGCCTTTGACTGTGGGATGGTCACGTGATGGTCGAGACAGCGCTTTGATTCCGTCCGATGGATCCTTGCAGCAATTGTCGGCTGAGGTTGGGACACCTGTTGGTAACATGAACTTCTATAGAGTGTATGGTCAGTATCAGAAGTACCATTCATTCTCTAAAGGAAATATTCTCTCCTTTAATGGTGAGGTCGGCTACGGCGAGGCTTATGGAAATAACCCATTTCCAATTACCAAGAACTACTATGTGGGTGGTATTGGCTCTGTTCGTGGCTATGCTCCTGGCTCATTGGGGCCGCAGTATTACAACACTCTTATTGGCGCCTTTCAGCCAACCGGTGGACAGTCCAAGATTGTTTCTAATGTGGAATACACATTCCCAGTGCCTGGCTCAGGCGTTGATAAAACCCTGCGTCTATTTACCTTTGTGGACGGCGGTAATGCTTTTGGCCAAAATATCAACCTCGTCCTACGGTATTCGTATGGTTTGGGTATATCATGGATATCACCACTTGGGCCTTTAAAGTTTAGTTACGGTATACCGATTAAGTCTCAACCTACGGATAATATCCAGCGTTTGCAGTTCCAAGTGGGTACAGCGTTTTAATTGTCTAAGGAAAGTTTTATGAAGCTTTATCAATCTACTAAATGGGTTCAAGTTAGCGTGATTACTGCTATTACAGCAATCATGGCCCCCCAAGTTTTTGCTCAAGATGCAGGAACGCGCGTTGCTGTTGTGAATTCCGAGAAAGTTTTTAACGAGTCCAATCTGGCTAAAGCGATGCAAACTCGCTTGCAAAATGAATTTACTAAGCGCCAAAATGACTTGCGTGACAGCGCTCAAAAAATTAAATCTGCTGCTGAAAAGCTGGATCGTGATGCTGCTGTGATGAACGAAGCTGAGCGTGTTCGTCATCAACGTGAGTTAGCTGATCAGGATCGTGAATTGCAACGTAAGCAACGAGAATTTACTGAAGATCTCAATCAGCGTACTTTCGAAGAGCGCGCCAAGATTGCGGAAAAAGCGAATGCAGTATTGAGGCAAATTGCGGAACAAAGAAAAATTGATGTCATTGTTCAAGAAGCAGCTTATGTCAGCTCTAAGGCAGATGTAACCGATGACGTTATCAAGGCTTTAAATAGTCAGAAGTAAGCTTTATGCTGACCGCCATTGAGCTGGCCGAACAGTTTCAAGCAAGCTTGGTGGGGGAGGCTTCCCACGGATTGACTGGCCTCGCTCCTTTGGAGCGGGCAAAACCAGATCAAATATCCTTCCTTTCGAATCCGCTTTACAGACAGCAAGCAAGCGACAGCGCGGCTGGCGCCTTGATTGTTAGCAAGTCTGATCTTGAGTTTTTGCAGGCCAATTCAAGTGCAAATTCCGCGAAGCGGGTGTACTTCGTTTCTAAAAACCCATACGCCACTTTTGCCAGAATGGCGCAACACTTTGCAAAAGCTAGTAGCCCAGTCTATGCTCCAGGCATTCATCCCAGTGCGGCTATCGATTCCACCGCAAGTGTTCCCGCCTCCTGCCACATTGGCCCATTTGTGCAAATTGGTGCTGGTGTACAGCTCGGCGAGCGCGTTGCTGTTTTAGGAAATTCCAGTATTGCTAGGGATAGCGTTATTGCAAGCGATACGCTGATCTATCCATCGGTTTCCATTTATCACAACACTCAGATTGGAGAGCGTTGCATGATTCATAGCGGTGCAGTTATTGGTGCTGATGGATTTGGTTTTGCTCCTGATTTTTCTGCTGCCGGTGGAGAGTGGGTCAAGATTCCGCAGACAGGTCGAGTGGTGATTGGCAATGATGTTGAGATTGGCGCCTCAACTACGATTGATCGTGGTGCGATGAGTGACACAATGATTGGCTCGGGAACCAAGATTGATAATCAAGTGCAAATAGCGCATAACGTCTCGATTGGAAATTGCTGTGTAGTGGCAGGGTGTGCCGCAATCTCTGGTAGCACTAAGATTGGTAACTTCTGCATCATTGGGGGCGCAGCAAACTTTGCAGGCCATCTCTCGATTGCTGACAGAACAACAGTTTCTGGTAATACTTCCATTATTCGATCTATTACAGAGTCTGGGCAGCATTACACAGGTGTTTATCCATCAATGCTCCACGGCGCTTGGGAGAAAAATGCTGCCATTTTGCGTGGGCTGGATAAAATACGTCAGCGCTTGCGCTTGTTAGATAAAAACAGAAACATAGAGTCTTGAGATTCTGTAAAACCAAAATTACTATTTACTTTTTAGCGGGTCATTTATGAGCACACCAATCGCAATCGACATCAATAAGATTCTTCAATTGCTACCGCATCGTTACCCATTCCTATTGGTAGACCGCGTATTGGAAATTACTCCACGTGAGAGCATTACTGCATTAAAAAACGTCACCATGAATGAGCCTTTCTTTCAGGGCCATTTCCCTGATTTCCCAGTAATGCCTGGTGTGTTAATTATTGAAGCTTTAGCGCAAACGGCTGCATTACTCACTTTCTCTGAAGAGCGTGCGGAAGATGCCATCTACTACTTTGCGGGTATTGATGGTGCGCGTTTTAAAAAGCCAGTATTGCCAGGCGATCAGCTCATCATGACTGCGAAGTTAGAGCGTGATCGCGCAGGTATTTATAAGTTTTCAGTGCAAGCAACTGTGGATGGCGAGATTGCTGCAGAGGCCAATATCACTTGTGCAGTACGTTCGAAAGGCGCGTAATGACTCGGATTCATGCATCTGCTATAGTTGACAGCAAGGCTGAGCTGGCTAGTGATGTTGAGGTTGGTCCGTATTCAGTGATTGGCCCTAATGTCAAGATTGGCGCTGGTACTAAAGTGGGCTCTCATACAGTGATTGAGGGTTACACCACCATTGGTGCGCAAAATAGCTTTGCCCACTTTGCAGCTATTGGTGGTCCGCCGCAGGATATGAAATACCGTGGCGAGCCAACCCAGTTGATTATTGGTGATCGCAATACTGTTCGTGAGTTCACGACGATTCATACCGGTACATCCCAAGATGAAGGCATTACTCGCATAGGTAATGACAACTGGATCATGGCTTATGTGCATATTGCCCATGACTGTCAGGTCGGGAATCACACGATTTTTTCAAGCAATGCGCAAATCGCTGGCCATGTTCAGGTTCAAGATTGGGCCATTATGGGCGGCATGTCTGGCGTACATCAATTTGTTCGTATCGGTCAACATGCGATGTTGGGTGGTGCTTCTGCGCTAGTCCAAGATATCCCGCCATTCGTGATTGCAGCTGGAGACAAAGCTTCTCCACATGGTATTAATGTAGAAGGTTTAAAGCGCCGTGGTTTCTCAAGTGAAACTATCTCTGCATTACGTCAAGCTTATAAAGTACTTTATAAGGATGGCCTGAGTTTTGAAGATGCCAAAGTAGAAATTCAGAAGATGGTTGTTGCTTCTACAGCAGATGCAGCTACTGCTGAGAAGCTCGCGCAGTTCCATGACTTTATTGCCGCATCCACGCGCGGCATTATTCGGTAACGGAATCACTTTGCCAAAGTTAGCTTGTGTAGCTGGCGAACCTTCTGGCGATTTATTAGCGGCGCCAGTACTTAGTGCGCTAAATCAAATACCGGACATGGCTGGTCTTGAGGTGTACGGGATCGGCGGTCCTCGCATGCAAGCTGAGGGCATGCGTTCTGATTGGCCCATGGAAACCTTAAGTGTGCGAGGCTATGTAGAGGCTATTAAGCAGCTTCCAGCCATTCTGAAGCTTCGTAAAGAACTGATTCAAAATCTCCTCAATGAGGATCGCCCGGATGTTTATCTGGGAATTGATGCGCCTGATTTTAATTTGGGCGTTGAATTGCAGTTACGCAAAGCAGGGATTCCGACTTTACATTTAGTTTCGCCTTCTATTTGGGCTTGGCGAGCAGGTCGTATCAAGAAGATTTCTCAAGCAGTAGAGCGCATGCTGTGTATCTTCCCCTTCGAAACAGAAATCTATGACAAAGCAGAGATTGCCTCTACCTATGTGGGCCACCCACTGGCCAGTGAAATTCCCCTTGAGCCCAATACCCAGCAAGCAAGAGAAAAGATTAGCCATTACCTGAAGCTACAAGCTGCTTCGCTGGATGGTCTTGTGATTGCGGTGCTCCCTGGCAGTCGTGGTTCAGAAATTGAACTGATTGCCCCGGTCTTTTTTGACACCATACAGTTATTAGCCAAGAGATTAGAAGGGCAAAGGCTCCACTTTTTAATTCCGGTGGCAACCCCAAGATTACGCGAGCCTCTTGAGCAGCTTTTATTCAAGACAAAAAATAATAATCCTGACATTCAGATTCATTTGCTTGATGGCATGGCAGATGAGGTGCTTGAAGCATCTGATGTGGTCTTGATTGCCAGCGGTACCGCTACTTTACAGGCGGCCCTATGGAAAAAGCCCATGGTGATTTCTTATAAGGTGCCTTGGTTGACAGCGCAGATCATGAAACGCCAAGGCTATATGCCCTATGTGGGTTTGCCAAACATCTTGTGTGGCGAGTTTGTTGTACCTGAGCTCCTACAAGATGAGGCCACTCCAGAAAAATTAGCTAATGCTGTGCAAGCCTGGCTAGAGCATCCAGCTAAGGTTGATAAACTCAAAGAACGCTTTGCACAAATGCATGAAACTTTGCGTCGCCCCACTGGTTTATTGGTTGCGCAAGCCGTAGCGCAAACAATTGCCAATCAACGCAAGCACAAAGCAGGCGTATGAGTATCATTTGGGTCTGCGGTGTGGATGAGGCTGGGCGTGGGCCACTGGTTGGTGCAGTGGTTGCTGGTGCCGTAGTGCTCGATCCCAATAACCCAATTGAAGGCCTTAAGGATTCTAAAAAGTTAAGCGCTATTCGTCGTGAATATCTCTATGAGCAGATCATGGAAAAAGCAAAGGCTTGGGGTATTGGTGAAGCTAGCTCAGCCGAAATCGATGAGCTTAATATTTTGCAGGCCACTATGCTGGCAATGCGCAGGGCAATTGAAGATCTGACTACTCGCTTAGGGGCTTGGCCAGATAAAGCCCTTATTGATGGCAATCGTTGCCCAGAATTGCCGATTGCTGCGGAAGCAATTGTGAAAGGTGATGCGAAGGAGCCTGCAATTTCAGCGGCATCGATTGTGGCTAAAGTCACGCGTGACCGACAAATGATGTCTTTGCACCATCTTCATCCTGAATATGGCTTTGCACAACATATGGGTTATCCAACAGAGGCCCATTTTGCAGCTCTCAAGCAATATGGCGCATGTGATCAACATAGAAGAAGCTTTTCACCAGTGCGTAAAGTGCTAGAGTCCACTACTAATTAAGTCATGAACTTCGATCACATCACCTCCAAAGATAATCCGCTATTTAAAGAGATTCGCAACCTTCAGACTACAGGCTCTAAAGGGCAAAAGGCCAGACTCGCTAGCGGTCAAGCATTGTTAGAAGGCATTCATCTGGTCCAAACTTGGGTAGGTGATCCAGCCTTGAAGATGCTACTCACTTCAGAAATTGGCCTCAAGAATGTCGAGATCTCACAAGCGGTCTATGAGCACCTAGAAATTTGTCCCGAGACTAAAGTATTTCAATTAGACAGTGCGCTCTGGGACTTGCTTTCTGATTTAGTAAATGCGCCACATATTGCAGGGCTGCTAGATCTTCCAAAATCCACGCTTGCGACACCTCAATCCATTGCAACTTTTGATGGTGATGTGGTGATCTTGGATCGGGTGCAGGATGCGGGTAACGTTGGCTCTATATTGCGAACTGCTGCAGCAGCAGGATTTACTCAAGTGATCGCTTTATCTGGATGTGCTCATTTCTGGTCCACCAAAGTATTGCGCGCCGGTATGGGCGCTCACAAACTTCTAGATTTATATGAAGGCTGGTCTAACCAACAAGTATTGAGTGCGGTCACAGCCCCGCTATTGGCAGCTGCAGCAGATGCAGAACAAGATCTCTACTCCCTGAAAAAAGAATTACTCCACCCAGTTGCTTGGGTCATGGGTAGTGAAGGGCAGGGCGTATCCGATGATTTGCTTGCGCAAGCCAAAGGGGTGTCCATTCCGATTGATCCAAGAGTGGAGTCCCTGAACGTTTCCACAGCAGCGGCAGTGTGCTTATTTGAGACCTTGCGCATTAGGCGCACATAAAACGCAGTTTTAAAACCTACCCCAGTATTGTTTTATCTGACTTAATTGCTTGTAGTACTGTGGTGGCAATTTCTTCAATGGATTTACTGGTAGTGAGTACCCAGGGGATGGATTGCTTTTTCATCATCGCGGTTGCTTCGTTGATTTCATAGCGGCAGTTTTCTAGCTTGGCGTAGTTGCTGCCGGGTCTGCGTTCATTCCGAATCTCTGAGAGCCGCTCGGCGTCAATCATGAGCCCAAATATTTTCGGGCGGAAAGGAATGAGATCTTTCGGAAGCTGTCCGCGCTCAAAATCTTCTGGAATCAGGGGGTAGTTCGCTGCCTTGAGGCCATATTGCATTGCCAGGTAAAGACTAGTTGGGGTTTTACCCACGCGAGAAATACCAATCAGAATCACATCCGCTTCAGCTAGGTTTTGATTGGATTGACCATCATCATGGGCCAAGGAGTAGTTGATAGCCTCAATACGATTCTTATAGGCCTCTGTATCCGCATTGTGGTGAAGGCGGTTCATGGCATGGGTGGATTTCATACCTAAGGCTTCCTCTAGAGGGGCCACAAAGGTCTGAAACATGTCCAAAATCAGGCCATTTGCCTTGGCCACAATAGCGTTCAACTCAGAGTTCACCAAAGTGGTGAACACAATGGGTTGTACCCCATATTTAGTGGCCGCCTGGTTGATGCTGCTAACCGCATCATGGGCTTTGTCGACGCTATCCACAAAAGGTACCCGAATATGCTTAAAAGTCGCCTCAAATTGGGCCAAAATCGACTGGCTGAAGTTCTCGGCAGTGATGCCGGTGCCGTCAGAGACAATAAAAACAATACGGGTTTCGTTAGACATGGATTTGGCTCAAAAGTCAGGGTCAGCACTACAATAGAATCATATTAAAGCATGCCCCATTTAGGGTGGCCGCTACACCAGTTTCCTTATCTTTTGAGAGTATTTTATGTCCAACCAACAGCAACAAAATAGCAGTATGGCTGATGCCTATGTTTTACCCTTTGAGCAACTTCGTATGACTGATGTGGAATCAGTCGGCGGCAAGAATGCATCATTAGGAGAGATGATTTCTCAGTTAGCGTCTACTGGGGTCCGTGTTCCTACAGGTTTTGCAACTACTGCGTTAGCATTCCGTGACTTTCTAACGCATAACAATCTAACTGAGCGTATTCAACAGCGATTAGAAGGTTTGAATATTGATGATGTCCGTGCATTGGCTCAGGCTGGTGCAGAAATTCGTAACTGGATTGAGACAGCTCCATTTCAGCCAAAGTTAGACGAAGAGATTCGTAAGGCATTTGCGGTATTAGATGACTCCGGCAAAGGTTCATTTGCAGTTCGTTCGTCAGCCACTGCTGAAGACTTGCCAGATGCTTCTTTTGCTGGTCAGCAAGAAACCTTCTTGAACGTCGAAGGTATTGATGATGTTCTCAAGAAGATTCGTGAAGTATTCGCCTCTTTGTATAACGATCGCGCGATCTCTTACCGTGTTCACAAGGGCTTTGCCCACGCTGAAGTTGCCCTATCGGCCGGTATTCAGCGCATGGTACGTTCTGACTTGGGCGCTGCTGGCGTGATGTTTACTCTGGATACCGAGTCTGGATTTGAGGATGTGGTTTTCATTACCTCTAGCTATGGCTTGGGTGAGACTGTTGTGCAGGGCGCCGTGAACCCGGACGAGTTTTATGTATTTAAAACAACTTTAGCGCAAGATAAGAAGGCGATCATTCGTCGCTCTTTGGGTTCTAAATTAATTCAGATGCAATTTGCCCCTAAAGGCTCTGCAGAAAAAGTACAAACCGTTGATGTCACCCCAGAAAAGCGTAACCGCTTCTCTTTGGAAGATGCGGATATCACTGAGTTAGCTAAATATGCAGTGATCATTGAGAAGCACTACGGTCGTCCAATGGACATCGAGTGGGGCAAAGATGGTCAAGATGGCCGCATCTATATTCTGCAAGCCCGTCCTGAGACCGTAAAGAGTCAAGCGGCTGGTCAAGTGGAGATGCGCTACAAATTAAAAGGTAGCTCAAAGGTGTTGGCAAAAGGCCGTGCGATTGGTCAAAAGATTGGCGCTGGTCCTGTACGTATTATTCGTGACCCAAGTGAGATGGATCGTGTTCAGCCCGGCGACGTATTGGTTGCCGATATGACCGATCCGAATTGGGAGCCAGTGATGAAGCGTGCTTCTGCGATTGTGACCAATCGTGGCGGACGCACTTGCCACGCAGCGATTATTGCCCGTGAATTAGGTGTGCCTGCAGTCGTTGGTTGTGGTGATGCTACTGAGCATTTGCAAGACGGCATGATGGTGACGGTTTCTTGCGCCGAAGGTGACGAAGGTCACATTTATGATGGTTTGATCGAAACCGAAGTCACTGAAGTATCTCGTGGTGTATTGCCAGAGATTCCGGTGAAGATCACCATGAATATCGGTAATCCTCAGTTGGCATTTGATTTCTGTCAGATTCCAAATGCTGGTGTCGGTTTAGCTCGTCTTGAGTTCATCATCAACAACTATATTGGCGTACATCCACGTGCTGTGTTGGAGTATCCCAATATTGATCCTGATCTCAAGCGTGCGGTGGAGAGTGTTGCTCGTGGCTATGCTAGCCCACGTCAGTTCTACGAAGACAAATTGGTTGAGGGTGTAGCAACCATTGCTGCCGCTTTCTATCCAAAGCCAGTGATTGTTCGTTTATCAGACTTCAAATCCAACGAATATAAGAAGTTGATTGGCGGATCGCGTTACGAGCCTGATGAAGAAAACCCAATGCTGGGCTTCCGCGGTGCATCACGTTATGTGTCTGAAGATTTCGGTGAGGCTTTTGCCCTCGAGTGCGCCGCTATGAAGCGTGTTCGTGAGGACATGGGTTTGGATAACGTAGAAATTATGGTTCCATTTGTCCGCACCATCAATCAGGCGAAGCGCGTGATTGATATGATGGAGAAGTTTGGCCTCAAGCGTGGCGTTAATGGTTTGCGTTTGATCATGATGTGCGAAATTCCATCCAATGCAATTTTGGCAGATCAGTTCCTCGAGTACTTTGATGGTTTCTCAATCGGTTCGAATGATATGACCCAGTTAACTTTGGGTCTAGATCGTGACTCCGGTATGGAATTGTTGGCCATCGACTTTGACGAACGTGACCCAGCGGTAGAGTTCATGATTGCTCGTTCAATTGATGCTTGCCGTAAGCAAAATAAATACGTTGGTATTTGCGGTCAAGGCCCTTCGGATCATCCAGACTTCGCTCGTTGGTTGGTTGAGAAGGGTATTACCTCAATCTCATTAAATCCAGATAGCGTTGTAGCTACTTGGGAGATGTTGGGTAAGAATTTAAAAGCCTAAATCAAAACGGATAGCAGAAAAGCAAAAGGCCTAGATTTTTTTCTAGGCCTTTTTGTTGATAAATGCATCCAATATTCGCTTGCTGGGAACTTACTTTTTCGTGGCAGCTGCTTTCTTCGGCGCCACTTTCTTTACCACCTTCTTTACCGGAGTGGCCTTGGTTGTCTTTGGGGCTCTTGCCTTAGAGGGCGGGTGATTGATGGGAACAATCCCCATTTTTTTAGCGGGGGTAGAAATGTCACTCGACTTATGAGCGCCGCTCCAACTTGGCTCCGCTATGGAGTTAAAAGCCTCGCGCAGCTTCTCACCCCATGCCTGATGAATCATTGCGAAATAGGGGTTTGCATCATCTAGCGTGACTAGCTTGGTGGCTTTCAGGGAATTTTTTTCATAAACCAGCATATCCAAAGGCAACCCAACGGAAATATTACTTTTCAGAGTGGAGTCCATGGAAATCAGGGCGCACTTGGTGGCAAGGTTAAGGGGTGTATTGAAATTGAGTACTCGATCTAAGATTGGTTTGCCATATTTGGATTCACCAATTTGAAAGTAGCAAGTCTCGGGTGTGGCTTCAATGAAATTTCCTGCCGAGTAAATATTAAAGAGGCGCGGTTGCTCGCCTTTCACTTGGCCACCAAAAATCATATTGCAGTTAAATTCAAGGCCTGATTTTTCCAGCGCAGCATGATCGCGCTCATACACTTGCTTAATGGCATCACCTACAACCACAGCTGCTTCGTATGAGTTTTTAGCGGTCCAGAGGTTCTTGCCCTTAAAAAGCTGCCCTTGAAGTAGGATTTCTTTAACAGACTGGGTAATAGCGAGATTGCCTGAACTCATTAAGGTAAAGAAACGATCCTTGTTTTGAAACAAGCTCATCTTTCTAAAGGTGCCGATTTGGTCTACGCCAGCATTTGTCCGAGTGTCGGATAAGAAAACAAGACCATCTTTAAGGCAAAGACCAACGCAATACGTCATACACAGACCCTCTTCATTATTTCTTGGAATTATCTCTTAAATATTCCAGAGAGTGGCTATGGCAACCGTTGAATCGAAATGTTGGCGCTGAGTTCTTCTCCGCCGCCGCCAGAGCGCACCCCTTTAACAGGGGCGGCAGAGTAATAATCTCTCCCAATGGCCAGGCGAATATGACGTGAGTCAACTAAGCAAGCATGGGTGATATCTACGCTGGTCCAAATACCTTTATCGATATCGCTGCAGAAGTCGATCCAAGCATGACTAGCAAGATTCGGCGACTCTTCTGCAAAGAAATAGCCGCTGACATATCGAGCGGGGATTCCAGAAGCACGACAAAGGCCTAGCATAATGTGGGCATGATCCTGACAGACGCCAGATTTCATGGCAAAGGATTGAGCTGCGGTCGTGGCGAAGTTTGTTTGTCCCGGGGCGTACACAATCAAGCCTTGAACTGCCTCTGCAAGCTTGAGCACTTGATCAACTGAATTTTTCTTTGGAATGCCATATGCGAAATATTCCAACATTTCATCTGTAGGTTCAGTGAGATTCGTTTGTTGTAATAGGTAGTAGGGTGAAACCGCTTTAGCATCATCAGCAAATTCAAATGCATCTTGCGTATGTACTTCGCCTTCCGCCTCAATCATCATCGAGGTATAGGGAGTCTCTTGCACAAATACACTACAAAGATTTCCGAACGTATCAATTGCATTGGAAGCTTTAATTGGAGTGCTAATCTTCCACTTTTCAACCTGCTGTCCTGCGACAGTAGGCGGTATCAAGCGCAGCTCTTGAATGGAGTAATGCACAGGAGTTTCATAGCGATATTCCGTGCGATGGCGAATTTTAAGATGCATATAGTTGATTTCTTAGGCAACGGCTAGAGGTATGAGGTAAGCATTGCTGAACTCATCGGCTATGTAGTTGATGCGTTCTAAGAAGACTTCAATAAATTCCTCTAGGCCTTGTTCAAATACCTCATCAATATCTGAATAATCTAGGCTAGCCTTGAGTTTGCCAAGTAAGCGTTCAATTTCTTTGGATTGCTGATTTTTCACTTCTGATATGAGGGGGATTAATTCATTGACACAGGACACTAAAGAGCGCGGCATCTGTTTATTGAAGATCAGAAGTTGCGCTACTTGTTTTGGTGTGACTTGGTCGGAGTAAATTTGACGATAGATTTCAAATGCGGAGACTGACCGAAGCAGGGCCGCCCAGTGATAAAAGTCAAAGAATTCGCCATCAGTACCATCATCTGAGGATTTCTCGGCTCCGAGAACCTTTAGGGCTGCTGGATCCTCGTACTTTGTTTCCAAAATACGAGCAGTATTATCGGCACGCTCGAGCAGTGTTCCTACGTTAATAAAGTAGAAGGCTTCGTTCTTGAGCATCGTGCCATAAAGAACACCTCTGAAGAGGTGGCAACGGTGCTTCACCCACTCCAAAAGGCGGCTAGGATCGGCTTGATGCCTTGCTTCTAGGATGCGTTGCAGCTCAAGCCAGGTTGTGTTCTGGGTTTCCCAAACTTCGGAGGTAATTTTGCCGCGGATAACGCGGGCGTTCTCGCGAGCGGCAAACAAGCAAGAAACAATGCTAGAAGGATTGCTGGTTTCATAAATCATGAAGTCCAATACATTCTCACGATTCACAACATCATATTTACTAAGGAATGCCTCTTCTAGCTTTGAGATGGTGAGTAATTTTTTCCAGCTCTGCTCTAAAAACTCTGCAGGCTGTGGAAGTAGGGAGGTTTGATGATTTACATCGAGCATGCGGGCGGTATTCTCTGCGCGCTCGGTGTAACGGGCCATCCAATAAAGACAATCAGCGGTACGACTTAGCATGTTTTTCTTATTCCTCTTACTCTTCCAATACCCAAGTATCTTTAGTTCCACCACCTTGGGAGGAGTTCACCACTAAAGAACCTTCTTTGAGTGCAACCCTAGTCAATCCACCGGGAACCATCTTGATTGTTTTACCCGAGAGGACAAAAGGTCTTAAGTCGATATGTCTTGGTGCAACACCGGACTCTACAAAGGTAGGGCAGGTGGATAGCGCTAAAGTAGGTTGAGCAATATATTTATCTGGATTGGCGATAAGGTGAGTTCTAAATTCCTCAATCTCCGCTTTGGTTGATGCTGGGCCAACCAGCATGCCATAGCCACCAGCACCATGTGTCAGTTTTACAACCAACTTATCTAAATTGGCCAATGTGTATGC
>CAITHY010000053.1 GCA_903892315.1 uncultured beta proteobacterium | reverse complement strand
ATACTGCAGAGTTAATTGCTTTCTCGTGCTCCGCCTTCATCAAAATGATGCCACCACGCGGGCCACGCAAGCTCTTGTGGGTTGTAGAAGTCACGATGTCTGCGTGTGGCACTGGGTTTGGATAAACACCAGCAGCAACCAAGCCAGCATAGTGGGCCATGTCCACCATAAAGATTGCACCCACTTCTTTTGCTAATTTACCAATGCGCTCAAAATCAATTTTCTTTGAGTACGCTGATGCACCAGCAATAATCAATTTAGGTTTGTGCTCGCGAGCAAGACGCTCCATTTGCTCGTAATCAATTTCTTCATTCTTGTCCAGACCATAAGCAATGGGATTGAACCACTTACCACTCATGTTCAAAGCCATGCCGTGAGTTAAGTGACCACCTTCAGCAAGACTCATACCCATAAAAGTATCGCCAGGCTTTAAGAAAGCCAAGAAAACGGCTTGATTTGCAGATGCGCCGCAATGGGGCTGTACGTTTGCTGCTTCAGCACCAAATAAGGCTTTAACACGATCAATTGCCAATTGCTCAGCAACGTCAACAAACTCACAGCCACCGTAATAACGCTTGCCTGGATAACCTTCGGCATACTTATTTGTTAACTGGGAACCTTGAGCTTCCATAACCGCTGGTGAGGTATAGTTTTCAGAGGCAATCAGCTCAATATGGTCTTCTTGGCGACGATTTTCGTTCTGAACGGCTGCCCACAATTCTGGGTCGGTTTTAGATAAAGTTTTTTGACGGTCAAACATAGCGATAATCCTGGTGTAGTTGAGCTGCTTTAGTAAAATCAACCTACATCATACAAAATCCACCATGAACCCTACACAAGACCTCTCATTCCTCTCCCTAGTCCTCAATGCCAGCCTATTAGTCCAGTTAGTAATGTTGTTATTACTCAGCATGTCTATCGCCTCTTGGACCATTATTTTCAAAAAAACAGCCGTTTTGCGAGGTGTCAGACTGGATACAGAGCGTTTTGAGCGCGATTTCTGGTCTGGTGGCGATCTAGGCACCCTCCTAGAGGCTGCACAGCGTAATACCCGTAGTGATGCGGTTCTAGAGCACATTTTTGAAGCTGGAATGCAAGAGTTCAACAAGGGTCGTGAGATTGATGCTGCCCGCCGCGCCATGAAAGCAACTTACCAGCGTGAAATGGATACCCTGGAAGCCAACCTCCCATTTTTGGCCTCAGTTGGCTCGGTTTCCCCTTACATCGGCCTTTTTGGCACCGTATGGGGCATCATGCACTCCTTCCGCGGCTTAGCAAACGTTCAAAACGCCACTTTGTCTGCAGTAGCACCTGGCATCGCTGAAGCGTTGATCGCAACAGCTATTGGTCTTTTTGCCGCGATTCCAGCAGTGGTTGCCTATAACCGCGCTGCAACCGATGTTGATCGCCTATCGATTCGTTTTGAAACTTTTATCGAAGAGTTCACCAACATCTTGCAACGTCAAACTGCAGCACGCTAAAAAATAAGAGATCAATAAGTTATGGGTGCTTCCTCTTTGCGTAAATCCAAACGTCGAGCAATGTCTGACATCAATGTAGTTCCCTACATCGATGTGATGCTTGTTCTATTGGTTATCTTCATGGTTACCGCGCCAATGGTCAATCCAGGGGTCGTGAATTTACCCACAGTGGGCGGCGCTAAAGTGCAATCACTACCTCCTGTCTTTTTAACCATCGATGAAAACGAAAAAGTGATTGTTCGTAAAGATGGGGAACCAGTACAAACATTAGATAAATTTGAACTTGGCGCCTTCGCGCGCTCCCAAGCAGAAAAATCCGCTGAGCAGCCAGTAGTATTAGCTGCCGACAAATCCATTAAATACGAAGTTGTGATGGATGTGATGTCCAAACTCAAAGAGAATGGCGTCAAGCGGGTTGGCTTAGCAGTAAAGAGCCAATAAGTAATACCAGTTTGCCAATAGCGATGACGCAATGACCAGCGCACAACTTTCTCAGAATCCATTTGGTCGTGGAAGCAATGGCGGGCGAGAGCGTGGTCGCCTCACAAAAGCAGAAAGCACTAAGCGTGCTTTTACCTTCTCTTTAGTTGCACATTTAGGACTCCTTGCTTTTCTAGTGATTGGCATCAGCTGGAACAACAGCACGCCTTCAGGAGTAGAAGTAGAGCTATGGGATTCAACTCAGCAAATTGAAGCACCACCTGTACCAGAACTCAAAACTGAAATGAAAGAAGAAGCGGCGGATATTGCTGTCAAGAAAAAGAAGGTAGAAAAAGAACCACCTAAGAAGGAAGTAGTTAAGGAGGCACCAAAGCCAGTAAAACCACCTCCTCCCAAAGAGATCCCCAAGAAAGTTGAACCGCCTAAGAAGGAAGTCGCCAAAGAGACTCCTAAACCAGCAGCTCTGACGCCAGCTCAGATCAAAGCTAACGCAGAAGCTGACAAACGCAGAGAGGCGAATATTGCCAGCCTACGTGGCATGGCAGCCAAAGATGGCGGCACTGGGGGATCTGTTGGCAGCGGTGTGGGCGGTGGCGGAAACGCACCCCCAGGCTGGAGTGATAAGGTGATTAAAAAGGTGCGAGCCAATATCACCTTTAACGCCGATGCTTTTAAAGGCAATAAACAAACCATCGTTCAGGTACGACTTGCGCCAGATGGGGCTATTCTATCTAGGACAATGACCAGCAGTAGCGGTGATAATGCATGGGATCAAGCAGTTTTGAGTGCAATAGATGCTACTCAAAGCTTGCCTAGAGATGATGATGGCAAGCTTCCAACATTAACCCCTGAACTTAAATTAAAACCAAAGTAAATTTAAAGACATGATGAATTTAATCGCACGCACTTTGCAAAAAATTATTTTGACTCTCGGTGTGATTTTTCTCGGCACATTTAGCGTATCAAGTTTTGCTCAAATGAGTATTGAGATTACTGGCGTTGGACAATCGCTTTACCCAATCGCTGTTATGCGTTTTAAAGATGAGAATAAGCTTCCCACCAATATTACCGACATCATTCGCCAAGATTTAGCGCGCAGTGGATACTTTAAAAATACTGAAAATGGTAATGCCGTTGAAAGTGACGATGGCACACCGAATTACAAATCTTGGGCAACACGTGGCGCAGACGCCTTAGTAGTTGGCTCTGTAGTGCAAAAAGGTGACCAATACGAAATCCATTACAAATTATTTGATATTCGGAAGTCACTAAGCTTGGGTGGCTTGAACCTTACTTCTAGCGCCGACAATTTACGCTCTGTTGCCCATAAGATTGCAGATGACATCGTCATGAAGTTGTTGGGTGAGCGCGGCATCTTCTCCACCCGCCTCTCCTATGTCATCAAAGACGGCAAGCGCTATCGCCTCGTCATCTCAGATGCGGATGGACAAAATATTCGTAATGCCATGGCCAGTGGCGACCCTATCATTTCACCGTCTTGGTCCCCAGATGGCAAAAAAGTTGCTTATGTATCTTTTGAAGATCGTAAGCCAGTTATTTACGTTCATGAATTAGCAACTGGTCGCCGTATTTCCCTTTCTAATCAAAAAGGAAATAACAGCGCACCTGCATGGTCGCCAGATGGCAAGAAATTAGCCATCTCATTATCTAAAGACGGCAACACCCAAATCTATGGCATCAATGCGGATGGCACTGGTTTGCATCGCCTTACTCGCGGCAACACCATTGATACGGAGCCACAGTATTCGCCTGATGGTCGCTTTATTTATTTCACGAGCGATCGAGGCGGCAATCCTCAAATCTATCGCATGAGCTCTGAAGGAGAACAAGCAGAAGGAGCAAAACGCGTAAGCTTTAAGCAAGGATTTGTGACCTCACCTCGTATTTCACCAGACGGGAAATATCTCGCCTATATCGCGAACGTAGGTGGCGCATATCGCTTATACATTTTGAACTTAGCGACAGGCGACTCACAGGCACTCACCGATGGCACTAGCGATGAATCCCCATCGTTTGCTGCCAACGGCAAATATGTTCTTTATTCCACCAAGGTGGGCGGTAAGCGTGTGTTGGCAGCAGTTTCTGTAGATGGAAACTCTAAGCAGGTATTAAGCATTCCTGGATCTGACGTTCGTCAGCCATCTTGGGGTCCATTCATGGATTAAGTGTCCTGAGCCAGAGGAAGGATTTCACCCCTGAAATCCCCTCATGAGATCTTCCCTACCACTTACCTCAACTTTTTGAAGCGAATTAGCCACTTTTATGCCTCTTAGGGGCATAATATTGAGTATTAACTCGTTTAGTTAACCAGTTTGTCGGTGGAAGAAATAAAGGAAAAATCATGAGCTTGTCTATTACCCGTCGTGCAGCAACACTTCTCTTGCTAGGTGCAACAGCGCTAGCTTTATCCGCCTGCTCTAGCGTTAAGTTAGATGATACTGATGGCGATGGTAGCGGAAGTGGCAGCTATGGTTCGCAACCTTGGAATGATCCAAAGAGCCCATTGTTTGAGAAGAGTGTTTATTTCGGCTTTGACGAATACACCGTCCAAACCAAATATCAAAAAATGTTGTCCGCTCATGCTAGCTACCTCAAAGCCAATCCAAAGCAAAAAATTATTATTCAGGGCAATACCGATGATCGCGGCACAGCTGAGTACAACTTAGCTTTGGGTCAACGTCGTTCTGAGGCAGTGCGCAAGTCTTTGAATCTCATGGGTGTATCTGACAACCAAATGGAAGCAGTAAGCTTTGGCAAAGAAAAGCCTAAGGCTGACGGTGATAACGAAGCGGCATGGGCAGAAAATCGCCGTGCTGACATTGTTTACATTACAAACTAATGCTGACACTGTTTACCCCTAACAAACAAACGCTCTCACGAGCGTTTTGTTTAAGTACTTTTGTAATTTGTGTTGGTGCCTCTAGCAATGCTTGGGCACTCTTCTCTGATGATGAAGCTCGCAAAGCGATTCTAGATCTGCGCAAGTCAGTAGCTACGACCCAGCTTGAGCTTCAAGGTCAAATTGATAAAATCAAGCAGGAGAATGCAGAGCTACGCGGCAAGATTGAAAACCTTGAAAAGCAAGGCGAGGATATCAGTACTAGTCAAAAAACCTATTACCAAGATCTCGATAATCGTCTGGGTAATTTTGAACCACGCACTATCACGATTGAAGGCGTCAGCGGCGTAGTTCAGCCGGCCGAAAAGAAAGCTTACGACGAAGCATTAAAAGCATTTCAGACGGGTAATCTCAAAAAGGCAGATGATTCATTTTCTGCATTTGCCGCTCGCTATCCAAAGAGCCCCTACTATCCCCTCGCGTTATTCTGGGGTGGCAATAGCAAATACGCGAACAAGGATTACAAAGGCGCTATTACTCAGCTTCAAACCTTAATTACACGCTTCCCAAATCATCCTCGCATTCCTGCGGCGATGTTGACTTTAGGCAACTCCCAATTGGAGAGTGGTAACAAAGTGGCAGCTAAGAAAACTTTTAGCGACATCATCGCTAAATATCCGGATACAGAGGCTGCACAACAAGCGCAATCCCTCTTACCGGCTACCAAGTAAGCTGTCACAGCCCTCCTTATGTCATTGTTGTCTGCGGCCTTTGAACAGTTTGCTCCTCGCAAACCCAATGCGCCTGCAGTCATTCTTTTTTCAGGCGGCTTAGATTCCAGCACTATTTTGGCCCTGGCAAAAGATTTGGGCTACGCGCCCTATGCTCTCTCTGTTGGTTATGGTCAAAGACACTCCTCAGAGTTAGCTGCAGCAAAACATATAGCCAAAAGGATGGGGGTCATTCGCCATGAAGTAGTGAATTTAGATCTCACTCGCTTTGGCGGTTCAGCGCTAACAGACTCTGCAATAGCGGTACCCACTACACCGAGCGCTGACCAAGAAATTCCAGTGACTTATGTGCCTGCTCGTAACACCATCCTGCTTTCACTAGCACTAGGATGGGCAGAATCATTAGGCGGCTTAGATATTTTCTACGGCGCTAATGCCGTAGATTATTCTGGTTACCCAGACTGTCGCCCTGAATACGTAGACTCATTCGAAAACATGGCTAACCTAGCCACTAAAGCGGGTGTTGAGGCAATCAATCATGACAATCGCTTCAGAGTACATGCACCAATCATCGAGATGAGCAAGTCTCAAATTATTAAATTAGGCAATACTTTAGGTGTTGACTACTCACAAACAGTATCTTGTTACCAGGCCAATGATTTGGGAGAAGCCTGTGGAGAATGTGAGTCTTGTCGTTTGAGACAAGCAGGGTTTAAACAAGCCAAACTAGCTGACCCAACCCGCTATAGATAAACCCGCTTTAATAAATTAACTCCATGGGGCCATAAGGCCCCTTTTTTTGTTTGACATTTCTAAAAAAGCACATAATAATGCACTAAATTATGAGTATTTTTATATGAGCCTTACACAGACTATTCACGCCAAAACTACAGTCAGCATGACTGACTTAAGACGTAATCCCAGCAAGATCATAGAAATCGCTGGTGATCTTCCTGTGGCTGTCTTAAACCACAACAAGCCAGAAGCCTACCTTTTGTCGGCAAAGGCTTATGAAGCACTGCTCGACCTGATTGACGATGTCTCGCTTATTAAAACTATTCAGGCTCGCAAAGGCGGCAAAACTGTGAAAGTGAAGCTTGAAGAGCTTTAATCTTGAGTTTCATACTCTTGCGCTAAAAGAATGGCAAAAATTAGATAACTCAATAAAAGAACAATTTAAAAAGCAGCTACAGAAACGTCTGGTTAATCCAAGAGTACCTTCAGCAAAACTTCATGGTGACTTAGACAACTTTTATAAAATTAAACTGAGAACCGTTGGCTACAGACTCGTTTATGAAGTTATTGATCACAGGCTTATAGTTCTTGTGATTGCAGTCGGTAAGCGAAATCAAGATGCGGTATATCGAAAAGCAGAAACCAGAAAATAAGCAGTAAATCTTATTTACCTTGAGTTTCAAGCATCCGAGCTACATAGCGCGCAATGAGATCCACTTCCAAATTTACAGCATCGCCTGGTTTTAAATTACCAAGCGTAGTGTTTTCTAATGTATGCGGGATGATGTTGATATTGATGATGCAAGAATTTAACGTGTCTTCAACTTGATTTACAGTAAGTGAGACGCCATTAACAACAATAGATCCTTTGTAAGCTAAGTATTGCACCAGCTCTTTTGGCGCTTCGATACGGAGCAACCAAGATCCATATGCATCATTAGCCACTTGAGAAAAGTGAGCGACTTTTCCAACGCCATCTACGTGACCGCTGACCAAATGACCCCCAAGCCGATCATTTAAACGTAAGGCCTTCTCTAAATTAACTGCGCCTACTTTATCCAAGCCGACTGTTTTATTAAGGGACTCACGAGAGATGTCTAAAGCAAATGAATTTTTTGTTAATTGGGTAGCGGTCATACACGCACCCTGAATCGCAATACTGTCACCTAAAGCGACATCATCAAGGTAGCCTTCTGGCACCTCCACAAGAAGATGAAGACCATCGCCTTTTGCTTGGGCGCTTTTGATTTGACCGATGGCCGTAATAATTCCTGTAAACATGGGGTGATTTTAGTTCTTAATTAAACGCAAGCGCAGATCGGAGCCAAAAAGAGCTTGATCAATCATCTGCCAATTCTGGCGCTGGCTCAATTCATTTAATGGGCCGACATTAGCCATGCCAATACCGTCGCCCATTAAAAATGGGGCGTAATAAAGTAACAACTCATCTACGCAATCTTCCCTGAGCATTGAACCGTTTAACTTAAAGCCAGATTCGACATGGATTTCATTCATCTCTCGCTCTTTGGCAAGATAGGAGAACAGGCTGGGTAAATCCACCTTACCGAAGGGATTTGCCATTGCAATCACTTGAATACCGCGCGCTTCAAAATTCTTAGCCTTTGCTTGTATTTCAGGACTATCTAGACTTGCACACACGATCAAGACATCAGACTGCTCTGCGTTTTGCAAAATCTTAGCTGTTAGCGGGACCTCTAATTTGGAATCAACAATAATTCGTATCGGTTGTCTTTGAGTCTCGACCTCTCTCACATCCAGACTGGGATCATCCTCCTTTACCGTGCCAACACCTGTGACGATTGCACATGCTTGTGCGCGCCAGTGGTGGCCATCAGCTCGGGCAAGTTGACCTGTAATCCATTGACTGCGACCATCTTGCAAGGCAGTTTTGCCATCTAGGCTAGCCGCAATCTTCATGCGCACCCATGGTAAGCCGCGCGTCATCCTGGAAATAAAGCCACGATTAAGTGATTGCGCTTCTGACTCCAGCAAACCACACTCCACTTCAATGCCGGCAGATCTTAATTTTTCCAAACCTTTACCCGCCACAAGAGGATTGGGATCTGACATTGCCACAATTACTTTGGCAGGCTTTACTGCTAGTAAAGCATCTACACAGGGGGGCGTTCTACCTGTATGGCTGCATGGCTCTAGGGTTACGTAGATTATTGATCCAGCAGCATCATTGCCTTGGGCCTTAGCATCTACAAGGGCTTGTATTTCTGCATGGGCATTTCCGACTGCTTGAGTAAAGCCGCGACCAATCACTTTTCCATCTTTCGCAATAATGCATCCTACCCGCGGGTTCGGATTAGAAAGATAAAGTGCTTTTTGAGCTTGTGCCAAAGCTTCACTCATCATTTGGTGGTCAACTGCGCTGTACATAGGGTCTATTAAACCATTCAATGACAGCGCTTTGCATCCCTAGCGGGATCACAGATACGCCAACGTCCACCACTGCCCAGAATCATTTGCCTTTCTAGATGGGGAGCCCTTTGGTGGCCGAGTATCAGGCGATTGGCCACAAATCCACCTTTATCGGTCTTGGCAGCGCCAGCAGCATTAAACAATATGCCCCTCTTACCAGAGTGCGGGTCAGAAAATTGCCTGCCTCCCCCCTTAAAGTAAACGGGGTGAATATTGCCTTGGGAAAGCCAATTTTTAGGATAGCAGTTGGAGCTCGACCGCTTATTAATGCAGCCACTTTGAATAACCCAGCCATCCTCCCAGAGTTCACCATTCATAGGAGTAAGTTTGACAGACTCCCTTATATGTAAAGCTTGCTGACGTGCAAAGTGGGCATGCATGATAAAACTACGAGCAGCAGTATCGATTTCACGAGCGGCAATTTGTTCTTGCAAGAGCGGCATACCCATCGTCGCACTAATAGCAATAATGAGTACAACAGCCATTAACTCAAGCAAGGTCGATCCTTTTTGACATACGTAGTTTTTACTCAAAGACTTGCCGCCAATTTAAGCGAGTAACAATCCCTGTTTTTTCATCGACTGCAACACCAATCTGAATGCCTGGTTTTTCTTTACTGGATATGAGCCAACGATAATTACCAGCCGGTTGTATAAAACAGCGATTGCTTTGTAATTGAGTAAGCGCAGTGATATTTTCTTCGCACTCTTGAACTACTTTTTCTGCAGCAATAAATGCTTTCTGGGATTCGGTCATCGCATTAACCTCAATGATGCGCAATGTCCCAAGGCGCTCAATGCATGAGATGAGAGAAGAGCAAAGTAATAACAAAGAAACCACCCAAGCCAAAATCACGGCATATTCCTAGTTGCAAAGGTTCTCTCAAAATCCAATTTGATCAGTGCGCCATCGGTCATTTGCAGGCTGATTTTATATAGCCTGGGAGCGGTATCACCTATACCACCCTTACCAACCGTGCTTTGAGGAGGGCTAATATCATCAACTAGCAAATGATTAATGCCATTCATGAGTGTGGTGTTTTGCACTCTTCCTTGCCGATCAAGCGACTGACAAATGAGCGAACCCCCATTCACTTTCGCACCTTTAGCGCTACCTGCTTGCCGCTCAACAATAAAACCTTGAAACGCCAAATCTTTTCTGGTCCGCTCTTTACTCAGAACATTTCCAATGCAATCAAAATCAACTCCATCAGATAAACCATGTTGAATACTTAACGAATCTGATCCTCTGTAGCCTACTTTTTTATTTACCTGAATAAACCACTTTGAATCAGTGGGTTTATTAGATGAATTTTTAGTTCTGATGTTTTGATATCCAGCTACTCGAATAGCGCGCCCCATGAGTTCAAAAGCGCGCTCCGCTTCTGAGATTAACGATTGGGTCTTTTCATACTGCATTTGCTTAGTTGCTAGTTGAGCGCTTGCCCTTAGCAGAGGATTGAGGAGAAGAGCGCAAAGCATGATTCCGACCAGACAATCTAGCAAGCTCATTCTTTATACCCCCTGCGTTATTTGAGGCGACTGTCTTAGAGTACATTTCAATTTCATGTGCATCCATTTCTTTCCTAATCTGAGATCTTTTGCTTTCTTGCTGGCTCAGGGTCAATGCCAATCGCTGATAAGCATTGGTGGAGACCGTCCAGGCGCCCATAATCAGACTCATTGCCACCAAAACCTCAAGCAAGATGAACCCGTCCGACCCTGAAACCTGGCTAATTGTGTGACAGCAGTTTTGCGTGATCATTGCCCATTTTCTAAGGGCTATAGCCTGGCTAAAACAGTCCTGTCTAGCTCTTGCCGTCTGAATGGCTGGATATTGCCGTGAGACCTCACGACAACCCTGTCCTGAGCTTAAAATAGAGGGCTATGCCAAATACCCTAGCCTCCACCGAAGAAATCATTACCGACATGCGTGCCGGCAAAATGGTGATCCTTGTCGACGAAGAAGATCGTGAAAATGAGGGGGACTTGGTACTGGCTGCCGATCATGTGACTGCAGAAGCGGTTAATTTCATGGCCAAACATGGCCGTGGTCTCATTTGCCTCACCCTGACCCGCGAGCGTTGCCAACAACTCAATTTGCCCTTGATGGTGAGAGATAACGGCACCTCCATGGGGACCAATTTCACAGTTTCGATTGAAGCTGCCACCGGCGTTACTACTGGCATCTCTGCAGCAGACCGTGCGCTCACGATTAAAACTGCGGTTGCATCAAATGCAAAGCCCAGCGATTTAGTGCAGCCCGGGCATATTTTTCCTTTGATGGCTCAACCTGGCGGCGTATTGATTCGTTCAGGTCACACAGAAGCCGGTTGTGATCTCGCCGCTATGGCTGGCTGCTCTCCTACTTCAGTCATTTGTGAAATCATGAAAGACGATGGCAGCATGGCGCGCCTTCCGGACTTACTAGAATTTGCAAAAGAACATCAACTGAAGATCGGCAGTATTGCTGACCTTATTCAATATCGCAGCCAACATGAAAGCATTGTGGTGCGCGAAGGTGCTCGTGAATTTATTACCCCTTGGGGAAAATTCCAGGGAATTATTTATCGCGATACCCCAAGCTCATGTGTGCATATTGCATTAGTCCATGGCAAGCCTTCTGAAGCGCAAGAAACTTTAGTGCGAGTTCATGAGCCCGTTACTGTTCTGGACTTTTTAGACTCGAATGTGAGCACCCATTCATGGCCACTAGCTCAAGCACTACAAGCGATTGCTGCAGCCCCTGCTGGCGTGGCTGTATTGTTAAATGCCTCTGGAATTGCAGCGCCAAACGATACCGATTGGCTCGCGCAATTTGAGAAGCTCAATCGCTCTCATGACGCTGAACAAAAGCCTTTGGCGCGAAAAACGGATTTTAGAAGCTATGGTATTGGCGCGCAAATTCTAAAAGATATTGGCGTAGGAAAAATGCGCTTACTAGCCAATCCAAGCCCTGTACCAAGCCTCTCCGGCTACAAGTTAGAAGTAACAGGCTACACCCCATTTAAACCTTTAATCTAAAAATACTATGACTGACTCCACTAATGATTTTGTAGGCGTATTAGAAGCCGATTTAAATGGGCAAGATCTACGTATCGGCGTTGTGCAAGCGCGCTTTAATGAAGATCATTGCGTTGCTCTAACAAATTCCTGTATCAATGAATTGATCTCCCTGGGTGTCAATCAAGCCGATATCAAGCTTGTCACTGTGCCAGGAGCATTAGAGATTCCATTTGCCCTGCAAAAAATGGCTGAGACTGGTGAATTCGATGGCTTAGTCGCCTTAGGAGCCGTAATTCGTGGTGAGACCTATCACTTTGAATTAGTCTCCAATGAATCTGCAGCAGGCATTACTCGTATCTCCATTGATTCTGGCTTGCCAATTGCAAACGGCGTGCTCACTTGCGATACCGATGAACAAGCTCAAGCACGCGTACAAGTCAAAGGTGCTGAATGCGCTCAAGCTGTTGTAGAAATGGCTAACTTGGCGCTAGCACTGACACCCGATATTGATATCGAAATTAATTCGAGCCAAGACCAAGAATAACTACATGCCTAAATCCATCCAAAATCCAGAAAACTTAGTAGCAGCCAAGGATGCCAAGGCTCCAGCTAAGCGCTCTTTAACTCCACGTCGTCGCGCTCGTGAATACGCCCTTCAAGGCGTGTATCAAAGTCTGGTCATGCGTCGCGCTGGCAGTATTCCAAATGCTGTAGCTATTGCCAAACAGCTATCCGAAGATCCTGCATTCCGCCGCTGCCAACTGGATTTGTTTCAGGGCATCTTTGATGGTGTTTTAGCTCGCACAGATGAGCTTGAAGCAATCATCACCCCAGCACTTGATCGCCCTATTAATGAACTGTCTCCTGTAGAGCACGCAGCCCTCTTGATTGGCGCTTATGAACTGGCAGCAGATCTATCAGTGCCCTACAAAGTGGCAATCAATGAAGCGGTTGAGCTTGCCAAAACCTTCGGTGGCACAGATGGTCATAAGTACGTCAATGGTGTATTAGATCTACTCGCCCAAAAACTCCGCACCGCAGAAACACAAGCAAAGTAACGTTGCAAACCTAGTAGTTTAGAAATTGAGCATCCCAGCCTCTAGGCCTAAAAGCCTGGAGGCTTTTTTACTTACAAGGGGATAAAATGATTTGTATTCTTATCTAGGTCAGACATCATGCAAAAAGTAGATATTCGCGCACATCTAAAAGACGCCAGCCTTTTTAAAGAGGCTGCCTTTATAAATGGTCAATGGCATGACTCAAAAAATACCTTTGCAGTTCACAATCCCGCTACCGATGAAGTCATCGCCAATGTTGCCAATCTTGAAACGCAGGATGCCGAACTAGCCATCACTGCCGCAGAAAAAGCCCTACCAGCATGGCGCAGTAAGTTAGCAAAAGAACGCGCGCAAATCATGCGTAACTGGTTTGATCTGATTATTGCTAACACACAAGATCTCGCCGCCTTAATGACACTAGAGCAAGGCAAGCCCCTTGCTGAAGCAGCGGGCGAAGTAGCCTACGGCGCCTCTTTTGTTGAATGGTTTGCAGAAGAAGCTAAACGTGTTGAAGGTTCTATTTTGAGCACCACCTGGGACGATAAGCGCTTGATGGTTCTCAAGCAACCGATCGGGGTTTGTGTAGCGATCACTCCTTGGAACTTTCCGATTGCCATGATTACCCGCAAAATTGCCCCAGCTATGGCTGCTGGCTGTACGATTGTGATTAAACCTGCAGAACTTACACCACTATCAGCATTAGCATTAGCTGAACTGGCAAAACGTGCCGGTGTACCTGACGGGGTCATCAATATCCTCACGGCCGATGCCAATCAATCGATCGCCATAGGCAAAACACTCTGCGCATCACCTACGGTTCGCCATCTTTCTTTTACAGGATCAACTGAAGTCGGACGCATCCTCATGGAACAATGTGCGCCTACAGTTAAGAAATTGGCTCTCGAGTTAGGTGGGCATGCGCCATTCATTGTTTTTGAAGATGCCGATATTGATGCAGCCGTGACTGGCGCCATGTCTTCTAAATTTAGAAACTCGGGCCAAACTTGCGTTTGTGCGAATCGTTTTTATGTTCACAAAAAAGTACATGATATTTTTGTGGAAAAATTTGCTAAAGCCCTTGAAGTGATCAAGGTGGGCAATGGTATGCAAGCAGGCGTTACCCAGGGGCCACTGATTGAAACGGCTGCACTTGAGAAAGTGAAAAAGCATGTAGCAGACGCAATTAGCAAAGGCGCCAAATTGGTTACTGGTGGCAAACCATCCATTGAAGGCAAAAACTTTTATGAGCCCACCATCCTATCGAATGTAAATAGCCAAATGCTCATTACTTATGAAGAAACCTTTGGCCCTATTGCACCAATTATTTCTTTTGAAAGCGATGAAGAAGTTATCCAGCTAGCAAACAGCAGTCAATTTGGTCTTGCTTCTTACTTCTATAGTCGTGACATCGGTCGCGTCTGGAAGGTAGCCGAGGCTTTGGAATACGGCATGGTGGGTGTGAATACCGGCCTCATCTCCAATGAGGTTGCTCCATTTGGCGGCATAAAGCAGTCAGGCCTGGGGCGCGAAGGCAGCGTCTACGGCATGGATGAGTAT
>CAITHY010000052.1 GCA_903892315.1 uncultured beta proteobacterium | reverse complement strand
TCAATCATTGCGGTTACTGCAAAACGACCTTTGGTTGTAAGTCTCATATGTCACCTTGGTAATGGATTGTTATGGACAGCTAACAGTCGGGCGGGTAATACCCGACCATTCCACTCAACTTTACCATATTCCCCATTAAATTGCTCGGGAATTATCCCAAAAAACCTCAATGCAAGCCAGGAATTAACGAATCAATCTTTAGACAGAGTCCCTAGACCTAGCCCCAAAAGCCATTTCTTTAACCTTTGTCAGCCTATCTCGGGTGCTGGCAGCCTTTTCAAACTCTAAATTCTTAGCTTCAGCGTTCATTTGCTTCTCCAGACGCTTGATTTCGGCTGCCAAGTCTTTCTCGCCCATATCTTCATAGTGAGCCCGCTCCTGCTCCACCTGCATCTCCTGACGCCTCTCTTTAACGTCGTAAACGCCATCAATAATGTCCTTAATGCGCTTTTGAACCCCTTTAGGCTCAATCCCATGAAGTTTATTAAAGGCAATTTGCTTGGTGCGGCGCCTTTCAGTCTCGCCCATAGCTAGGCGCATAGAGTTCGTAATCTTGTCGGCATACAAAATCGCTTTGCCTCGAACGTTACGAGCAGCACGACCAATGGTCTGAATCAGACTGCGTTCTGAACGCAAGAAGCCTTCTTTATCAGCATCCAAAATAGCGACTAGGGATACCTCAGGAATATCCAAGCCTTCGCGCAATAAATTAATGCCGACCAGCACGTCGAAGACACCCAAACGTAAGTCACGCAAAATTTCTACACGCTCGACCGTATCGATGTCGGAGTGCACATAACGCACCTTCACGCCGTTATCCGAAAGATAGTCGGTTAATTGCTCGGCCATCCGCTTAGTCAACACCGTGACTAATACACGCTCCTGCACTTTGACACGCGCATGAATTTGATCCAACAAATCATCAACCTGTGTACTTGCTGGCAGCACCTCAATTTCTGGATCAACCAAACCAGTTGGTCTCGCTACTTGCTCGACTACTTGACCTTGATGTGTTTTCTCATAATCAGCTGGTGTTGCAGAAACGAAAATGGTTTGACGCATTTTGGTTTCAAACTCAGTAAACTTGAGAGGGCGGTTATCCATCGCTGAAGGCAAACGGAACCCAAATTCCACCAAAGTATGTTTACGAGATTTATCTCCGTTGTACATCGCGTTCAACTGCCCAATGAGGACGTGGCTCTCGTCGAGGAACATCAAAGCATCGTTGGGTAGATAGTCCACCAGCGTAGGCGGAGCCTCGCCAGGGGCAGCACCAGAGAGGTGGCGTGAGTAATTCTCAATACCCTTGCAGAAGCCCAACTCATTGAGCATCTCCAAATCAAACCGCGTACGTTGCTCGAGGCGCTGTGCCTCAACGAGTTTTCCATCCTTCACAAACTCATCTAAGCGAGTACGCAATTCTGTTTTGATCGTTTCAATCGCCTTCAATACAGTATCGCGAGGGGTGACGTAATGAGAACTGGGATACACAGTGAAGCGCGGAATCTTCTGACGAATCCTGCCAGTAAGCGGATCGAAGAATTGCAAACTCTCAATGACATCGTCAAATAACTCCACCCTTACTGCTAACTCATTATGTTCGGCTGGGAAAATATCAATAGTGTCGCCACGCACTCGAAAGACACCGCGTTTGAAATCGGTTTCGTTGCGATCGTATTGCATGGCGATGAGTCGCATCAAAATATCGCGCTGACTCATCTTGTCACCAGGACGCAAGGTCATCACCATACTGTGATAGTCGCCAGGATTACCAATGCCGTAAATTGCCGAAACAGTTGCAACAATGATGACATCGCGTCGCTCTAACAAACTCTTGGTTGCAGACAAACGCATCTGTTCGATGTGTTCGTTAATAGAGGAATCTTTTTCAATAAAGAGGTCGCGCTGAGGAACATAGGCCTCTGGCTGGTAGTAGTCGTAGTAACTGACGAAGTACTCAACAGCGTTTTTAGGGAAAAACTCCCTAAATTCGCTGTATAGCTGGGCGGCTAGGGTCTTATTTGGAGCAAAAATGATGGCGGGACGGCCTGTTCTGGCGATGACATTAGCCATTGTGAAGGTCTTGCCGGACCCCGTAACCCCCAAGAGCGTCTGAAAGGTCAACCCATCCTCCACCCCCTCAACCAGGGCATCAATAGCCTGGGGTTGGTCCCCAGCAGGAGGAAATGGCTGATAAAGCTGATAAGGGGAGCCTGGGAAGCTTACAAATTTGGCCGGATCGAGGTCGTGGCCAGCCTCACCCAAGGGATCTGCCACAGGGGGTTTTTTCACTTCGTTTGCTTCGGCTTTTGAACCAGTTTTGGGCAACTTAGGGGGCATCTCGGCTATCATTTCACCTGTGAGACTTCTTCACAGCGAATTTTGTACAAACAATGATTTTGCCGATTTTCTTAGGAAATAGTTGATTCTGGCTTCAAAAACCGTCAATTAAACTGAATTTAACGTCAACAACACATAAAACAAGTACTAATTACCCTCTAACCATCACTTTCGACCTCAAATGACCCTGTTTGCCTCAGTCCAGCTAGCCCCCAAAGACCCTATTTTTGGCCTCACAGAAGCCTACGTTGCAGACCAACGTGCTGATAAAGTGAATTTAGGTGTTGGCGTGTATTACACCGACGAAGGCAAAGTTCCACTTCTCAAGGCAGTGATTAAAGCTGAAGAGGCGATTGTTGCAAAACACTCGCCCCGTAGCTACATCCCAATCGAAGGTCCAAATCCATACAACAGTGCAGTGCAAAATTTATTGTTTGGCGCTGACTCTGCACTCATTCAAGATGGTCGCGTTGTTACTGCTGAATGTCTTGGCGGCACTGGCGCCTTGCGCGTTGGTGCAGACTTCATTAAGCGCTTGAACCTCAATGCACCTTGCGCGATTAGCAATCCGACTTGGGAAAACCACCGCGGCATTTTTGAATCTGCTGGCTTTGAAGTGGTTGAGTACACCTACTTTGATGGCAAAACCCGTGGCGTAGATTTTGACGGCATGGTGAAGTCCTTAGAGTCTTTCCCAAAGAACACCACTGTCTTGTTGCACGCTTGCTGCCACAACCCAACTGGTGCAGATATTACTGAAGCGCAATGGCGCCAAGTGATTGATATCTGCAAGAACAAAAGTCTCATCCCCTTCTTGGATATGGCCTACCAAGGCTTTGCTGATAGTATTGAGAAAGACGGTATTGCAGTTCGCCTCTTTGCTGACTCAGGCATGTCTTTCTTTGTATCAAGCTCTTTCTCCAAATCATTCTCGCTCTATGGTGAGCGTGTTGGTGCGCTGTCTATCGTGACACAGAGCAAAGATGAATCTACGCGCGTCCTCTCACAATTGAAACGCGTGATTCGCACAAACTATTCCAACCCTCCAACTCACGGCGCTGCCATTGCTGCTGCCGTTCTAAATTCACCTGAATTACGCAAGCTCTGGGAAGATGAGTTGGCAGAAATGCGTGATCGCATTAAAGCAATGCGTCATGGCCTGGTTGAAAAACTCGCTGCTGCTGGTGTAAAGCAAGATTTTGCTTTTATCGAGAAGCAACGTGGCATGTTTTCTTACTCAGGCTTAACGGCTGAGCAAGTTGAGCGTCTACAAAAAGAGGATGGCATTTATGCCCTTTCTACTGGACGCATTTGTGTTGCAGCCCTCAATACCAAAAATATTGATAAAGTGGCTAAAGCAATCGCCCGCGTATTAGCGTAACAAGCGGATACACTGAATTACTGGAGGCACCATGCTATATCAGTTACATGAGTTTCAAAAAGCCTTACTTCAACCCGTTAGTTCTTGGGCGCGTGCTGCTTCAGAAGCTTTTATTAATGCTTCTAACCCAGCCTCTAAGGTCCCGGGATCAGATCGATTGGCTGCTAGCTATGAACTCCTCTATCGCTTGGGCAAGGATTACAAAAAACCAGAATTTGGTATTCGCTCTGTTAAAGCACATGGACACGAAGTTGCGATTCATGAAAGAACGATCATCGCAAAACCTTTCTGTAATCTGATTCGCTTTAAGCGCTTTTCTGATGATGTGGAAACTATCAAGAGTCTCAAAGAAGACCCAACCGTACTGGTAGTTGCCCCCATGTCTGGTCACCATGCTACTTTGCTGCGTGACACAGTACGCACCCTCTTGCAAGACCATAAGGTTTACATCACCGACTGGATTGATGCACGCTTAGTGCCTGTTGAAGAGGGTGACTTTGGTCTTGATGACTACGTACACTATGTACAAGAGTTCATCCGCACGATCGGTGCAAAAGATTTGCATGTGATTTCTGTTTGCCAGCCTACTGTTCCAACTTTAGGCGCTATCTCATTAATGGCCTCTGCTGGTGAAGCAACACCATCGTCAATGATCATGATGGGCGGCCCAATTGATGCCCGTAAGTCACCGACTGCAGTCAATAACCTTGCAGATCAAAAATCATTTGAGTGGTTCGAGAGCCATGTGATTTATAGCGTTCCACCTAACTATCCAGGCGCTGGCCGTAAAGTTTACCCAGGCTTCTTGCAGCACACTGGCTTTATCGCTATGAACCCACAGAACCATTTACAGTCTCACTGGGATTACTTCCAAAACTTAGTTCGTGGTGACGAACAAGATGCGGAATCCCATATCCGCTTCTACGATGAGTACAACGCAGTATTGGATTTGGACTCTAAGTTTTACCTAGACACTATCAAGACCGTTTTCCAAGACTACTCATTACCAAATGGTACGTGGGAAGTGTCTGGTGAACTTGTTAAACCACAAGATATCAAAAAGACTGCCCTCCTCACCATTGAAGGTGAGCTTGATGACATCTCTGGAAGTGGCCAAACACGTTCTGCACATGCTTTATGTGCTGGCATTCCAAAAGAGAGCAAAGACCACTATGAAGTTGCTGGTGCTGGTCACTACGGAATTTTCGCTGGTCGTCGTTGGCGCGAGAAAGTGTATCCAAAGATTAAGACCTTCATTCGTCAGCATCAGAATACGAAGAAAACGGCTACACGGACTACCAAGTCTGCATAAATTAAGGGCTCTTCGGAGCCTTTAATTTTAAGAAGAATTTAACCAGTCATTTCCATGAGCCAAGCCAATAACCTCATCGACCAACTTGAGGATATTCTTCCGCAAACCCAATGCACTAAATGCGGCTACCCAGATTGCCGTGGCTATGCAGAGGCCATGGCTTCTGGTGATGCATTACCAAATCGCTGCCCGCCGGGTGGGGTTGAAGGCATCGAGCGCCTGAGCAAGCTTCTGATACCCATATACCCACAAGATGCTTTCGAGCTTCACCCTACCATTGATCCAAAGTGTGGAATTGAGCGCCCCAGGCCAGTTGCTTTCATTGATCCACAAAAGTGCATAGGTTGTACCTTATGCATTCAGGCATGTCCTGTTGATGCTATTGTTGGTGCCTCCAAACAAATGCACGTGGTTCTCACCCAATGGTGTACTGGTTGCGATCTCTGCATCCCGCCATGCCCGGTTGATTGCATCAGCATGATTGATGTCACCGACAATCGCACCGGCTGGAATGCTTGGTCGCAAGAATTAGCAGATATTTCTCGTACTCGTTATCACGATCGCGAAAAACGACTGGATAGAGAGCAAAAAGATAATGATGATCGCCTAGCCAAAAAGGCTGCGACTAAATTAGTAGCGGTTAATGCAGAAAATCCCTCATCTGCTGATGAGTTGAAGGAGCAAGAGCGCAAGCGCGCCATCATCGCAGCAGCAATCGCACGAGCCCAGCAAAAGAAATGATGAATCTGGAAAAGCGTCGTGCTTTTTTTGAGCAACTTAAAGCCAATAATCCCAAACCAGAAACTGAGCTGGAATATCGCTCACCATTTGAATTATTAATTGCAGTATTACTATCTGCGCAAGCAACTGATATCTCGGTCAATAAGGGAACACGTAAGCTCTACAAGGTAGCCAATACTCCACAAGCCCTCTTAGATCTTGGCGAAGAAGGTGTCAGGCCCTATATTCAGCATATTGGCTTATTTAACTCTAAGGGCAAGCACATTCAGGAAACTTGTCGACTCCTTTTAGAAAAGCATGGGGGCGAAGTTCCCCAAACGCGCGAAGAATTAGAGGCGCTCCCTGGCGTTGGCAGAAAAACAGCTAACGTCATTCTCAATACTGCCTTTGGCCAACCTACGATTGCGGTGGATACTCATATTTTTAGAGTATCAAACCGAACAGGCTTGGCGCCCGGTAAAGATGTGCTGAAAGTAGAAGAGCAACTACTCAAGCGCGTGCCAAAAGAATACCTATTAGATGCGCATCACTGGTTAATTCTGCATGGTCGGTACACCTGTAAAGCACGTAACCCAGATTGCGCACAATGCATAGTAGAACCACTATGCAGCTTTAAACAAAAAACTGGCAAAGGAAAAGTTCGTGGCGATATTTAACCCAACTCGTGAAGAAGTGCGTCGCTTTTTCTGTGACGCATGGAAAAAAAAGGCTGAGAACCATATTCTCGATCCGATGGAAACGCTCGCAAGCGATTGGATAGTTGAGCACCCCGAATACCACGACTTACTAAAAGATCCAGAGGGCGCTCTAGCGCAGGACTACACCCCAGAGCGTGGTGAAACCAATCCGTTCCTGCATCTATCAATGCATCTTTCCATTAGCGAGCAGATCTCAATCAATCAGCCGCCTGGTATCAAAGAAATCGCAGACAAGCTGTCACACAAACTAGGCTCAATGCATGAAGCGCAGCATGTCATGATGGAATGCTTGGGACAAGTCATGTGGGAAGCCCAGCGAGAGGGGCAGCCTCTGAATCCAGGGAAATATTTAGAAGCCTTGAAGAAATTAGCTTAATCTTCTTTCATATTGGCGCGCTTCACTATTGGCCCTAACCTTGCCTTTTCATCAGCCAAGAACTTGGTGAATGCGGCTCTAGACCCTGGAGACGGTTCGATACCTTGTGGGGTTAGACGGCTTTGAACGGCAGCAGTCTTAAGACCTGCATTAATTGCTTGATTCATTTTCTCCAAGATAGCATCTGGCGTTCCCTTAGGAGCAAAGACGCCTGCCCAGTGTCCAATCAGAACCTCAGGGTAGCCCTGCTCTTTAGTTGTGGGAACATCAGGCAAAGCAGTGATTCTTTTATTCCAAGTCGAAGCAATTGCTTTTAACTTCCCACCCTGAATTTGCGGAATCACCACAACACTGGCCTCTGAAGTGGCATCTACTTGGTTGGAGATTACAGCTACCATTCCTTCGGAACCACTCTTATAAGGAATGATTTCATATTTACCGCCTGCTTTTACTTTCAGCATCTCCGCTACGAAGTGTGGAGTACTGCCAGTACCAGCCGTAGAGAAGTTAAGACCCTTTGGGTCTTTGGCCAGCACTAACAAATCTTTCATACTATTCACTTTTGAATCGGCTGAGACAACAATAATGGATGGACTAATTGTTAATAAGCCCACTGGAACTAAATCACCCTCTTTATATGGCATTGATGACTTAATCATCGGGTTGGTCACAATTCCGCCGGCACTAACAAAGAAGGTATAGCCGTCTGGCGGGCTCTTGGCTACAAAATCCGCACCTAATACCGATCCAGCACCTGGTTTATTCTCAACAATGATGGGTTGACCCAATTGCTTGGATGCTGCTTCAGCAACCACTCTTGCAACAGTATCATTGGCGCCGCCAGGACCAAATCCGACAACAAATTTAATTGGATGATTAGGCCAAGGGTCCGCAGCAAATACCTGTCCGAATGCTAAACATGAAAGTGCAATCGGGATGGCTTTAGTAAAAAACTTCATTTCTATTTTCCTTTTTATCCTACCAAGATATTGTCGGCAACACTGGCTTTAATCCCGCTTTTTGAATGATATCAACCGCTTTTGTAGAAGCTAAAAAAACGATTAAATCTTTTGACGCATTGATATTCTTTGTATCACTCGTAATCCCTGCAGAAAATAGCACAGTCTTTTGCGCCTCTGGTGGCAACTCTCCAATGAATTCCACACCAGGAATCGGCAGCAACTCGCTGACTTGCTGAAAGCCCAAATCCGCCTCACCTCTAGCTACCACGGAGGCAACCCTCTCGCTATAGATTTTTCTAGCAGTCTTATTCATCTGCTCTGAAATTCCCATTTTTGGGAAAAGCTCTGTCGATAAGTAAACGCCGCTAGCACTAGCTGAATAGGCAACTGATTTCGCATCTAATAAAGCCGACTTCAATCCATTCATTGTGCTGATATCAGGCTTTGGTGCGCCCGCCTTTACTACCGCGCCCATTACCGAAGCAACCAAATCAACTCGCGTCCCAGGTTGAAGCTCTCCGCTCTTGATAAAGCCCTCTAAAGCCGGTGAAGCCAGGATTAATACATCAAACCGTTCACCTTTTGCCAATCTAGAAGGAATGGAGTCAGGCGCAGCACCCATTGATGAGCCATAAGAAATCATCACTTTATTGGGTGATTGCTTTTCATATAAAGGGACTAAATCTTTTAGCGCCTCAGCGAAGGCACCAGAGGTAATTACCTGAATGTCTGCCGCATAAGAAAAGCTAACCAGAAATACATTGATTGCGAGTATTAAAGAGGTACAAAATAATTGACGCATGATATCTCTATGATGGATTAGCTGCTGGTTATAAAGCCCTTATCGCCTAGGTGCGCGCTACATCAGGAGCTAGATCGCAGCAGTCAAGGGTTCAACTAGACTAGATATTATCGGAGGATTGAATGAATAGCCATATGTGTTTAATATTGAGTCAGCGGGCTTTCAAAATCGCCTTATCACCACTACACCGACCCGCGTTGGAGACAACTATGTTTAGACTTAATTTTGTTAGACGTGTCTATTTATTTAGCGCTATCTTGTTCCTAGCCCCGCTATTGGCGAGTCAATCAGCCTTCGCCCAATCCTTTCCTAATAAGCCGCTAAAAATTATTGTGACTGCGGCTCCAGGCGGAACCACCGATATTGCCTCGCGCGCACTGTCTGATTTACTGGGTAAAGAGCTCGGTCAGACCGTGATTGTGGAAAATAAAGCGGGTGGAGCAGGCATTATTGGCATTCAAGCACTACTTTCCGCGCCAGCAGATGGTTATACGATGGCGATGGGTAATATTGGCCCAAATGCAATCAATTACAGTCTCTATAAAAATCTTCCGTACAAAATGGAAGATATGGAACCGGTAACGATTGTGATTGCCAATCCAAATGTGTTGGTAGTTAATCCAGAGGTTCCCGCTAAAACGGTAGCTGAGCTTGTGGCATTAGCCAAAGCTAACCCCGGTAAGTATTCGTTTGCATCATCTGGCCGTGGTCAGTCAATCCATATGTCCGGGGAGTTATTCAAAACACAGGCTGGCATTGACATTATTCATGTGCCCTACAAGGGGGCTGGTCCCGCATTGGCAGATCTGCTTGCTGGCCAGACGAGCATGATGGTAGACAATCTACCCAGCTCCATGCAATACATTAAATCTGGAAAATTACGCGCTTTAGCGGTTACCAGCAAAAATCGTGTTGCGGAGTTGCCTGATGTTCCTACCATGATTCAATCGGGCTACCCTAACTTTGAGGTGACCGCTTGGTTTGGCCTATTTGTGCCTGCCGGCACTCCCAAACCGATCATTGATAAGTTGTACTTAGCCGTTAAGAAGGCACTAGAAACTCCAGAAATCAAGCAGCGATGGAAAGATCTTGGTGGCTGGGCCGTGGGTGATACACCAGCAAATACCAAAATTTTTATTGCCGCAGAAAAGAAGAAGTGGGAGCTGGTTGCTCAACAGGCAAAAATTGAAGTTGAATAACTTGAACTGCGCTTAATCGGAGTAAAAACCAATAGGGACTCATAAAGGTCTCCCTATTGGTTTTTGAAAGAGTCCAGTTTGCTTACTAAGTCGACTCAGGCCAATTAAGAGAGTGGCAATACTTTTACCAAGACTTTCTTTAGGTTAAGCCAAGGGCTCAAATAGATGTGTCTTCTGACCATCCTGAGTTTCTTGGAATATCACCCGAACCTTTTGCCCAATCCGAATAGCATCAAAATCACAGTTGCATAAGTGCGTCAACAAAGAGATGCCTTCCTTAAGAAGAACATAGGCCATTGCAAACGGAATCTCTACTCCACGCCTCATGATCGTGTATGAATAGATTTCGCCAACGCCCTCAGAATCAAGCCATGCAGTGTCATTACCACCACAGTGAGGGCAAATTGTTCGGGGGTAGTAGTGCACTTCCTTACAGGAATTGCATACTTTTAAAACTAGCCTACCATTTTGGGCCGCTTGCCAAAAAGCCTGATTTTCTGGATTAATGATAGGACTAGGTAGATGATGAACTGCTTGATCTATCTCTGACATTACAACCTCCCCATAATAAGAGTTGCGGCACCATGGCGCGTCCCTAAGGCACCGCCAATACCAGAAGCCAAAGCAAATTCAAGATTGGGTACCTGTACTGCGGGATGAGCCTCACCCCGGAGTTGCCTTACTGCCTCGATGACCTTTGTCATACCGCCACGATTTGCAGGGTGATTATTGCAAAGGCCGCCACCATCGGTATTAAAAGCTAGCCTCCCTCTCCCAGAAATCAACTGCCCATCCTCAACAAACCGACCACCCTCACCTTTTTTACAAAATCCCAGATCCTCAAGTTGAATCAGAACGGTAATAGTGAAGCTATCGTAAATGGATGCATATCGAATCTGCTCGGGCGTTAACTTCGCCTCCTCAAACGCGCGCGGGGCAGCCCATGCTAATGCAGAATAAGTTAAATCAACCTTACCACCCATTTGGCCTTTGGTAGACTCGCCAGCACCCATCATCGTAATCACGGGCCTCTTTAATGTCTTTGCAATGTCTGGATGTACCACGACCAGCGCACCGCCACTATCGGTCACTACACAACAATCTGCACGATGCAATGGATCTGCAATCATTGGAGAATTTAAAACATCTTCGACAGTTAAAACCTCTTTTAATAACGCATTGGGATTGTGCTGCGCATGATGCGAGGCAGCCACTTTAATCCAGGCCAGCTGCTCGCTAGTAGTTCCGAATTCATACATATGCCGCATGGCACACATGGCATAAGTATTTAATGGCGCGGGGGAATACGGTTTTTCAAAAGCAAAATCTGGAGCGCTAGCATATTGACTGCGCACTTGGGTGCCACTAGAACCCTCTGACTTTGGGCGCCCAGCCAAAGTAATTAAGGCTACACGACATTGCCCAGTACTGATAGCTCGAGCCGCATGATTTACATGGGTTAAATAAGACGATCCGCCAGTATCAGTTGAGTCTAGGTAACTTAAGTTCTTTAATCCTAAGTAATCAGCCATTGAAACAGGGCCCATTCCGGGGGCATCGCCCGCACAAAAATAGCCATCAACATCATTCAATGTTAAACCAGCGTCTTGCAAGGCGCCATAGGCAACCTCAGCATGCAATTGAGCAACCGTATGATTGGGAGCAACCCGAAGGGGATGCTCATAAATTCCAGCGATACAGGCATTTTTAGAAAAAGACATAGACCTTCCTAGAGGAATAAACAGACTACTCGATAGTAATTTTTGATTGCAGAATTAATTTTTGCCATCGTTCAATTTCGCTTTTAATCAATCCAGAAAATTGCTCTGGTGTTCCTGGCATTGGGTCAGCGCCCTGTGCAATTAATTTATCTTTAAATTTTGGATCCGCCAAAATACTTTGTAATTCTTTATTCAGGCGATTACGGATAGCGACTGGTAAATTTGCTGGGGCTAGCAATCCATACCATGTCGTCATTTCATAACCAGGCAAACCGGATTCAGCAATTGTTGGGACGCCAGGGGCAGCAGCGGATCGCTTCGCAGTAGTGACACCTAAGGCACGGAGATTACCGGCCTTTACCTGCGGTACGGCACTCGGCAAATTTGGGAAGCTCATATCAACCTGCCCTGAAATAACATCAGGCATTGCACTACCAGTCCCCTTGTAAGGTACGTGAATCATTTCAATCTTAGCCATCTTTTCAAATAGCTCAGCCGAAAGATGCACAGAGGTGCCGCTACCACTAGAAGCAAAGGTTAGCTTGCCAGGATTGGCCTTAGCCGCACTAATCACATCAGCTACAGATTTATAAGGCGAATTCAGCGGCACAACTAGCATATTGGGGGCAGAAAATACTCCGCCAATTGCCGTGAAATCTTTAATCGGATCATAGGGCAATTTTTTGTATAGGGATGCATTGACCGCATGCCCAATCGATGGAAAATAAATCGTGTATCCATCGGGGGCGGCGCGTGCAACCATTTCTGCGGCAATATTTCCATTTGCCCCAGCTCTATTCTCAACAATCACAGGTTGCCCAAGTCGAGTGGAAAGCCCCTCTGCTAAAGCGCGGCCAACAGTATCAGCAGAGCCACCGGGAGAAAAGCCAACAACCAAATGAATCGGCTTGCTGGGATATGCTCCCTCTTGATTCGCAGCATGGGGAGTAGAAATACTCACGCCCAATAGTAGAGAGTGCAAAATCAGAGAAACAAAGTTTCGGCTCATTGCTTTCCATTAATCAGCAGGACACCGCTGATTTCTTGTAATTCTTCAAAACTTAACTCATTCACCCAATCGACAGCGAGCAATCCTTCTGGAGTCACTTCAATTGTTGCCAGATCTGTATAGATGGAATCGACCGCAGCTAAGGCTGTTAATGGATAAGTACATTCAGGCACCAACTTAGATTCACCTGACTTTGTTAAATGCTCCATCATCACGAATAATTTTTTAGCGCCAAGGGCGAGATCCATTGCGCCACCAACAGCCGGAATCGCTTTAGGATCGCCAGTGCGCCAATTGGCGATATCCCCTTTTACAGAGACCTGAAAAGCACCTAAAACGCAGATATCAATATGTCCGCCTCGGATCATCACAAACGAGTCAGCATGATGACACAGTGATGCACCGGGGAGCATAGTGACGGGCTGCTTACCCGCATTTACCAGCTCCTCATCAATTTCATCACCTTGAGCTAAAGGACCCATGCCAAGAAGACCATTTTCCGAATGCAGCAAAATTTCTTTATCCGACGGGAGATAGTTAGAAATCGTCATAGGCTGCCCAATTCCTAAATTCACATGAGCACCATCTGGAATATCTTGAACAATGCGCTTAGCAATATCTGCTGTAGATCGCTTTTGCACCTTAGAGAGATCAATCATGATTTTTCTCCAGCAAGTACAACTCGTTTTACAAAAATTCCCGGGGTAACAATGACCTCTGGATCCAAATCACCCAACTCAACTACTTGATTAACTTGTGCAATGGTGTCACGCGCAGCGGTAGCCATAATAGGGCCAAAGTTACGACCTGTGCGGTGATAAGTCAGATTACCCCAACGATCGCCTTTGTCCGCCTTAATGAGTGCGTAGTCAGCTTTGATAGCGAATTCAAAAATATGATTAACACCGTCAATTACTCGTGTGTCTTTTCCGAAGGCAAGCTCCGTACCAAATCCAGTGGGGGTATAAAAACCACCAATACCGGCTCCACCTGCCCGAATACGCTCAGCAAGTGTTCCTTGCGGCACTAACTCTAATTCTATTTTTCCTGCGCGATACAGGTCATCAAATGCACCAGATTCTGGTTGACGCGGAAAGGAGCAGACCATCTTCTTCACTTGTCCTCTGGCGATCAATTTAGAGATGCCTATGCCTGAGTTACCCGCATTATTGCTGATAATGGTCAGATCTTTAGCGCCTTGCTCTGCCAGTGCATCCAATAAGAACATCGGTGAGCCAGCACCACCAAAACCCGAAACCAAAATGGTTGAACCACTGGCAATATCGCGCACAGCATCAGCCACGCTGGGAATTATTTTTTGAATCACTACAAGTCTCCATCTATTTTTTTATGGGTACTGCTGTTCAGCTTTTTGCTGATTTACCCCTAATTTAATGCATTTGAGAGATTGCCGAGCGAATTGCATTAGGGAGGTTTGCGGCTAGAGTTCTCCTGGCTTCCAATGCCGCCTTAGAAGGCTCCTGAGTTTTCGAGGACCATGCAGAGCCAGGAAAGTAGGCATCGTCCTTGTAGCGTGGAATGACATGCCAATGGATGTGTGGAACCATATTCCCAAGAGCAGCAAGATTAATCTTATCGGGCTGCATGACGTGGCGTATAGCCTCCTCTACAGCAAAAACTAGAGCCATTAAATGCTCTCTCTCACCATAAGTAAGATCGGTCATCTCAGTAACATGGCGATTCCAAATCACTCTGCAAAATCCAGGTAGATCAGCATCGTTTACCAAGATGACTTTACAGTCATCCCCGCGCCATATGAGTTGCCCCTCATCTAGCTTGAGTTCGTCTTTACACAGTACGCAAGTAGTCATGGAAAGAATGTAAACGAAAACGGCACCTAAGTCACCCTTGTGGGGTCATTTAGGTGCCGTGGCAGTATGGTGCTACTGCTTACAACGTGCTTCTTAGGGATTATTAATGGAACTGCTCTTCTTCAGTAGAACCAGTTAATGCCGTTACAGAAGACTTACCACCCTGAATAACGGTAGTGACATCGTCAAAGTAACCAGTGCCAACCTCTTGCTGGTGGGAAACGAATGTATAACCTCGGTCACGCGCAGCAAATTCTGGCTCTTGTACCTTCTCAATGTATGCGGTCATACCACGCTGCATATAGTCTTGCGCCAAGTCGAACATGTTGTACCACATAGAGTGGATACCAGCCAATGTGATGAACTGATACTTGTAACCCATAGCACCTAATTCGCGTTGGAATTTAGCAATCGTTGCGTCGTCCAAGTTTTTCTTCCAGTTGAAAGAAGGTGAGCAGTTGTAAGCCAACATCTTGCCCGGGAACTTTGCACGAATGGCTTCAGCGAATTGGCGAGCAAAATCTAGATCAGGGGTACCAGTTTCACACCAAACCATATCGGCGTAAGCAGCGTATGCCAATCCGCGAGAGATTGCTTGATCCAAACCTTTACGTGTTTTGTAGAAACCTTCTGGTGTGCGCTCGCCCGTCAAGAATGGCTTGTCATTCGCATCATAATCAGAAGTCAACAAGTCAGCAGCTTCTGCATCAGTACGGGCCAAAATGATAGTTGAAACACCCATCACGTCAGCCGCCAAACGTGCAGAGATCAACTTCTGAACTGACTCAGCCGTAGGCAACAACACTTTACCGCCCAAGTGACCACACTTCTTAACAGAAGACAATTGATCTTCAAAGTGAACGCCGGCTGCGCCCTGCTTAATCAATGCTTTACTCAATTCAAATGCATTCAATACACCGCCGAAACCAGCTTCAGCATCGGCAACAATTGGAGCAAAATATTCAATGTAACCAGCATCACCTTTATTGATCCCTTTAGCTGTTTGAATCTCATCGGCACGCTGGAATGAGTTATTAATACGCTCAACCATTTTAGGAACTGAATCTACCGGGTATAAAGATTGATCTGGATACATAGCTGCGTAAGAGTTGCCATCAGCAGCGACCTGCCAACCTGACAAGTAAATTGCTTGCACGCCAGCTTTTACCTGTTGCATTGCTTGGCCACCAGTCAAAGCACCTAAACAGTTCACGTATGCTTCATTGTTTACTAGCTCCCAAAGACGCTCAGCGCCATGCTTAGCTAAAGTGTGCTCAATCTTCAGAGAGCCACGGAGGCGTACTACGTCCTCAGCCGTATAACCACGAGTAATCCCTTTCCAGCGTGGATTGGTATCCCAGTCTTTTTGTAGTGCTGCGATTTCTGCTTTGCGATCTGCCATGTTTTTCTCCCTAAGTTAAACAAGTACTTCAAAATTTAAGGACCTTTAAGACCTATTCAAGTCTTATGTCTTATATAAGAGTTTAGACAGATCAAAAAAGCAAGCAAGAGAAATAAAAGCTATTTTTAAAAATATTTAGTTATTTAAATTCAATAACTTATATTTAATATTTTGCAATGTGGAATCTATATCCACTGCTTGGAATGAAACGAGTGACTACTTGTTGCACTGCATTTTACGCAGCGTAATGAGATTTCATATTATGAAAAGTAAAGCTTTTGCGGATTGGTACAGAGGATGCGATTGCGTATCGACTCATCTGGCGCATATAAAGCGAGGCTTTCAAGCATCTGCGCCACTGTTGGCATAACACCCCAATTGGCCACATGCGGCCAATCAGAACCCCAGACGCAACGATCAGGTGCAGCATCAATTAATCTCTTTGCATAAGGAACCACATCTTGATATGGGGGCGCGTGATCTGTTAATCGGTAGGCACCCGAAACTTTGACCCACGCCCTCTCGCGCACCAAATCAACGAGCGCTTTAAAACCCGGTGAATCCAGGCCAACAGAAGTTTTTAAGTAGCCCATGTGATCAATCACCAGGGTAGACTTTAAGCTCTGCATGCGCGGCATCAACGCCGGAAGATCATTTGCGTCTAACAAAAATTGAATGTGCCACCCCCAGTCCCTGGCTAGGGCATCACATTCCTCAAGCCTAGAGATATCCAAACCACCACCGGAAAACATCAGATTCATACGAATACCCACTACACCGGCATCTTTTATTCTTTGGTAATAAGCATCCGCTTGACCAAGCAATGGCACAGCAACCCCACGCAAGCGCTGCGGATGATTTTTTAACACCTGAAGCATTGGCTCATTGTCTTGGCCATTCACGCTGACTTGAATGAGGACACCATAAGTCATCCCAACTTCATCCAGCATTCGAATGTATTGTTCCTCAGTTGCCTCGGGTGAGGTGTAAGAACGATCAGGCACAAAACTGGCAGCACTAATGACGTGAGCGTGTGCATCTACGGCGCCGGTAGGCAATACAAAAGGAAAAGGACCGCCCTGACGATCGGGCGGTCCTGGGCAAAACGGAATATCTTTTTTTGACACAGAGAAGTCGTTAGTTAGCCTTCAATTCGCGTCCTTTAGTTTCCGGGAGAATGAGTGCAGCCACAAAGAAAACACCGTAAGCAATCACAGCAAAGATCGCAATCGCCATAGCTAATCCATACTGAGCTGAGAAATAACCCACTAAAGCAGGGAATAAAGCGCCAATTCCGCGGCCAAAGTTATAACAAAAGCCCTGACCAGATCCGCGCAAACGAGTTGGGAACAATTCAGTTAAAAATGCACCCATACCGGAGAAATAACCACTGGCAAAAAATCCCAAGGGGAACCCAAGCCACATCATCATCTCGTTTGTGATTTCTAACTGGGTGTATGCCAAAACTAAAACAATCGCACCTAATGAAAAGATCATAAAGAGTTTCCGACGGCCAAAGCGATCAGCCATCCAAGCACCAACTAGATAACCAACAAAACTACCAACGATCAGGAATGCCAAGTAACCGGTAGAGCCAACCACCGTTAATTTACGCTCGGCCTTCAAGAAGGTAGGTACCCAAGTAGTAATGGCGTAGTAACCACCTTGTGCGCCCATGGTCAATAAAGACGCCAAGATGGTAGTTTTCAAGATGCCCGGTTTAAAAATTTCAAAGATGGATGGTGAGTCACCGGCTGCTGCAACCTTTTCACGAGCAATCTTCGCAATCTCAGGCTCCTCTACATTGCGACGGATGTAAAGCAATAGTAATGCGGGGAAGAAGCCCACAACAAACATTGCACGCCAGGCCATATCGGCAGGAAGCAAGCTAAACATAATGGCCTGCAGGAGCACAGCAGCGCCCCAACCTACCGCCCACGCGGATTGGACACTACCTACAGCGCGACCACGATATTCAGCGCGAATCGTCTCGCCCATCAATACCGCACCAGCAGCCCACTCACCACCGAAACCAAAACCCAAGAGTGCGCGAGCAATCATGAGCTGATTAAAGTCTTGGGTGAATGCGCAAATCAAACTGAAGCTAGAGAACCAAAGAATCGTGAACTGAAGGGTGCGTACGCGACCGATACGATCGGCTAAATAACCTGCAAACCATCCACCAAATGCAGAAGCCAATAAAGTACCTGTTACTGCAAGACCAGCCATGCCCCGATCGACCTGCCATACTGCAATAATGGTTCCAATCACCAAGGGGTAAATCATGAAGTCCATGCCGTCTAATGCCCAGCCTAAGAAGCAACCCCAAAAAGTTTTCTTTTCTTTGGGGTTCATGACCTTATAAAAACCAGTCAGACTGGTGTCTGGTTGTTGACTCATTTTGTCTCCTTTATTTTTAGGCTTTAAATTAATGAATGAGTAATATCTTTATAACCCAATTATTCCCGCTAAAGCACAAACTAGAGAAAACCCCTAATACCCCATCATGATGCATTGCACACTCATTGGCGACCACAGCATATTGATTGATTTCTCCAAATCATCAGATGACTTAAAAGAGATTCATGAGCTAAGCAAGCTACTGTTGGCCAAAAAACCCCTATGGGCGGCTGAAATCGTTCCTGGCCTAGATTCGCTGGTCATCCAACTGCAATATACGCATGAAGATCCAAGCCTTACGCGTAAACAAGCTTTTGCAGAAATAGAGAAAGTTCAGCAGCAGCTGGCAAAACAAGAGAGGCGCTCAACTTATCCGGCTAAGATTCACCGCATTCAAGTTTGTTATCACCCTGATGTCGCATTAGATCTGCACGCCATTGCTAAGGCATGTCAATTGTCTATTGAAGAGACAATTTACCTGCACAAGAAAAATCTTTATACGGCAGATATTCTGGGCTTTATGCCTGGGTTTGCATACTTCAGCGGCCTTAACCCTAAGTTGCGCGTACCTCGCCTACCCTCTCCTCGGCCAGTGGTGCCCAAAGGTAGTGTTGCGATTGCAGAATTGCAAACCGCTATTTACCCCCGAACTACGCCAGGCGGATGGAATCTTATTGGTCGCTCACCTAATCAAATGTTTGATATCCAAAATCAACCGCCAGGATTATTTATGGCCGGCGATCAAATGCAGATTGAAGAAATTACATTGGATGAGTTTTACATACAAGATCAAAGAAACACTCACCAAGAAATGATTCACGCATTAGATAAAACGAATAACAAAGCATCTATTGAAGTATTACAGTCTGGAACCTTTAGCACTATTCAGGATAAGCCAAGATCCGGGCTTTCTCATTGGGCGGTTGGTCCCGGTGGAGCCTGCGACTTATCATCACTTTATCTAGCAAACGCTTTAGTGGGCAACGCATTAGAGATGGCCGCCATAGAGATGACCTCCAGCGGTCCAAGCCTTCTCTTTCATCAAGCAACATGTGTAGCCTGGGTTGGCGCACAGTGTGACGGCATTGTTGATGGTCGACGCATTCCAGGCAATCGACCTGTATGGCTGGCGAAAGGCAGTGTACTTAAATTCTCGCCACTCAATCCTGGGTTTCGAGCGCTATTAGCAATCGGAGGCGGGCTGCAACTACCCAAAATCTTGGGCTGCTCAGGCTCACACATCAGTGCTGATATTGGGCCAAAACGCCTTGAGAAGGGGCAGATCTTATCGCTCATCAACCCTCAATCACCTTTGCAATCACCTTTCTTAAAATCACTCTTTAAAGAGGATGCATTGCCATCTTTTGCAAAATGGCACATCAAGTCACCCTTCACACCTCTGGAAACAATCACACCAATCTATTGCTTGGCAGGCCCTCACCTATCCTTTTTGTCCATTAAAGAGCGAGAATTATTTTGGTCCACTATCTGGACTGTGAGTAATCAAAGTAATCGCATGGGTCTTCGCCTCCAAGGTGAGTTCAAAATTAAAAAGGATTTGCCCAATATTCCATCACAAGCCATTACGTTCGGAACTGTGCAATTTCCGCCCTCACGTGAACCCATTGTGATGCTTGCAGAACACCAGACTACTGGAGGATACCCACGCTTAGCCGAGGTCATTTATTCCGACCTCATTAAATTAGCGCAAGTCAAACCAGGCTCAAAAATACGATTCACTCCGATAGATATTGAAGAGGCCGACCGCTTAAATGCGGAAGCATTAAAGTTACAAGAATCAACAATTAACTCAATTCAAACAATTATTCAAACCAGTGGAAATTCGTAATGGATATTAATAGCGATATGGGCGAAGGTTTTGGCGCCTGGGAAATGGGTAACGATGCATTATTACTCGACTACATAACATCGACCAATATTGCTTGTGGGTGGCACGCTGGCGATCCAGCACGTATGAAAAAGTTAGTTGAAATGGCGACACAAAAAAGAGTGCTTATTGGAGCGCATCCCGGTCTTCCTGATCTCGAAGGATTTGGCAGACGAGAGATGGCTATAACCGAGCAAGATGCCTATAACTACGTTCTCTACCAGGCTGGCGCCTTAAAAGCTTTCGTAAATGCTACCGGGAATACGTTGCATCACGTCAAACCCCATGGCGCCTTATATAACCAAGCAGCTAAGAATATGAAGCTTGCAAGAGGAATAGCGCAGGCAGTGAAAGATCTGGGTCCCGAAGTCATTTTGTATGGTTTAGCAGGAAGCTACATGATCGATGCCGCAAAAGAATTGGATGTCCCAGTGTGGCAAGAGGTATTCGCAGATCGCAAATACACTAAAGAGGGTTTTCTGGTTCCACGAACTCAGGCGGGCGCAGTCATTGAGGATGAATCGGAAGCACTCAATCAAGCGATCGATATGTCAAGGAATGGGAAAGTTACTGCAATTGATGGCAGTGAAATCAAAATCCAGGCTGACACCTTATGCATTCATGGCGATAATCCGCATGCGGTTGAATTTGCGAAAAAGATTAATTCCGCATTACTTTAAACGGCTTACCGGCTTTTTGATTTCACCTGAAAAACCGTTGGAATAATCATGAGCTGGAATACGGCAATCCCAAGAAATAGTGCTTTTGGCAATCCAGCATCCATAAAGAAACCAAAAATAAATGGGCCCACTGCCGCACCCAAATCAATTCCTGAATAGACAATTCCGTAAACACGCCCGGCTACGCCTTGTGGTGTTGCCTTTTTCACTAATAGATCTCGTGAAGGCGCCACTACTCCATATCCGAATCCCAGAGCAAAGAAAATAATAGGAATTAAGTCAATTGACATAATTCCGGTAGCCAGTAGCAAGCACATCAGTACCGTAATAGACAAACAGGTCGAGACTATTCTTTCAGGTGCCTGTAACTTAGCAGCTAAATAGCCACCAAATAAAACTCCACCAGCACTACCAAGCGCCAAAAGGGTGATGTAATAACTGCCAACATTCAATGGAATCTCATAAATACCAAATAGGGCACTTGGCGCAAAAGATTGCAGGCTAGAAGTAGATGCCATACTAAAGAAAAAGAACACCCAACATAACCATACCGCTTGCAATTTTAAGAATGCAAAGGGACTCTCATGAGTGCCTCCGGAGTTTGCAGCCTGAGTACTCGCATGCCGCTCCTTCACATTGTCAATGAGTTGATTTTTATTAAGCCAGAGCACCAGCAGGATCAATGCCTCGAGGATTCCTGCCGACATAAACGCAATACGCCAATCTGCAAGTTGTGTAATTGCAACCATAAACGCAGGGGCTGCTGCCCAGCCTAAATAACCTGTTACACCGTGCATTGAATATGCATACGGCAGATTAGGTGGCGAGACCTTGTGATTAATGAGTGTGTAATCAACAGGGTGAAAAATACCATTACCACAGCCAGCAATAACCGCCCCCAACAACAGCATGGCATAGCCATTGCTTTGTGAATACACAAGCGCTGCAAGTACCAGCAGACCAATGCCACCAAACAACACTGGTCTCGCCCCAATACGATCAACTAAAAAGCCAGAGGCAGCCTGAGTCATACAAGACACGACAAAAAAAACCGACATCAGTAAACCGAGTTCGGCATAACTTAATGCGAAAGCATCCCTCAACCATGGGAACATGGGAGGAAGAATTAAATGAAAGAAATGAGAGCTGCCGTGAGCCAGGCTAATGAGACCAATAACCCGGACATCACTGGCACGCCTACTAAGCGCAACAGTCATGTTCCGAGTTTACTGGTGCAGAGATATTCCTGCTGAACAACATTTTGACTACTTAATGGACTTGACGGGTAAAGCTAAAGTCACCTGATTTATCGACATCGACAGGCACTACATCCATGGGTCCGAACTTGCCCTCCAAAATCATCTTGGATACTGGGTTTTCAATATACTGCTGAATCGCTCGCTTCAGTGGCCTTGCTCCAAAGACTGGATCAAAGCCCACTTCAGCAATCTTATTCAGGGCTGCATCACTCACCTCAAGCTGCATATCCACTTTTGCCAAACGATCCGACAAGTTCTTGAGCAAAATCTTTGCGATGTTGGCAATATTGCCCTTATCTAGTCCATGGAACACAACGATTTCGTCAATACGGTTTAAGAACTCAGGGCGGAAATGATTTTTCAGCTCCTCAAATACCGCCTCTTTAATTTCCGCTTGCTTCTTATCTACCATTGACTGAATCAAATGCGAACCAATATTGCTGGTCATGACGATGACAGTGTTCTTGAAGTCCACGGTGCGGCCTTGACCATCAGTGAGGCGACCATCATCCAAAACTTGCAAGAGTACGTTAAATACATCTGGGTGTGCTTTTTCGATTTCATCAAATAAGATCACGCTATATGGATGACGACGAACTTGCTCGGTTAAATAACCACCCTCTTCATAGCCAACATAGCCCGGAGGCGCACCGATTAAACGCGCAACACTATGCTTCTCCATAAACTCACTCATATCAATGCGAATGAGATGATCTTCACTATCAAACAAGAAGCCAGCTAGCGCTTTACAGAGCTCAGTCTTACCAACGCCGGTGGGCCCAAGGAATAAGAAGGAGCCGTATGGACGGTTCTCTTCAGCCAAACCAGCACGGGAGCGACGGATAGCATCGGATACTGCGCGAATAGCCTCTTCTTGACCAACGACACGCTTATGCAATAGCTCTTCCATCTTGAGTAATTTATCGCGCTCACCCTGCATCATCTTCGACACTGGAATACCCGTCGCACGAGAAACCACTTCCGCAATTTCTTCTGCGCCAACCTGGGTGCGAAGTAACTTGTTCTTCACTACGCCATCTTTATCGCCCTTAGCTTCAGCCGCAGCAGCAGACTTTAGCTTAGCTTCAAGCTCAGGTAACTTGCCATATTGCAACTCCGCAACCTGCTCCAACTTGCCATCGCGTTGCAACTTTGCAATATCCACTCTTACTTTTTCGATTTCCTCTTTCAGATGAGCTGCACCTAATACAGCCCCCTTCTCCGCCTTCCAGACCTCTTCTAAGTCAGCGTACTCAGCGCCCAGACGTTTAATTTCATCCTCAATGAGACCTAGGCGTTTTTGAGAAGCATCGTCCTTCTCCTTCTTAACTGCTTCGCGCTCAATTTTCAATTGAATTAAACGACGCTCAAGCCTATCCATTACTTCAGGCTTAGAGTCGATCTCCATTCGAATGCGTGAGCCTGCTTCATCAATCAAGTCGATCGCCTTATCCGGCAAGAAACGATCCGTAATGTAGCGATGCGATAACTCAGCAGCCGCAACAATCGCTGGATCAGTAATTTCAATACCGTGATGCAGTTCATAACGCTCTTTAAGACCGCGCAAGATGGCAATGGTGGCTTCCACGGTAGGCTCTTCTACCATCACTTTTTGAAAACGACGCTCTAGCGCAGGATCTTTTTCAATGTACTTACGGTACTCATCTAGAGTGGTTGCGCCGATGCAATGCAATTCACCACGAGCTAAGGCGGGTTTGAGCATATTGCCAGCATCCATTGCGCCATCACCCTTACCAGCACCCACCATCGTGTGAATCTCATCGATAAAGATAATGGTTTGACCTTCATCTTTAGCAACGTCACTCAAAACTGCCTTTAGGCGCTCTTCGAATTCGCCGCGATACTTGGCGCCAGCCAATAACAAGGCCATATCGAGAACCAATACACGCTTGTTCTTCAGAGTCTCTGGTACTTCACCATTAACGATACGCTGAGCCAAACCTTCAACGATGGCAGTTTTTCCCACACCAGGCTCACCAATCAGCACCGGGTTGTTTTTACCGCGACGTTGCAAAATTTGGATGGTGCGACGAATCTCATCGTCACGCCCAATCACTGGATCGAGCTTACCCATACGAGCACGCTCGGTTAAATCGACTGTATATTTCTTCAAGGCTTCACGTTGGCCTTCAGCATCTGCACTATTTACTGATTCTCCTCCGCGCACTAAATCAATAGCCGCTTCTAACGATTTACGATTTAATCCATTTTCACGAGCAACTTTGCCAAGCTCACCTTTGTCATCGGCCACCACCAGCAAGAACAATTCGCCTGCAATAAATTGATCATTGCGCTTGTTAGCTTCTTTTTCACATAGGTTGAGCCAGTTACTTAAATCACGGCCGACCTGCACTTCTCCGCTGGTGCCTTGCACCTCAGGGAGGTTGCCAATGATTTTCTCTACACCCTTTTCCAGACCAGGAACATTGACTCCAGCTCGGGTCAACAAACTCTTGGCCCCACCATCAGAATCACGCAACATCGCCAGCAACAGATGAGCAGGCTCAATGTATTGATTGTCTTTCGCTAACGCGATACTTTGAGCCTCACTTAAGGCCTCTTGAAATTTAGTTGTTAATTTATCTATTCTCATTTTTGCACCCCATATATCTATCTATAGAATATAAGGGCATTAATTAGAATTTCAAGCATTCAACGCACTTTTAACCCAAATTTGACCTATTTTGACCTGGCTTGTTTACCTACTTGAGTGTGCTGACGGCACCTACTATGCCGGTATTACCAACCGCTTAGAGCATCGCCTAGAAGCCCATAACTCAGGGCAAGGTGCTCGCTATACGAGGTCGCGCAGACCGGTTGCCCTCTTGGCAACCCAAGAGCACCCTGACCGTTCTGAAGCCTCTAAAGCCGAGCTCCGCTTAAAGCGTTTACCGAGATCTGAAAAACTAGCTTTTTTTAAAACTTAGATCTTCGGCCAACATTTAGGCCAGCAATACAATATAGCCATAACAAAACCAATCATTTAATCGGACCATCATCATGCAACCAAAATGGGGAACCAGAGGAATGGCGGTAGCGCCACATTCTCTAGCATCAGAATCTGCTTTAGCTGTTTTACGAGAGGGTGGCAATGCCTTGGAAGCAATGGTTGCGGCCGCTGCAACCATTGCAGTGGTCTACCCTCACATGAATTCTATAGGCGGCGATTCCTTCTGGGTGATTCACTCCCCAGGTAAGGCCATGGGTGGAATTGATGCCTGTGGCGCTGCTGCTGGTTTAGCTACAAAGGAATGGTATGCAGAACGTGGCATCACCAAAGCTATCCCATTTCGTGGTGCTGTAGCAGCAAATACAGTGGCTGGAACCATCTCTGGCTGGGGCGCAGCGCATAAGCTCTCCAAACAAGGATTAGGCGGCAAACTACCTCTTTCACGCCTTTTAGCTGATGCGATTCACTATGCAGAGGCCGGTACACCTGTTACCTTCAGCCAATCCAGCCTCACAGAAAAGAAGCGTCAAGAACTGAGTCCAATCCCAGGTTTTGCAGAGACTTTTTTAGTGAATGGCAAAGCGCCCGCCGTCGGCAGCATCTTTAAACAAGAGCGTCTTGCAAAAACTTTACGTCAGATTGCCAAACAAGGTACGGAAGACTATTACCGAGGCGAACTAGCCCAATCATTAGCAAAAGAACTCGCAGAGTTAGGTAGCCCACTGAGATTAGATGACCTACACCGTCACAAGGCAAAACTCATAGATCCTCTTGAGCTCAAACATAGTACGGGCAATGTCTACAACATGACGCCGCCCACGCAAGGCGTGGTCTCATTAATGATTATTGGCATCTTGGATCAGCTGAACTTAAAACGCTTCAAAGTGGATAGCCCGGAATACGTTCATCACTGTGTTGAAGCTACCAAGCAGGCATTTAAGATTCGTGATCAGTTCGTAACAGACCCTGCGTACATGACAAAGAATGCGCAATCATTCTTATCGCCAGCTTTCCTGAAAAAGCTAGCCAAAAATATCGATCCTAATAAAGCGCTTCCATGGGGCCAAGGCAAGGGTCCTGCAGACACTATTTGGATGGGCGTCATTGACGGTGATGGCAATTGCGTTTCCTTCATTCAAAGCATCTATCACGAGTTTGGCGCAGGCATTGTGCTTCCTACCTCAGGTGTCAACTGGCAAAACCGCGGTTGCAGTTTTTCTCTCGATCCAAATACACTCAATCACCTTGAGCCGTATCGCAAGCCTTTTCACACCCTTAACCCAGCCATGGCTTTATTTAAAGATGGTCGCTCAATGGTTTATGGAACGATGGGGGGTGATGGTCAACCACAAACCCAGTGCGCAGTGTTCACGCGCACCGCTACCTATGGTCTCAATCCGCAGGATGCTATTAGCAGACCACGCTGGTTACTGGGTCGCACCTGGGGACAAACGAGTGATAGCTTAAAACTAGAATCACGCTTTGGTCCAGAAGTCTCAAAAGAACTTCATGCTTTAGGCCATGAAGTTGAAATGCTAGATGCCTTTGATGAAACCGTTGGTCATGCGGGTTGCATTATTCGCGACCCCTCCGGAACATTACAAGGTGGATGGGACCCTCGAAGCGATGGAGCAGTAAGCTCTTTCTAGTATGCGAGAGTTATCGCAATGCATTAAAAAAGGCTACCGAATTGGTAGCCTTTTTTCTATACAATTTTTACAACTTATGCAGTGCGTGTCTTCAAGTACTTAGCACGCATTGGGCGCAGTACAAAGAACGCCAAGATAGCAGCAGTAGCATCCAATATGATCATGATGGTAAACACAGGTAACCAGCTATCAGTAGCACCATGAATATAGGCTGCAACAGGAGCGCCGATAATGGAACCAACGCCCTGAGCCATATACAAGAAACCATAGTTTGTGGTGGCATGCTTTTGACCAAATGTATCAGTCAAAGTAGATGGGAATAAAGAGAAAATCTCACCCCAACCAAAGAACACAATACCTGAGAGCAGTACAAACATCACAGGATCTGAACGTGTCATTACCCAAGCAAACATAGCAACCGCTTCCAAACCAAAAGCAATCGTCATGGTGTATTCACGTCCAATGCGGTCGGACACCCAGCCAAATATTGGTCGAGTTAAACCATTGGTAACGCGATCAATTGTTAAAGCTAAAGGCAAGGCGGCCATCCCAAAAACCATGGCCGATGTAACACCAAAGTCTTTTGCAAATGCGCCCATTTGAGAGATCACCATCAATCCCGACGTAGACATCATAGACATCATTAAAAACATAAGCCAAAATACTGGCGTCTTCAACATTGTCTTAGGTGCCACTCCCGCTGCGGCAGCTTCTACTTGATCAACTGTTTGCGCACGATCAGCATGAGGCACGCGAATGCCTTGTGCAGCCAATAGACCAACAGCGCCAATGATGTAGCCAAAGAATGTCAACGTGCCCTGAATGCCAGTCTCAGTCAAACTAGTAGAAATTGGGAAAGTAGTCAGCAATGCGCCGATGCCATAACCAGCGGCAACCATACCAACCGCAAATCCACGATTATTTGGAAACCAGCGAACCATCAAGCCAACCACACCGATGTAAACAATACCGGTACCCAAGCCACCCAAGACGCCATAGGTGAGATAAAGATGAGATACGGTTGTGAGATTAGCCGAAAGAACCCAGCTTGCGCCAGTCAGAATGGTACCGATGGATAACAAAAGGCGAGGGCCAAACTTATCTACTAAATAACCCTGAAATGGTGAGAAGAAAGTCTGCAACACAATCAAGATCGAAAATGTGATCTGTAATTCTGTCAAAGTAACGCCAAGCTGCCCCATGATTGGCTTGGTAAATAACGCCCAAACATATTGAGGGCTGGATATGGACATCATACAAATGACACCTAAGGCCAGTTGCACCCACTTCGACTTTAGGGGGTTCTTACTGGTGCTTTCCGCACCCATTACAGCTGAAGTCATACGAATCTCCGGTTGATTGTGGAATCAAAATTTCTAAATACTTTTGTTCTTGTATTTTGATCTAAATTTGCGGGTAATTACTAGGGAATTCCCTAAGATGGTGCAAAAGTGCTCGCTCTGATGCCACTTGGTGCACCAATAGAAACCTTGAATCGGGATCTAATCCGGCAAAGAAAATGAAATAAGTTCTACTTCCAACGAGCCATTGCGGCTTCATCGGTGACGCGGGCATCGACCCAGCGAGCCCCTCCTGGGGTATCCTCTTTTTTCCAAAATGGGGCTGCTGTCTTAAGGTAGTCCATGATGAACTCACAAGCAGCAAAAGCTTCGCCTCTGTGTGCACTAGTGACTGCTACCAGCACGATTTGATCTTCAGGCATTAAAGACCCAACACGATGAATCACTAAAGTGTTGTGGATATCCCAACGTGATTTAGCTTGGTCCAGAATTTCTTGGAGCGCTTTTTCGGTCATACCGGGGTAATGCTCCAGCGTCATCGCTTTAACTTGGCTACCGTCATTCATATCCCGCACGGTGCCCAAGAAAGAAACTACTGCGCCTACTCGTGGGTCACCTTTGCGTAGGGCTGCTATTTCAGCGCTAAGGTCAAAATCGTTTTCTTGGATTTTGATCGGCACATCAGCCCCCAGTCACCGGAGGAAAGAAAGCCACTTCAGCACCGTCTTGCAATGCCGTACTTGCATCGACCATGTGCTGGTTTAAGGCGCAACGCAAGACTTTGCCATTTGCCAAGACTTCAGACCATGGATTGCCACGCTCAATAAGGTGCGCCCTGAGATCGGCAATCGTTTTTACTGTCGCAGGAATGGTGACACTCTCTTGCGAGATACCAAGCGCTTCACGTAGTGAGGCAAAGAATCGTAATTCGAGTTTCATGAAGTAATCGTAAACCGATTATTTGAGGAATGCATCAAAGGGGATGTACTTCACAAGGTCACCGACCTTAATTAGCTGGTTTGGTGGGCAATCTACCAAGCCATCACCCCAGGAAGCGCTTGTAAGCACGCCTGAGCTTTGGTTGGGAAATAAATCTAAACCGCCTTGCTCATTCGTCTTAACACGCAAAAATTCATTACGCCTATCCGCTTTTAACCAATCAAAATCTGCACGCATGAGATAAGACCGGGGCTGCTTAGCCTCACGGCCTTGTAACTTCAGAATAAAAGGACGCACGAATAATAAGAAGGTAACAAAGCTCGATACAGGGTTGCCAGGCAAACCAATAAACCAAGCTTCGCCACCCTTGGGCTCATCTGATTTTCGGACTGCACCAAAAGCCAATGGTTTGCCAGGCTTAATAGCGATCTGCCATAAATCCAATCTTCCTTCAGCAGTAACCGCAGGCTTGATGTGATCTTCCTCTCCAACAGAAACACCACCAGAGGTAATAATCAAATCATGATCTTTGCTAGCTTTACGCAATGCTGCGCGTGTTGCATCTAAGCGGTCTGGGACGATCCCCAAATCAGTGACATCACAACCCAAAGATTTGAGGCAGGCTAATAAGGTATCGCGGTTCGAGTTGTAAATGCCACCCGGCTTTAGCGACTCACCCGGAAGAGCTAATTCATCGCCCGTGAAAAATGCAGCCACCTTAACGCGACGCTTCACATTTAAATGAGTCAAGCCAGCTGAAGCAGCTACACCCAACTCCTGTGGTCGCAAGCATGTTCCAGCAGTCAAACAAGTCTTGCCGGCCGTTAAATCCTCGCCTCTGCGACGAATCCACTGACCCAATGTCGGGGCAATGTTGATAGTTACTTGATCAGCTTGACCCTCTACTGAGCAATCCTCCTGCATCACCACCGCATCTGCGCCAGGAGGTACAGGTGCGCCCGTGAAGATTCGAGCAGCTGTGCCAGCCTCTAACTGAGTCCCCACCGAGCCAGCCGGAATACGTTGTGCGATTTTCAGGGTGCTTCCAGGATTTTGGGTATCAGCCGTACTAACTGCATATCCGTCCATCGAGGTGTTATCGAGCGGAGGCACATCAACCAGACTGTTAACGTTTTCAGCGAGGACACGGCCTAAAGCGGCCTGCATAGCCACCCTCTCGCTCTCACCAACAGCTTGAGCATGAGAAAGTAAATGGTCTAAAGCCTGCTGCGCAGTCAACATCGGTGGCTTAGTCATAGAGTGTTTATTGATTACTTCAATTTTCTAGGTTAAGAATTAACTTAGATGTGTAGTGATGAAGGCTTTAACCTGATTGATATCGGCATCGATATTCTCTACACGCTGTGGCTGAGACTTAATATCCTTAAATGCCGGCGGACATTCAGCTGGGCGACCCAAAGCAATTTCAATAGTTTCCTCAAACTTGATTGGGAGCGCTGTCTCGAGCACGATCATCGGAATACCAAACTGCAAATACTCCCGAGCCACCTTGACGCCATCAGCAGTATGCGTATCAATCATGACGCCGTAGCGTTGATCAATATCACGAATGGTTTCTAGGCGATTCTCGTGTGTGCTACGACCAGACTGGAAGCCGTATTTACCAAGCTCTTTAAAGACTGCCTCTTTTGAGATATCAAACCCACCAACTTCGTCGACCTGCTTGAACATGGCTGCAGTCGCTTTACCGTCTTGGCCCATGAAATCAAAGACGAAGCGCTCGAAGTTGCTGGCTTTTGAGATATCCATCGAGGGACTGGAGGTATGCAATGTCTCAGCGGACTTACGTGCACGATAGACGCCAGTCGAGAAGAATTCATCCAGCACATTATTTTCGTTGGTGGCAACAATAAGATGTTCGATGGGTAAACCCATCATGCGAGCAATATGACCAGCGCAGACATTGCCGAAGTTGCCGGAAGGTACTGTGAATGAGACTTTCTCAGAGCTAGACTTCGTGGCCAATAGATAGCCTTGGAAGTAATACACCACTTGAGCAACAACGCGACCCCAGTTAATGGAGTTCACTGTGCCAATTTGGTTCTTCGCTTTAAAAGCATGGTCATTGCTGACTGCCTTAACAATATCTTGGCAGTCATCAAAGACGCCAGCTACTGCTAAGTTAAAAATATTGGGGTCTTGCAAGGAATACATTTGTGCAGACTGGAAAGCACTCATCTTGCCACGCGGTGAAAGCATGAATACCTTCACACCCTCTTTGCCACGCATTGCATATTCGGCAGCACTGCCAGTATCACCGGATGTAGCGCCCAAAATATTGAGCTGCTGACCTTTTTTCTTCAAGGCGTACTCAAAAAGATTGCCCAGCAATTGCATAGCCATATCTTTGAAAGCTAAAGTCGGACCATTCGAAAGACTTAAGAGGCCAATACGAGTGCCATGCTCTTCACCCAACCAATGTATCGGGGTGATATCTTTTGCGTTGTCTTGAGGGCGGCCATTGCAATACACCTGCTCGGTATATGTTTTGCGCAAGATTGCACGTAAATCTGCCTCAGGAATGTCGTCGCAATACAGACTCAATACTTCGTAAGCAAGATCGGCATATGACAAGTCACGCCAAGAATCGAGTTGCTCAGCAGTGACTTGTGGGTACTGAGTGGGTAAATACAAGCCGCCATCAGGCGCCAATCCACCCAACAAAATTTCTAGGAAGGATTGTTGTGGACTATTGCCACGAGTAGATTGGTAACGCATGTATTTTGCTGAGTTTTACTTAAGACAGATTTTCTAAACGGATCTTCACTACTTCGCCAGCAACTGTCTTGAGATTCTGAATCTCTTTAATCGCAGCAAGCATATTCTTTTCTTTGGTCTCGTGAGTTAAAGCTACTAAATCAGTTTGACTCTCACCCTCATCAGCTTCTTTTTGCAAGAGCGCATCAATGGAAACGCCATGCGATGCCAAAATTTTGGTGATGTCAGCCAATACACCAGCCTGATCAGCTACACGCAAGCGCAGATAGTAACTAGTAGTGATCTCGCCAATCGGGAGTACTGGGGTGTCATGCACGGCATCTGGCTGGAAGGCCAAGTAAGGCACACGATGTTCAGCATCAGCACTCAGCAAACGAGTGATGTCTACCAAGTCAGCGATCACTGCGGAAGCCGTTGGCTCAGAGCCTGCTCCCTTGCCGTAATACAAAGTGGTTCCAACGGCATCACCAAATACTTGCACGGCATTCATAGCGCCTTCAACGTTTGCAATCAAACGCTTGGAAGGAATCAATGTTGGGTGTACTCGTAACTCAACACCAGTTGAAGTCTTCTTGGCAATACCAAGCAACTTAATGCGATAGCCCAATTGCTCTGCATATTTAATATCAATTGCGTCTAATTTAGTGATGCCTTCAATATGTGCTTTTTCAAATTGCATTGGAATACCAAATGCAATCGCACTCATGATGGTCGCTTTATGCGCAGCATCAACACCTTCAATATCAAAAGTAGGATCTGCTTCAGCGTAACCTAAACGCTGCGCCTCTTTAAGCACGGTTGCAAAATCCAAGCCCTTGTCGCGCATCTCTGACAAAATGAAATTCGTTGTGCCGTTAATAATGCCGGCAATCCACTCGATACGGTTGGCCGTTAAGCCCTCACGCAAGGCTTTAATAATAGGGATGCCGCCTGCAACAGCTGCTTCAAAGGCAACCATCACACCTTTAGCATGTGCTGCCTTAAAGATCTCATTACCATGAACAGCGATCAATGCTTTATTGGCCGTAACAACGTGCTTGCCAGCAGCGATGGCTTCCAGAACCAAGTCTTTAGCAATACCGTAACCACCAATGAGCTCAACAACAATATCAATCTCTGGGTTATTAATTACAGCACGGGCGTCGCTCACCACTTGTGCGCGGTCTTTAACCAATTCTTTGGCACGGTCTACATTTAAATCAGCAACCGTATTTATACGAATGCCGCGCCCAGCACGACGAGTAATTTCATCTTGGTTACGCTCGAGAACAGTGAATACGCCACCACCAACAGTGCCAATACCTAACAGACCTACTTGAATCGGTTTCATGATGCCTTTGCTGCAGT
>CAITHY010000051.1 GCA_903892315.1 uncultured beta proteobacterium | reverse complement strand
CCTAATCTGCAAAACCGTCGTTTCTGGGTTGAATCTGAAAACCGTTGGATTAGCTTGCGCTTAACCAATGCTGGTTTGCGCGTTATCGACAAGAACGGCATCGATGCTGTGTTGTCTGATCTACGTGCACGTGGCGAAATTTAAGGAGCGCACAAATGGCTAAAGGCGGTAGAGAAAAAATCAAATTAGAGTCATCAGCAGGTACTGGTCACTTCTATACAACTTCAAAAAATAAGCGTACAAAGCCTGAGAAAATGGAGATCATGAAATTTGATCCAACCATTCGCAAGCACGTTGCTTACAAAGAAACAAAGCTGAAGTAATCTTTACTTCAAGCAAATAAAAAACCCGCTACATCAGCGGGCTTTTTATTGCCTAGAAATTCTTCCAAGCATTCAGTTTGAAATCTTTCTTTTAGGCGTAACGACGTAATCTCAAAGAAAACTCTCGCAGGCTTGTTAAGCCGCTGTCTTCGGCACGCTGACACCAACCATGGAGCTGAGAAAGCAATTGCTCTTTAGTGGCATTAGAGCGTCCCCAGATAGCCTGCAGATCACGACGCATCTCAATCATCTTGCGCAGCTGAGCATTGCTCGCCATGAGCTCTTCCAGCTTGGCTTTCTCTTCCTCGGTCAAGCGGGACTCATCCTTTGCCAACCAAGTGCGGGCATCGCCTAAATGAGAGGCTAAGACCTGCATGTGCTGCACTTCATTACTAAAGAAATGACGCAATGTCTTGCTGTAGCGCGCCATGATTTCATAGCGGTTTGCAATGATGGCCTCTAGCGTGGTTTGATCGGCAGGACGCAAATCGCTTAGCACTGGCTTAGGTGGAGTCTTCTTCACAGTAGCCAAGCCAACCGCACTCATGATCTGGATATACATCCAACCAATATCAAACTCATACCATTTATTTGATAACTTAGCGCTGGTTGCAAAGGTATGGTGATTGTTATGCAACTCTTCACCGCCAATCAAAATACCCCAAGGAACAATATTTCGGGAAGCATCTTCGTAATCAAAATTACGATAACCCCAATAATGACCAACACCATTAATGATGCCGGCAGCAGTAATTGGGATCCATAACATTTGCACTGCCCAAACTGTTAGTCCGATTGCGCCAAACAAAAACACATCGATGATGAGCATGATGGCAACACCCTGCCAAGAAAATTTAGAGTAGATGTTGTGCTCGATCCAATCATCTGGCGTGCCATGACCAAACTTATCCAAAGTCTCTTGATTGGCTGCCTCTTTTTTATAGAGCTCAGCACCACGAGAAAGCACTGTATTGACTCCCAAAATCTGTGGGCTATGAGGATCATCAACGGTTTCACATTTAGCGTGATGCTTGCGATGAATGGCAGCCCATTCTTTGGTAACCATACCGGTTGTTAGCCAAAGCCAAAAGCGGAAAAAATGGGAAATGATTGGATGCAGATCCAAAGCTCGGTGAGCTTGGCAGCGGTGCAAGAAAATCGTCACCGCAGCAATCGTGATGTGCGTCACAACCAGAGTGAAAACAGTAATCTGCCACCAAGACCAATCCAAATATCCATTAGCCAGCCAATGGAGGAACAAATCAAAACCTGAAGCTGTATTCAAAAGGGAATCCCTAAAGAGGTCGAAAACTCTATTTTAGTTCTTTAGGGGTCTTCTTGTTTTTGACCTTAGTCTCTTTTTGAACGTCTATTTCTGACTCGGCAACTGGGGCAGCAGCCTTCCTCTGAAATACAGCCCCAAAGAAGCCATCTGTTCCATGAATATGGGGCCATAACTGCCACCAAGGGTTGTCCGAGCTACAACCCATTGGTAATTTATCCTTAGGAAACAATGGCTTAAGCACTTCAGCTGCTGGAACCGCCTCAAATTGAGGGTGTTTTGCCAGAAAATCTTCGGCAATCGCTTGATTTTCCTGAGGCAACAGGCTACAGGTCGCATAAACCAAGCGTCCACCCGGCTTTAATAGACGCGCAGCCGAATGTAGGATATTCATTTGTTTCTGGTTTAACTCCAAGACCCCCTCAGGGGTCTGACGCCACTTCAGGTCGGGATTGCGTCGCAAGGTACCCATACCACTGCAAGGGGCATCGACCAGAACGCGGTCTATCTTGCCTGCCAAACGCTTGATTTTGGCGTCATTCTCACTATCAATCCATACTGGATGGACGTTTGAAAGGCCGCTACGAGCTTGCCTTGGCTTCAAATTCGCCAAACGACGCTCTGATGTATCTAAAGCATACAAACGCCCTGTAGAGCGCATGAGTGCTCCAATGGCTAAAGTCTTACCGCCCGCTCCAGCACAAAAGTCGACCACCATTTCACCGCGCTTGGGTGCAAGTAAGTAGGCCAAAAGCTGACTACCTTCATCCTGGACTTCAAACATCCCCGCTTTAAAACCAGCGGTGTTTTGCAAAGCAGGCTTACCCATAATGCGCACTCCATCAGGTGCATAAGGAGTTGGAATTGCTTGATAGCGACCACCCAATGCATTCATCTGTGCGAGTAGCTCTTCACGATTGGTTTTCATGGTGTTCGCACGCAAATCTAAGAGTGCTGGATGCATTAATGACTTAGCCAAATCTTCGCGAGTTTCTTCACCAGGATATTTTCCAAAGGCATCCCACAACCACTCTGGCAAATTGTTCCTCACGAGAGGATTTAATGCCGTAGGATCAACCGTTGCAAAACGTTGCAGCCATTCGTATTCACCCGGCTTTAATACATGCGCTAAGTCAGCAATTGCGCTCTCTGCACGGTTCGCCGAACCTAATCCGCCTTCTGATAGAGCGGACAGCAAACCCAATAGGGCTAGGCGTCTAGGCTGAGAGCCTTCGCCACTTGAGGCAAATTGAGAGAACTCATTTTTGCGGCGCAAAATTGCAAAAGCACTCTCTGCAATCAAAGCGCGATCACGATTTCCGAGTTGTTTCTCTTCTCTAAAATAACGACTGACTACGCGGTCGGCTGGCTGCTCAAAACTGAGTAATTCAGGAAGTAAACGTTCAAGATGAATCGCATGCTGCGGCAATGCTTTTGCATTCGAGAAATTCTTTTGACCTTCTGGCGCAATTAAATTACCGCTAGCATTGCGACGCTCGGGACGACGTAGAGGATCTTTCGATTTCGTTGCGTAGCTTTTGTGTGGGGCCAGTCTGCTGCCAGATCTGCGGGGTGGACGTTCTGCACTCATAATTTAAAAAATTGCGACTCCGGGGGTTGTAACTTCACTTGATTACCTTCTATTCGCAATCGTCCATCAAGGAACCATTTTACGGCCCGCGGGTAAATTTGATGCTCAGCAGCCAAAACACGAGCAGCTAAGGTGTCAGCATCATCACTTTCTAGCACTGGAACTGAGGCCTGACAAATAATTGGGCCCTCATCTACACCCTCATTTACGAAGTGAACTGTGGCGCCGTGCTCCTTCACCCCAGCCCCCAAAGCTCGCTCATGGGTGTGCAAACCAGGGAAGGCTGGCAATAAGGCGGGGTGGATATTGATCAATCGCCCCTCAAAATGGCGAATAAAGCCCGGGGTCAAAATTCTCATGAAGCCCGCCAGAACCACCAAATCAGCCCCTAAAGCATCAATCTGCGCAATTAGGGCGGCATCAAAGGATTCCCGGGTCGGGTGCTCTTTATGCTCAATGATAAAGGCGGGAATACCCTGCGAGCGAGCAAAATCAAGGCCCTTAGCCGCTGAGTGATTCGCTATAACGCCAGCAAAAGTGACTGGCCACTGCTCTTTTTGAGCCGTTTTGACGATGGCCTCGAAATTAGATCCGCGGCCAGAGATTAAGGTGACGATAGAAGGCATGCCCACAATATAATTGATGGCTACCCTGAAAGCGATTTTGTGAACGTATTCCGTGGCCCCACCCAGTTTTCTGCAGGACCTGCTTGTGCCCTCAGCATCGGTAATTTCGATGGCGTGCACAGGGGTCATCGCGCCCTACTCAAGGAGCTGGTTGCTGGCGCCAAGGATCGAAGCCTGGTCAGTTGTGTGATGACCTTTGAGCCACACCCAAAAGAATTCTTTTCTCCAGAGCAAGCACCGCCACGCATTCTCAATTTGCGCGACAAATTAGCTGCCCTTGCCCAACTTGGTATAGATCGTGTCGTTGTGGAACACTTCAACTCAGCTTTTGCCAAACTGTCGCCTGAAGAATTTGTTGCAGAGATTATTGTCAAACGGCTGAACGCCAAATGGATTTTGATTGGTGATGATTTTTGCTATGGCGCAAAACGTGCAGGCAACTTCACGAGCTTGAAAGCTGCTGGTGAAAAGTATGGTTTTGAAGTCTCAAGTATTCAAACTATCTTAGAAGATGGTGAGCGTATCTCTAGCTCAGCTTTGCGTCATTCGCTTGCTAACGGCGACATGAAACAAGCAGAGAAATTATTAGGTCGTCCTTATGGAATTTCTGGGCACGTGATTCATGGTCAAAAACTGGGGCGTCAGCTTGGCTTCCCTACTTTGAACTTAGCTGTTGCCAATCACCTCCACCATCGCAAGCCAGCAACTACTGGAATATTTACCGCACAGGTTTTAGGTCTGACAGACAAACCACTCCCCGCAGTGGCCAGCTTAGGCGTCAGACCAACAGTGGAAGATGAGGGCAGAGTATTGCTGGAAACCCACATCTTTGATTACAACGCAGATGTTTACGGAAAAATTATCACCGTAGAACTATTAGAAAAAATTCGTGATGAGGCGAAGTACTCAGACCTCGAAACCCTTACACAAGCGATTGCAGCAGATGCAGCGCATGCCAGAAATTATTTCCAGAAAAAAGCTTATGTCTGAAAAAGAAAACTCTTATCCCGTCAATCTACTAGATACCGCCTTCCCAATGCGAGGAGATCTAGCTAAGCGCGAACCACAGTGGGTTGCAGGCTGGCAAAAAAACAAGCTCTACGAAAAGATTCGTGCAGCCCATGCCAATCAACCAAAATTCATTCTGCATGATGGCCCTCCATATGCAAACGGCGACATTCATATTGGTCATGCCGTTAACAAGATTCTGAAAGATATGATCGTCAAGTCTCGCTGGCTCATGGGCTTTGACTCTGTTTATGTGCCTGGCTGGGATTGCCATGGTATGCCGATTGAAATTCAGATTGAAAAAGAGTTTGGCAAAAATTTACCCACCGCCGAAGTCCAATCTAAAGCGCGTGCGTATGCTCACGTCCAAGTCGAGAAGCAGAAGAAAGATTTTGAGCGTTTAGGCGTGCTGGGCGACTGGAACAACCCTTACCTCACCATGAACTTCCGCAATGAGGCTGATGAAATCCGCGCTCTTGGGAAGATTTGGGAAAAAGGCTATGTCTTCCGCGGCTTGAAACCAGTGAACTGGTGCTTTGATTGTGGCTCTGCGCTTGCTGAAGCTGAAGTGGAATATCAAGACAAGACCGATCCGACAGTAGACGTTGGTTTTGCGTTCGATGATGCACAACGCCCACAGCTAGCAAAAGTATTTGGACTCACAGAGCTTCCAAATAAACCTGGCCAAATTGTCATTTGGACAACAACTCCCTGGACCATTCCCGCCAACCAGGCAATGAATGTCCATCCAGAACTTACTTACGCTTTAGTTGATGTTGGCGACAAGCTACTGATTCTGGCTAAAGATCGCGTTGAGACTTGCCTGGAAGATTACGGCCTTGAAGGCAAAGTCATTGCAACCTGTACTGGCAACCAGCTTGCAAATATCTCCTTCTGGCATCCATTAGCTCCACTGCACGAAGGCTATAAGCGACTATCACCAATTTACCCAGCTGAATATGTCACGCTCGATACCGGCACAGGGGTTGTTCACTCCGCTCCTGCATATGGCGAGGAGGACTTTAAATCTTGCAAAGCCAACAAGCTTGCTGATAAAGATATTCTGAATCCAGTGATGGGCAATGGTGTGTATGCATCCTGGCTACCACTCTTCGCCAATGAATATATCTGGAAAGCAAACCCCAAGATCGTTGAGGCCATGCGTGAAGCAGACAGCCTGCTGCGTGATAAAACGTATACCCACTCTTACATGCATTGCTGGCGCCATAAATCACCCATTATTTATCGCGCAACCTCGCAATGGTTTGCAAGCATGGATAAGAAGCCATCTGATGGCAAAGCCAGTTTGCGCGAGACTGCCTTAGCAGGAATCGATAGCACTGAGTTCTTCCCAGCATGGGGCAAACAACGCTTAAGCAGCATGATTGCCAATCGCCCTGATTGGACTTTGTCACGTCAGCGCCAATGGGGTGTCCCAATGGCTTTCTTTGTTCATAAAGAAAGTGGTGAGCCACATCCACGCACTGTTGAACTGCTAGAAGAGATCGCCAAGCGCGTCGAAAAAGAAGGTATTGAAGCCTGGCAAAAACTCGAAGTTTCTGAACTGCTGGGTGAAGAAGCTGCGCAATATGAAAAGAATCGTGACACCTTAGATGTTTGGTTTGACTCTGGCACAACCCACTGGCATGTCATTCGTGGCTCACACCGCAATGAGTTGCTCACTTCGGATGCAGAAACACCAAATGGTCGTTTAGCAGATCTGTATCTAGAGGGCTCAGACCAGCACCGTGGTTGGTTCCACTCCTCATTGCTAACTGGCGCCATGCTGGATGGCAAGCCGCCATATAAGGCACTCCTTACCCACGGCTTTACAGTCGACGGTCAAGGACGCAAGATGAGTAAGTCTGTAGGTAACGTTATTGCGCCTCAACAGGTTGCTGACAAACTCGGCGCTGAAATCATTCGCCTATGGGTTGCATCAACCGACTACTCTGGCGAAATGACGATCTCGGATGAGATTCTCAAACGCGTTACTGAGAGCTATCGTCGCATTCGTAATACTTTGCGCTTCTTGCTAGCCAACCTGTCTGATTTTGATCCTAGCAAGCACACAATACCTGCCGATCAATGGCTTGAGATTGATCGTTATGCAGTTGCTCTTGCTAATCAATTGCAAAATGATATTGAGGCTCACTACAAGGCATATGAATTCCAGCCCGCAGTTGCTCGCATGTTGACTTTCTGCTCTGAAGATTTGGGTGGCTTTTATTTAGACATTCTCAAGGATCGTCTCTACACAAGCGCACCAGACTCTCCCGACCGCCGCGCTGCTCAGAACGCCCTATTCCACATCACTCGCAATCTTTTAAAGTGGCTCTCTCCATTCCTCTCCTTCACCGCAGAGGAGGCTTGGAAAGACTTCCCCCATGGCTCAAGCAGCAAGCCTACGGAATCGATCTTCATGGAAGAGTTTGGCAAGTTCCCTGAGATTACGCATGCCGATGAATTGCTTGCCAAGTGGAATCGTATTCGCGAAATTCGTTCTGAGGTAACCAAGGCAATTGAGCTTGAGCGCGCAGCAGGCAATGTAGGCTCGTCGTTACAAGCTGAGCTCACAATCAAAGCAGGCGACGTTGATTTCGCCATCCTGCACTCATTAGAGGATGATTTACGTTTTGTAACTATTACCTCTAGCGCCAATATTGAACTCAGCAATGCAGGCTTAGAGGTTTTAGTACGCGGTAGCCAATATAAAAAATGCGGCCGCTGCTGGCATCACACTAAGGATGTAGGAAGCAATGCCGAACATCCGGAATTATGTGGTCGCTGCATCAGCAATCTCTTCGGTGATGGTGATCAACGCCTCTTCGCTTAAGAGCTCTCTTTATGAAAAGTCTTGCGCTACCTCGTTATCTAGCAATTGCCGTCATCGTGCTATTGCTAGATCAAGTCAGCAAGTGGTCAGCACTCAGTAATTTACAAATGGGCGTGCCTGAACCAGTTCTTCCATTTCTGAACTGGCTACTTCTCTTTAATCCTGGTGCAGCATTTTCATTTCTGGCGCAAGGCTCTGGTTGGCAGCGCTGGTTTTTCACTGTTCTTGGGCTGGCAGCCTCCATTTATATTATTTGGATGCTCAATAAAAGCCAAAGCGACAAACTACTCTGCGTAGCCTTGAGTCTCATCCTGGGTGGCGCACTAGGCAACGTCCTAGATCGAGTGATGTATGGTGCCGTCGTCGACTTTATTGATGTGTACTACGGCAGCTGGCATTGGCCTGCATTCAATATTGCCGATAGCGCCATCTGCATCGGCGCCGCCCTCATTATTTGGGGTGAATTACGCAAGTCATTTGGCAAATCCGCCCAATCCCATTAAGCTGGCGCCATGCAATCACTTTTAAATAAGAAGATCGTCCTTGGCATCTCTGGCGGCATAGCAGCCTATAAAGCCCCTGAGCTAGCACGTCAACTCATGCAAGAAGGCGCATCTGTTCAAGTGGTGATGACTGAGGCTGCGCAACAATTTGTGACTCCAGTTACCATGCAAGCCCTCACCGGCAATCCGGTTTACTTGAGTCAATGGGATAGCACCATTCCAAACAATATGGCGCATATTGAGCTCTCTCGCTCTGCAGATGCCATTCTGATTGCGCCTGCAAGTGCTGATCTCATGGCTAAGCTATCCCTAGGCTTAGCTGATGACCTATTAACTACGCTTTGCCTTGCAAGAGATTGCCCTCTTTTGCTGACACCGGCGATGAACAAGCAGATGTGGGAGCATGCAGCTACACAAAGAAGTGTGAAGCGACTCTCTGACGATGGCGTGACCCTACTTGGCCCAGCCAGTGGTTTTCAAGCTTGTGGTGAAATCGGCATGGGCCGAATGCTCGAGCCTGCCGAGATTGCTGAACAAGTTGTCGCCTTCTTTCAGAAAAAATCGTTGGCCGGAAAAAAAGTATTAATTACTGCGGGCCCCACATTTGAAGCAATTGATCCGGTGCGCGGCATTACCAATCACAGCTCGGGCAAGATGGGTTTTGCAATTGCAAGGGCTGCTGTTGAGGCGGGCGCTCAAGTCCATTTAATTGCCGGGCCATGTGATCTTGACACTCCGCTTGAAGCTACCGGAAAAATTACCCGCACCAACGTAGTAAGTGCCAAAGAAATGCATGCAGCCACTCTAAGTGCGACTGACTGCGATATCTTCTTTGCGGTGGCTGCCGTAGCTGACTGGGGTATTGCTAAACCAGCCAAAGAAAAGATGAAGCGCCAAGGTAATCAAGCGCCTAATCTTGAGTTTTCGGCTAACCCCGACATTCTTCTGGATGTTGCTAAAACAGTTAAAAACAAAGGCGGTAAACCATACCCCTATTGCGTTGGCTTTGCAGCAGAGTCAACCGATTTAGAAAAGCATACTGATGAGAAGCGTCAGCGCAAAGGGATTCCAATGGTTGTTGGCAATATCGGTCCAGATACCTTTGGTAGCGATCTCAATCAATTACTCGTAATCGATGCCAGTGGCAGCAAAAAAATTGCTAAAGCAGAAAAACTGCAATTAGCACGTCAGCTCATCTCGCTCGTTGCCAAGAAAATTTAAATCCCCGCTTTAGGAACACTATGCAATCTCTCCAAGTCAAAATTCTCGATGAACGTATGCGCGATCAATTGCCGACTTATGGCACTCCCGGCAGTGCTGGTCTAGATCTGCGTGCCTGTATTGACGAAGCCATGGAGATTGCCCCTGGTCAAACGGTGCTCGTACCCACTGGATTAGCGATTTACGTAGAAGATCCGCGCTATGCTGCGTTTATCCTACCCCGCTCTGGCCTAGGCCATAAACATGGCATCGTTCTTGGCAACTTGGTTGGCTTAATTGACTCTGACTATCAAGGTCAACTCATGGTGAGCACCTGGAATCGTGGCTCCACTCCATTTAAGCTCGAGCCGATGGAGCGCCTAGCTCAATTGGTTGTCATGCCCGTGCAACAAGTGGAGCTTAAGGTCGTTGAAGAGTTCACCGAGAGCAGTCGTGGCGCAGGCGGCTTTGGCAGCACTGGAAGATCCTAGTGAGATTAGCAATATTGAGTCGTAGAAAAAGCCACCCGTAGGTGGCTTTTCTTTTAAGTAAAAGTGACTTACTTACGAATATGCGCCTTACGGGCCGCATCTTGCGAGATACCAGCACCAGCACCTTCACGAGACTCTTTTTCAGCAGTAATTTCTTTGCGGCGCTCTTTGCAAGAACCAGCAATCTCCTGTAAAGCCTTACGAGCACGTGCAGCAGAAGCCTTAATACCTTTTCCCTGAAACTTTTCATTCTCCGCTTTGTAGTTTTCAAAAGCCTCTAGCAATTTATCGTGATGAGACATATTTTCCTTGTTTGGATTATTGTTATTTAAAAAGTTTGTTCATTAAATTTCTTCTGCGGGTGCTACATCAGCTTTAGTACGCTTACCTGGCAATACTGGAGCATCGAAATTCAATAGAACTTTGCCATCAGCATCAATGTCGACATCCACATGACCGCCTTGAGCTAACTTGCCGAATAACAGCTCATCAGCAAGCGCTTTACGCACAGTATCTTGAATAATGCGCTGCATCGGACGCGCGCCCATCAATGGATCGAAGCCGTGTTTAGCTAAATGGGCACGCAAAGCAGGGCTAAAGGTTGCATCCACTTTTTTCTCATGGAGTTGCTCTTCTAGCTGCATCAAGAACTTATCAACTACACGCATAATGATCGACTCATCAAGGGCTTTGAAGGAAACAATGGCATCCAAGCGATTGCGGAACTCAGGCGTAAAGAACTTCTTGATATCAGCCATCTCATCACCAGACTCGCGCGCATTGGTAAAGCCAATGGTGGATTTCTGCATCGCTTCAGCACCAGCATTGGTAGTCATGATGATGATCACGTTACGGAAATCAGTCTTACGACCATTGTTATCCGTCAAAGTGCCATGATCCATTACCTGCAAAAGAATATTGAAAATATCTGGATGGGCTTTTTCGATTTCATCAAGCAAGAGGACGCAATGTGGCTTCTTATTCACAGCCTCAGTAAGTAAGCCGCCCTGATCAAATCCCACATAACCTGGAGGCGCACCAATCAAGCGACTCACCGCATGACGCTCCATGTACTCGGACATATCAAAACGGAGCAACTCAATACCCAGAATGTAAGCAAGCTGTTTAGCAACTTCAGTCTTGCCAACACCCGTTGGTCCGGAGAATAGGAATGACCCAATTGGTCTATCAATCTTACCCAGACCAGCACGAGTCATCTTGATGGCACTAGCCAAGGCTTCGATCGCAGGATCTTGACCAAAGACCACGCTCTTAATATCGCGGTCCAAAGTTTGCAACTTGCTACGATCGTCAACGGTGACTGATTGTGGCGGTATACGGGCAATCTTCGCTACGATTTCTTCTATCTCTGGACGGCCAATAGTTTTCTTCTGCTTAGACTTCGGCAAAATACGCTGAGCAGCGCCAGCCTCATCGATGACGTCAATCGCCTTATCGGGTAAATGCCGATCATTGATATAGCGAGCAGAAAGTTCTGCAGCAGCCACTAAAGCGCCAGCTGCATATTTCACACTGTGATGCTCTTCGAAGCGTGACTTCAAGCCACGCAGAATTTGCACTGTTTGATCTACGGTTGGCTCTACAACATCCACCTTCTGGAAACGACGTGATAAAGCCGCATCCTTTTCAAAGATGCCGCGATATTCAGTAAAGGTAGTTGCACCGATACATTTCAGTTGGCCATTGGACAAAGCAGGTTTCAATAAATTGCTCGCATCCAATGTGCCGCCAGAAGCTGCACCCGCTCCAATCAGCGTATGAATCTCATCAATAAACAAAACGCCATGAGCATGATCTTTAAGTGACTTCAGAACGCTCTTCAAGCGCTGCTCAAAATCACCACGGTATTTAGTACCCGCTAACAGGGCGCCCATATCTAAGGAGTAAACAGTGGCATTGGCCAAAATATCAGGCACGTCACCTTTCACGATTCTCCAGGCTAAGCCCTCCGCGATCGCTGTCTTACCAACCCCAGCCTCACCCACCAATAATGGGTTGTTTTTGCGACGACGGCACAGCACTTGAATAACCCGCTCTACCTCGCTCTCGCGCCCAATCAATGGATCAATCTTGCCTTGGCGAGCCATGACATTGAGGTTTTGCGTGTATTGCTCAAGAGGACTTTCCTTACCGGAAGCACTGGACTCCTCAGCCTCCTGGGAAGGCTCAACTGGCTTCACATGCTCCGATTGATCTTTACGCACACCATGACTAATGAAGTTCACGACATCTAAGCGGGTAACCCCCTGCTGTTGCAAGAAATAAACCGCATGCGAATCCTTTTCGCCGAAGATGGCAACCAGCACATTTGCGCCAGTCACTTCTTTTTTACCGTTCGAGGTTGACTGCACATGCATGATGGCGCGCTGAATCACACGCTGAAATCCTAGCGTGGGTTGAGTATCAACCTCATCATTGCCCGGCACCACAGGCGTGTTGTCGTTAATAAAGTTTTTGAGTTGAGCGCGTAGCTCTGCAATATTGACTGCGCAAGCCTTGAGGACTTCTACCGCAGTAGCGTTATCCAGTAAGGCTGCGAGCAAATGCTCAACTGTGATGAACTCATGTCGGGATGCCCTTGCGTCAACAAACGCCATGTGCAAACTTACTTCTAATTCTTGGGCAATCATGCTTCCTCCATAGTGCACTGTAGTGGGTGACCCGCTTCACGGGAGAGTTCGATAACTTGATGCACTTTCGTAGCGGCAACATCGCGGGTAAATACT
>CAITHY010000050.1 GCA_903892315.1 uncultured beta proteobacterium | reverse complement strand
GTACGCAAAATAAGATAGAGGGTAATCAGCGCCAGTCCAGCAGTTAGCGGGCTAACAATCGAAGCCTTGCCAACGGCATAAACACCCGATGCCATGAGTCCGACTGAGATGGGCTCTAAAGCATTCTGAATAGATCGGCGCCAAGGGTTTTCGCCAAAATAACTCCATAAACGCCCTGCATAAAAACAGAGCACGCTAGAGGGAATAAAAAAAGCAAGTAGTACGACTAAGGCCCCCAATAAACCCGCCACCTGAAAGCCAATGATTAAGACCATCAGCATATTGGGCCCTGGAGCAACTTGTCCAATACTGTAAATGTGGACAAATTGAGTATGGCCAATATCAAACTGGTGCGCCAATAGAGTTTGCATCTCAGGAAGAACAGCAGTTCCTCCACCTACAGCCAGGATAGATAGGAGCCCAAAACTAAGCGCTAGCTGAATAAGCAAATTCATATTTTTGAATTTGGCCTGTAAAGATAAATAGATATCGGCGCCATGATCAAAAGCACTAAGGGCAATGATAATTTGGCAATACTCATCAAAGCAAAAGTGCATGCAATGATGATGAGGGATTTGAAATGCTTCCAGTGTTGGTCGCCAATGCGATAGGTAATAGCTGCCAACAATCCGCAAGCACCTGCGGCAATTCCAGTCAAAATGAGATTAGCCAATGGATGATCATTGTTATTGGTATAGGCGACACCAATAATTAATACAAATAAAGATCCAGGAATGATCAGCCCCAAAGTGGCTGCAACTGAACCCCAAAAGCCCCTTAGGTGATCCCCAGCAAGAACCGCTAAGTTGACGGAATTGAGACCTGGCATTGTTTGACTAATTGCAAGATAACCCATGAATTCATCTGCGGTAAGCCATTGCTTCTTTTGAATCAGCAAGATTCGCTCATAAGCAATGATTCCTCCGCCAAAGCTCATCGCACCAATCATGAGAAATTGAGTAAAAAGCTCTTTTAGGGAAACTCGTCCCTCTTTTAGGCAGAGGTCTTGAGAGGTCATTCCGGCTTACCGTATACCAATGCTGTTTTAGTGCTTCCAATCTCTAACCAGTCAGTCAGCTCTATCTGCAGTTTTTTGAAAAACTTATCAGCTCGTTTGTGGGCTTTCGCCTGAGCTCTGTTCTCATCATTCACGCGATAGGAGAAGGCCAATTCGCCTACCATCGGATCGCCCACGCTTTTCATCCAAATGGCAATTTCACAATGGGCTTGGACTCCATCCCCAAATACCAAGTTACCTATTGGTAAGCAGGCTTCTAAAATTTTATTGGTTTTACCACCAACAATACGCAAAGGCGCATCCTTATCTATTGAGAGCTTTGCAAGGCCAGGGAAAAATTGGGCAACACTTTCCAAGGACCTATCAAATAAATCATCAATAGGTACCGCATCGAGGATTGCGTTATTTGAATAAATTTGACGCTGAGATCCTAGCTCATCACCACGCAATATTTCCTCTTTAAAACGAATGCGAGATTTGATCTTCTTTTTGGGGCTAGGATTAAAGCTTGATGCTTGATCCAAATCATGGGCTCGACACTTTAAGGTGACTTCAGCATAGTCATCAACCCAGACATTCTGTCTTGATTCCCTAACGCGCAAAATAATATCGTTTTGGCGAAAATCTTGACCAGGCGTGTCGTAAAAGTAAATGTTACGCAAACCAGTAGTGGCATTATCTAGATGAAAGAATTCCACCTTATTGGTTTTGCAGAACTTCAGAATTTGATCACTCAATGCGGTGATTTTGCTATGGCGATCTAAGCCTTGCGGCTTAATCAGCAGCTTAAATTCTCTATTGGTAATGAGCGGATGAATCTTTTTCAAAATAACCTCTTCTTTTTTTAAGAGATTATCACCATACCGACTAAATTAGTAAACTTCAGGTACGTACATCTCAGGTGGAACAGGGCCACGCAAGTAATCCGGGTTATGAACTCGCTCTGGAAGGCTAATCATAGGATGATCAATTTCCTGGTACGGAATTTGATTTAGAAGGTGGGTGATGCAATTGAGGCGAGCCTTTTTCTTGTCGTTGGCAGCCACTACCCACCATGGCGCCTCAGGAATATGAGTGCGCTCTAGCATTGTTTCTTTAGCCTTGGTATAGGCTTCCCACATACGACGGGCCTCTAAGTCCATAGGACTTAATTTCCATTGTTTTAATGGATCATGAATACGCATCATGAAGCGGTTGTACTGCTCATCATCGGAGATGGAGAACCAATACTTGATGAGAATCACTCCTGAGCGAATCATCATGCGCTCTAAATCTGGAACTGTTCTGAGAAATTCCTCATACTCATCATCAGTACAAAACCCCATCACTTTTTCAACACCAGCGCGGTTGTACCAACTACGGTCAAACAACACAATTTCACCACCAGCAGGTAAATGTGAGATGTAGCGTTGGAAGTACCATTGGGTTTTTTCACGTTCGTTTGGTGCAGGTAATGCAACAACTTTACATACCCGCGGATTCAATCGTTGAGTAATACGCTTAATCGCGCCACCCTTACCCGCCGAATCACGACCTTCAAAAAGAACCGCAACCTTGACCTTATTAGCCACTACCCAGTCTTGGAGCTTTACTAATTCACCCTGAAGTCTAAAGAGCTCTTTAAAGTAGACATTACGCGGAACCTGAGAGCCAGCATCACCATCTAGCGAAAGGCGATCAT
>CAITHY010000049.1 GCA_903892315.1 uncultured beta proteobacterium | reverse complement strand
TATAGTTCAAAGCGCTCTTGCTTTTGAAAATAAATGGCGCAGCAAACTGCCACTTGCCACTCCATGTTTTGAAATAGATCAGATTGGTGCAACCGCCCGGTTTTTTGAAATTCAACGCCATGACTAAAAATTTGCATCGCTGGCTTTGGGCATTTTTAAGGGTTATGCACCATTGGGATTTTGCCTATTTTCTACCCTGGCTAGCGAGCCTGCCGCTCTGGCTTGGTTACCCCATGGCCCAATGGCGCGGTAAATTACATGGGCTAATTGGCAAAGACTGGCGTAGCATGGCTTTAGGTTTTCGACATATTTGGAGGCAAACGGAACGTAGCTTACAACTGATGTTTCCAGCTACAAGCACCTATCAACGTCAAAAGTGGCGAGCTGGTCGCTATGCCGCGGAAGCGCGCGATGAATATGACGCCCAATTAATTGCTCAAAAAAAGATCGATGCATTTACTTGTGTCATGCATCCCAGCTCTTTGGCCAATATAGCTCATGATCGAAAAACTGGATTATTGCTTCTGACCCCTCATTATGAAAGCGCGCTCATTGGCATCCCGTTTTTAGCGCGCTGTGGTGGAAAAATTAATTGCATGACTTCAAGTGTGACGCATGATCCTCGAGTGGATCCTGCCGTAAAAGCCCATTTTGATAAGAAATATCGCGGTCTAGAGCAATATACCAATAGCGGAAAATTTATCGATATGGAATTGGGTATGCGCCCTTTTTATCGGATGCTAGAAGCTCATGAAACCTTAGTTGTATTAGCTGATGCTCCGACCTCATCACAAGGCGTGTCTCAACTGGTCAAGTTCGTTGGCGCCACTCGCCAACTGGCTGGAGGCGCTCTACGCATGGCGCTAGCAACTAATAGTGAGATTAGTGGCTACCTATGCCGTTGTATTGGTCCGGGTCAGTATGAGATGTATCTTCATCCCCCAATGTCTGCAAATGACCCAATGGCCATTCAATCGATCTACGATTTTTTTTCAAAAGTACTGTATCAAGATCCTGGTGGCTGGTGGGCCGTAGATTTACTCAATCACATGCAGTATCTCAATAACGAAAATTAGTAAGTGATGCAGACCGATATTTTCATCGTCAACTATTTTTCTGCCAATCAAACAGCTCAAGCAATTGGCAGCTTAGGATTTGATTCTGCATGGATTTTTTGGGTGATTGATAACAGTAACGATAATGAAGAATGGCTTCGGCTAGAGCGCGCTTTAGCACCACTCTCCTTATCTGCCGATATTCGCCTAGAAAGATCTGCAAGTAATCTGGGATTTGGAGGTGCCTGCAATCAGTTATTTAAAAAAAGTCATGCGCCATATCTTTTGCTACTTAACCCAGATGCGAAACTCGAGACGACACAATTCAAAACTTTAATCGCTGCTTTAGAGAAGCAACCAAATATTGCTGCGCTAGCACCGGCTATGTATCAAAGCCAAGATCGCCAGTGGGCAATCCCTTGTACGACACCGCAATCGATTGGGCAGTTAATACTAGATGTGCTCATCAGAAGGCATCCAGCGATCTATCGAATGATTTGGCGGCGCTACTATCGGACAGAACAAGCAATACGGCATACTCACAAGCTGGTCTTGCAGGACTATTTATCGGGAGCTATTTTATTAATTCGCCGCGCAGCCGCGCAGCAAGCAAGCCCCGTTAGGGGATCCTTGTTTGATGAGCGTTATTTCATGTTTTTTGAAGATGCTGACCTCAGTCGACGTTTACGCCAACAAGGTTTTCAGTTAGCTATTTGCCCCCAAGCAATTGGTTTTCATTATTATCAACACCATCTATCCAAAAATGCACTCATGCATACAAGTCACGCATTGTATGAAGAACAGTATTTTCCTTGGCTCGCAAAGTTAAAAGGTATTCGCACTGTTTTGCACTGCTTACCTCATTGGATCAATGCGCAATATTCCAACTCTACTATCCCTACCTCTTTGGAAGAATTAAATTTGCTTCTAGGAAAACGACAGCTAATTGCTTGGAGTCCCTCCCCTTTTGTGATGCCAGCCCTATGGCGTACGCCTGAGCCCCATGAAAATGCTAGTTTTTCCATTGCCGATTGGGATTTATTAGCGCCAGGACAATATTTTGCAATAGCTTGTGAACCCATACACGGCCGCAATTCACTCGTACTAACTTGGCTTCGATTTGAGCGGTCAATATCGCTCACTTAAACTGCGTCCATAGCTACGATAAGGTACCTCAATAAACCGATGCGCCAAATCTGCCATCAGCCAAGTGAGCAAAATACTGACAAGAGTCAATGAAGTTGCGCTCAACTTCCAACCCAAATCTTGAATCAAGACAGGCGCAGTATTATGAAAAAGATAAATGCCATAGCTTAAAGCGCGCCCATACCTTGCGAGAGCATGCCAAATAGAGCTCAGAGGCCTATTGATGTTCAGGCTAAGCCAAAGGCCCAAACTATAAATAAATGCGGCGATCAATCCGACTAAATTTCCCACAAACGGGGACGGCGATGCCCTCAAAAAGAGCCCGTACGCCCACTAAGTCAGCAATAAAGATGCAGCAAAAAACAGCCCTACAACACTACGATAACGCGTAAATGCCCCCTCATAGTGGGCCCAATACACCAGCACACCAAGCGAAAATTCGGCAGCAATTCCTGGCAGGTTAATCACTGCCCAATTAACCCAAGTCAGTTGGTCAGACGGTAACAGGGGCGGCTCAACACATACCCCCAAACCTACTCGAATAATCAGTGCCAGTACAATGCAAAGCCCCAAACCCCAAGCCCTTACAGCCAATATCAAAAGCGGCATTGTGCAATAAAACGCCCATTCTGGAGGCAAACTCCAAAAAACAGGATTATAAAAAAAGGCTATTCCCATGGAAAAGCTAGTTTGCAACATCAGCAAATGAGCTAACAATGCTTTTATGTCAAAATCCTGAGTTTCTAAGAGGGCGTACAAGGCTAAGGCAATCAAGTACAAGGGATATATGCGAAATACTCGCCGAACCATAAAAGCAGCATAGGAGGAAAGCCCATGCAAGAGGGTTGGCGCAAAGACAAACCCACTTAAGACAAAAAATAGATCCACTCCTGTACTGGCAATATCAGCATAACTTGGCCCTTGAATCCACCACAATCGATAATGGCAAAACATGACCAAGATGGCCGCAAAAGCCCGCCAAGCCTCAACTACAACATTGGGTATAGTTTGCAAGTCGCTAGACTGCGGGCAAGGGGTTAAATAATCAGACAATGTAAGCTTTTCGATTAGTTTGGCACAATGTACAAGTAGGTAAATTTAGCTTCATCCTTTTTTGAACGATTTTAAAAATTAAATACATTCTATGGTCATAGCCGTCATCATCCCATGCTATTGCGTCAAAGATCATAT
>CAITHY010000048.1 GCA_903892315.1 uncultured beta proteobacterium | reverse complement strand
CCAGCGATTGCCAATCAGCACATGGCCAATTTCATCATTGAGGATAATTTCTAGAATCTCTACCGCCCTAGCTTCTTTAATTTGCACAAAGCGATCTCGAATCGCTGGAACTGCGTCTAAGCCTCGGGCTTCCATTGTTCTAGGTACTAGCGCCATTCTGGCAATCACAGAATCGGTTGTTCGCTCGACCATTTCCCACAAACTATTGTGCGCAGAAAAATCTCCATAAGAAAATCCAAGAGCGTGTAAATGCTCATTCACTAAACTGAAGTGGTAGGCCTCTTCTTTGGCTACCTTTAGCCAATCTTCATAGTATTCCTTGGGCATGCCTGGGAAGCGCCAGATGGCATCTAAAGCAAGGTTCATCGCATTAAATTCAATATGCGCAAGTGAATGCAATAAGCCCGCCCTACCTTCAGGTGAATCCATTCTTCTTTTGGGGACCAATTTAGGCAGCACCAACTCTGGCTTTAATGGACGACCTGGTAGAGAGAGGTTTTGAGCATCATGCTTGCGAGCAAGATCTAGGCTAACTTTTTGATTTTGATACTCGGTAAACAGACTGAGTAACTGACTTACCTTACTTTGAGCATCAGCGCTTGCCAGGATTGCGAGTGATGCTGCGCGTAGCTCAAGCATGGCTGTTGGGTAGACTTAGGTAGCCTACCCCTTATTCCCACTCAATCGTTGCAGGCGGTTTACCACTGATGTCGTATACGACTCGATTGATACCACGCACTTCATTGATGATGCGATTGGAAACCGTGCCGAGTAATTCATGTGGCAAGTGAGCCCAATGCGCCGTCATAAAGTCTTGGGTTTGCACTGCTCGAAGAGCAACAACATATTCGTATGTTCTGCCATCACCCATTACACCAACAGACTTCACCGGCAAGAAAACAGCAAATGCTTGGCTGGTAAGGTCATACCAAGATTTTTGACTTGCTTTATCAATCGTATTACGCAACTCTTCAATGAAAATAGCATCAGCACGTTGCAGCAAGCTAGCAAATTCCGCTTTGACTTCACCCAAAATACGCACTCCAAGGCCAGGGCCAGGGAATGGGTGGCGATACACCATCTCACGAGGAAGACCTAAGGCCACGCCAAGTTCACGAACTTCATCTTTAAATAATTCACGCAATGGCTCGAGTAATTTGAGATGCATGTCTTCAGGTAAGCCGCCAACATTATGGTGGCTCTTAATCGTATGTGCGCCCTTCTTGCCCTTGCCTGCAGACTCAATGACATCTGGGTAGATCGTTCCTTGGGCAAGCCACTGCGCATTCTGAATCTTCCCCGACTCAGTCTGGAAAATTTCGACGAATTCTTTACCGATGATTTTGCGCTTGGCTTCTGGATCAGCAACGCCGGCCAACTCGCCCATGAATTTCTCTTTAGCATCAACGCGGATAACCTTCACACCTAAGTTGCGTGCAAACATTTCCATGACCATGTCGCCTTCATTCAAGCGAAGTAGGCCATGATCTACAAATACACAAGTCAGCTGATCGCCTATCGCCCGATGAATTAAAGCAGCAGCAACACTAGAGTCAACACCGCCAGATAAGCCCAGAATAACCTCTTCATTACCGACTTGCTTGCGAATATTCTCAACCGCTTCTGCAATGTAATCGCCCATTACCCAGTCAGGCTTGCACTGACATATTTCATGGACAAAGCGCTCAATGATTGCAGTACCTTGAATGGTGTGAGTGACTTCAGGATGAAACTGGAACGCATAGAAACGACGCTCTTCGTCTGCCATGCCCGCAATAGGGCAAGAATCAGTTGAGGCCATTAACTTAAATGCAGGGGGCATTGAGGTGACTGAGTCACCATGACTCATCCACACCTTCAAAATGCCATGACCTTCGCTAGTAGTGAAGTCCTGAATGCCTTTGAGCAAATTTGTATGCCCATGCGCACGCACTTCAGAGTAACCAAACTCACGTGCTTTACCTAAGGATTCTGCAGAAGCAACTGCGCCACCTAATTGGGTAGCCATGGTTTGCATGCCGTAGCAAATACCGAGAACAGGAACGCCAAGCTCAAAAACGATTTGGGGCGCGCGGGGACTACCGTCTTCAGTTACCGAACTAGGGCCACCAGAAAGAATGATACCTTTGCCGCCGTGCTCTTGAATGAACTGACGAATGAATTCTGGGTCGCAATCGTAGGGATGAATCTCTGAATACACGCGCCCATCGCGCACACGCCTAGCAATGAGTTGAGTTACTTGTGAACCAAAGTCGAGAATCAGTATTTTGTCGTGCACGAAAAGATCAGCCTTTATTTCAGCTTTTTTTAGTTGTTAATCAATATGGTAATTTGGCGCTTCTTTAGTAATCTTCACATCATGAACGTGCGACTCACGCACGCCAGCTGAAGTGATTTCAACAAAGTTGGCTTTTTCATGGAGCTCATCGATAGTCTTGCAGCCAAGGTAACCCATTGAAGAACGAATGCCGCCAGTGAGCTGATGCAAGATTGCCAACACGCTACCTTTGTATGGGACCTGACCTTCAATACCTTCTGGCACAAGCTTTTCTGCATTCGCAACAATATCGCTTTGGAAGTAACGATCAGCAGAACCATCTGCCATCGCGCCCAAAGAACCCATACCGCGATAGCTCTTATAAGAACGTCCTTGGTATAAGAATACTTCGCCTGGAGCTTCTTCAGTTCCAGCAAACATACCGCCCATCATGACCGAACTAGCGCCAGCAGCTAATGCTTTTGCAACGTCACCTGAGTAACGGATGCCACCATCAGCAATCAATGGAATGCCAGTACCCTTCAGTGCAGTTGCCACATTCACAATCGCAGTAATTTGTGGCACACCCACACCAGCAACAATACGGGTGGTACAAATTGAACCTGGGCCAATACCTACCTTAACACCATCAGCGCCATGATCAGCTAACGCCTTGGCGGCATCACCTGTGGCGATATTGCCGCCAATCACTTGTACATGGGGGTAGTTTTTCTTAACCCACTTCACGCGATCTAATACGCCTTGGCTATGGCCGTGAGCTGTATCAACTACGATCACATCAACACCAGCGCGCACCAATAACTCAATACGCTCATCGTTATCAGGGCCAACACCTACTGCGGCGCCAACGCGCAACTTACCTTCGCTATCTTTACAAGCATTCGGATGTTCCGTTGCCTTGAGAATATCTTTAACGGTAATGAGGCCACGCAATTCAAACTTGTCATTGACAACCAATACACGCTCTAAACGATGTTGGCTCATTAAGCGTTTAGCTTCGTCTAGTGAGCAGCCCTCTTTCACAGTAATCAAACGCTCGCGTGGAGTCATCTTGGTTTTTACTGGAGCATCTAAATCTTCTTCGAAACGCAAATCGCGATTCGTAATAATGCCAACTACCTCTTTACCAACCAGAACTGGAAATCCTGAGAATCCATGTTCACGCGAAAGCTGGATTACCTGACGCAAAGTGACATCTGGACTAATCGTAATGGGATCACGCAGAACACCAGATTCATACCGCTTTACTTTAGCCACTTCACGCGCTTGCTCAGCAGGCTTTAAGTTTTTGTGAACGATACCAATACCACCTTCACTGGCCATGGCAATTGCCAAACGACCCTCAGTGACGGTGTCCATAGCTGCGGACACCAATGGTGTATTGAGTGAAATATCTCGAGTTAACTTACTTGCCAGGCTGGCATCTCGAGGGAGTACCGATGAATAAGCCGGTACGAGGAGCACATCGTCAAAAGTGAGTGCTTTTTGAATGAGTCGCATGCAAAACCCCTAGTCGCAAAAACAGATTATAGCCTCCT
>CAITHY010000047.1 GCA_903892315.1 uncultured beta proteobacterium | reverse complement strand
TGAGGGAACATCCATGGTGGCTTTATCAGACTCCAGCACCACGATAGATTGCTCTTTCTCAACCATATCGCCAGCCTTCACCAAGACTTCGATCACAGGCACATCTTTATAGTCACCGATATCCGGGACTTTGATTTCAATTATTTGACTCATAGTATTTATCTCTTATCAAACCGTCATAGGGTTTGGTTTAGTAGCATCGATGTTGTACTTCTGAATCGCCTCAGCCAACTTAGAGCGCTCAAGTTGTCCAGAGTCAACTAAAGATCTCAAGGCAGTCAGAACGACCCAACGACGATCTACTTCAAAGAAGTCACGGAGTTTTTCACGAGTGTCAGAGCGACCAAAGCCATCGGTACCCAATACCTCATAACGGCGGCCCATGTGCTGGATTGCTGGACGAATTTGCTCAGCAAATAAGCGAACATAGTCAGTAGCCGCAACGATTGGGCCCGAAGTATCCTTCAAGCATTTCTCTACATGAGATAACACTGGTGTAGCTGCTGGATTTAAGAGATTGCTACGGTGTGCCGCAGTCCAATCACGGCCTAACTCAGTAAAGCTTGGGCATCCCCACAAATCAGAAGCAACCCCCCAGTCTTTATGAAGGATCTCTGCAGCTTCGATTACTTCACGGAAGATCGTTCCTGATCCTAAAAGCTGTACGCGTAATTTTGCTTTGTCATCACCAACAGACTTGAGCTTATACATACCCTTAATGATGTCTTTCTCCGCACCCTTAGGCATTGCTGGGTGTGAATAGTTCTCATTCATCAAAGTAACGTAGTAATACACGTCTTCCTGAACCTCCAACATACGACGCATACCATCCTGAATCACTACCGCCAATTCAAATGAGAAGGTTGGGTCATAGCTAATACAGTTAGGAACCGCACCACTCCAAAGATGACTGTGGCCATCTTCGTGCTGTAAGCCTTCACCGTTCAAGGTAGTTCTACCGGCCGTACCACCGAGCAAGAAGCCACGGCTACGCATATCACCTGCAGCCCAAGCTAAGTCACCGATACGCTGGAAACCAAACATGGAGTAGAAGATATAGAAAGGCAGCATGGGTACACCGTGTGTAGAGTACGAAGTCGCAGCGGCGATCCAGTCGCACATACCACCTGCCTCATTAATGCCCTCTTGCAGAATTTGACCTGTCTTGTCCTCTTTGTAGAACATCAACTGATCATGATCTTCTGGCGTGTAGAGCTGACCCAGTTGATTCCAGATGCCTAATTGACGGAACATGCCTTCCATGCCAAAGGTACGGGACTCATCTGGAACAATCGGCACTACCCGCTTACCCAACACCTTATCGCGCACTACCGTATTGAGCATGCGCACAAATGCCATGGTTGTGGAAATCTCACGACCTTCAGTAGTTGCCTCAAGCAATGGCGCAAATACTTCTAAAGCAGGAACAGGCAAGCTCTCCGCTTTAGTGCGACGTTGCGGCAAGTAACCACCCAACTCTTGACGACGCGCCCTCATGTATTCCAATTCAGGACTACCTTCGGCAAATTTCACCAAAGGCATTTCATCTAATTCTTCATCTTTAACGGGAATCTCAAAGCGATCACGGAAACGACGGACGTCGTCATCGTTCATCTTCTTTGCTTGGTGAGCAATGTTCATCGCCTCACCTGAACCGCCCATGCCATAACCTTTAATGGTATGAGCTAGGATCACGGTAGGTTGATTTTTATGATTTACCGCCGCATGGAATGCTGCGTAAACTTTATGTGGATCATGACCGCCACGATTCAATTGCCAAATTTCATCATCACTCCAGTCGCTTACCAAGGCTTTTAATTCTGGAGTATTGAAAACGGTCTCGCGAACGTAGGCGCCATTCTTCGACTTCATGGTCTGATACTGGCCATCGACGATCTCGCCCAGGCGCTGCATCAAGATACCTTTTTTGTCGCGCGCAAATAGAGCATCCCACTGACCACCCCACACAACTTTGATGACATTCCAGCCAGCACCGCGGAACTCGCTCTCGAGCTCTTGAATAATGCTACCGTTGCCACGCACTGGTCCATCAAGGCGCTGCAAATTACAGTTGATTACAAAAATCAGGTTATCGAGTTTTTCACGACCGGCCATACCAATCGCGCCCAATGATTCTGGTTCGTCAGTTTCGCCATCACCCAAGAACGCCCAAACCTTACGGCCTTGCTCTTGAATGAAGCCACGATCTGTGAGGTACTTCATAAAGCGTGCTTGGTAAATGGCCATGATCGGGCCTAAGCCCATCGATACTGTTGGGAACTGCCAGAAGTCTGGCATCAACCAAGGATGTGGATAGCTAGAGATACCTTTGCCGCCGACTTCTTGGCGGAAGTTATTGAGCTGCCCCTCCTCGAGGCGACCTAACATATATGCACGTGCATAAACGCCTGGTGCTGAGTGGCCTTGAACAAATATTAAATCTCCACCATTCTCAGGAGACGGTGCATGCCAAAAATGGTTAAAGCCAACGTCATACAAAGTGGCTGCTGACTGGAATGAAGAAATGTGTCCACCGACATTCGTGTCTTTGTTAGCGCGCAAGACCATCGCCATTGCATTCCAGCGAGTGTATGAACGAATGCGATGTTCCACATTTTGATCACCTGGTAAGCGGGCTTGATTCTCAACAGGAATCGTATTGATATAAGGAGTCTCGGCATGGAAAGGCTGCACCACTCCGTTGACACGAGCATGAGAAATTTGTTGATCGATGAGATAGGCAGCCCTCTCAGGACCTTCGTTACGAATAACACCATCGAGCGCCTGTAACCATTCCTGAGTCTCGCCAGGATCCGCATCCTGGGCGTTCTGTTTACCTAATACTTGGTCTGGAACTGCTGCCATCTTTTGTCTCCATTAAATAGTGCTTAATTTGTCATTAACTCTATAGGCAATATTCTAGGAAGGTATATGGGTGTAAACAAGCAATTTTCCACATAATGATAGTATTTCTCATAATGTGGTATTTTATTGCAGTGCAAATAAGAAGCCAAGTCAGGGGAGGAATTGGCTATTTAAATAGGCAAGTAAGGCAAAATGTTCTGTATTCATGAGAAAAACAGCATTTTCCAGTCTAGTCCTTAGTCCGCTGAGATGGCTTCGCAAAATACGCGGGTTTAGGATTGTTTACACCCCTCTTTTAGCTATTGTTCTGTTTACAGCAGTCATGGGCATTATTTTGGGGACACTGCATCTACAAGAAAAGAATCAGCAAGAGGCCGCCCTATTTAGGGAGCTTTCATTTGCTAAGCAGCGTATTCAATCGCGTTTTGCCAGCAACCTTGATGCATTAACAACGATTAATCGAGAGGTAGCTGCGAGTGAAGATCAAGCCAAGCTAAGGCAAATTGCGCGCGAACAATCAGAGGATCTTGTTTTAAATAATCACGAGATCGTCAAAATTGTTTGGCTAAACAATCAAAATCAGCGGCTATGGGCAGCACCGGCTGAAAGCAACAACTCAGATTGGATTAGCAAAACCCAAAATGATCAACTGATTAATTCTAGTCTTGCATCAACTATTGAACTGAGTCGAGTAACCAATCGAGCAGCCTTTAGCCAGTTTGTTTCCTTAAATCTACCGGGTGACGCACCGATCGCCACGGATAGAAAAATCGTCTTATGGCAAGTGGTACCCAATATCGTTGGAGGAGAAGTAGTTGGCTTCTTGGCAGCGCTCTACACCACCCAGGGAATATTAGATGCCCTGCCCAGTGAATTGAAATCCCACTACCGATTTACCTTGCTCACTGACAATGAAAGAGTATTGGGTATCTCTTCCGATAGAGATACCCCCAAACGAGCATTTAGCAATCAGACAAGTTTAGATATTGGGGTCTTGAGCCCCAACATTAATTTACGCATTGATACTTATCCCCCACCAACCAACCTCACCTTCAGGATGCTAATTGGCGTTGTGATTGGATTAAGCGCATTCGTGGTTTGGAGTCTGTGGTCCGTACTTAAGCAAATGCAAGTTCGCCAAGAGGCTGAAGCAAGTCTGCGCAAAGAGACAAGCTTTCGCAATGCCATGGAAGACTCAACCCCCGTGGGTATTCGTGCGCATGATATGGAAAAGCGCATTACTTATGTGAATCGAGCGTTTTGTGAAATGACGGGCTGGACATCGGAAGAATTAATAGGACTCACTCCACCCTTTCCATTCTGGCCAGATAATAGAAGAGATGAGCTTGTTGAGAAAATGAATCGGGCGATGAAATCCGACTTCAGCGCTGTGATGAGAAGTGGAATCGAAGGAGTAATCCTAAAGCGAAATGGCAGCCTGATACAGACGCGCACCTTTATTGCTCCGCTGCTGAATGAAAAAGGCAAGCAGACTGGTTGGGTTACTTCATTAATTGATATTTCTGAGCCCAAAAAGATTCGCGAAGAATTAGCCGCCTCTCAAGATCGCTTTACCACCGTTCTAGAAAGTCTAGACGCCGCCGTATCGGTGGTCTCGCTGGAGACCAACGCCCTGCTGTTTGCTAATCGTTTTTACCGGGAGCGCTTTGGCGATAACTCTAAAGGCCATTTCCAATTAGCGGGTAGCGATACCAGCAACACGACGATGCGAGATATTGCAGAGGATCTGGAGGATTCTCCTCCTGGTATTCCAACATCATTCTTGTACCAAGAATCCGAATCCGTAGAGGTTCAGCTTGGCGATGACAACCATCAATGGTTTGAAGTTAGGCGTCGTTACATCCCTTGGGTAGATGGACATCTTGCGCAGTTATTGATCGCCACTGACATTACCGCGCGTAAAGAAGCAGATGATTTAGCCCTACAACAACAAGAGCGTATGCAGTTCACTAGTCGTCTCACTACGATGGGTGAAATGGCATCTTCTTTGGCCCATGAACTAAACCAACCTCTCTCTGCAATATCAAACTACTGCATGGGTGTTGCTAAGCGTTTAGATGGGCATCTAGACCCTGCTCTTACCAAAGAGATTTTGCCGGCACTAGAAAAAGCTTCTGACCAAGCCCATCGTGCTGGCACGATCATTCAGCGCATTCGAGGCTTTGTTAAGCGCAGCGAGCCTCAACGTAAATCTTCAAACATCACTGAAATTATTAATGATGCCGTTGGCTTGGTTGAGATTGAAGCCCACCGCCATCGCCTAGTCATTGCCTCAGAAATTGCTGAAAATCTGCCTGCAGTTGACCTGGATCCCGTTTTGATCCTGCAGGTGGTGGTCAATCTACTAAAAAACGCCTTGGATAGCGTCCGTGAGGCTTACCCACTCTCCTCTCGTTGGTCAGCACCACCAGTTCGAATTAGCGCAGATTTAGACACTAGCATCTTCCCTGCCATGCTCAGAATCCAGGTCACTGATGCTGGGGGCGGTATCTCGGAAAACGTTCTGGAACGCATATTTGAGCCGTTTTTCAGCACTAAATCCGATGGAATGGGCATGGGACTCAATATTTGCCGCTCCATCATTGAATCTCACCATGGCAGACTTTGGGCCACCAATGTTCAAGACTCAGAACAAACCAAGCTGGCTGGCTGCACCTTTACAATACTTCTACCGCTGGAATCTCCTGAATCTAAGGCCACTGTTTAATTTCGAATTTAAAGAATTACCTCGCGAGAACTGATATGAACTTAAGCGCTACTGCAAAACCAAATCAAGCCGAAGTTGTCTATGTAGTTGACGATGACGAAGCGGTAAGAGATTCGCTCACTTGGCTATTAGAAAGCAATGGTTACGTTGTACGTTGCCATGCAAGCGCAGAACGTTTCTTGCAGTCTTTGCAAAGCACCGATAAGTCCACTATCTCTTGCGCCATTCTGGATGTGCGTATGCCTGGTATGTCAGGCCTTGAGTTACAGGAGCGCTTAACTAGCGAAAACCTGCCAATGCCAGTTGCTTTTATTACTGGTCACGGCGATGTATCGATGGCCGTCTCCACCATGAAGCGTGGTGCAGTAGATTTCATTGAAAAGCCTTTTAAAGAAAATGATCTATGTGGTTTAGTGGATCGCATGCTTGCTAAAGCGCGCATCGATTATTCACAAGCTAGTCAACGCAAAATTACCCAGAGCTTACTCAGCAAGTTAACTGGTCGCGAACGTCAGGTTCTTGAGCGTATTGTTGCAGGCCGTTTAAATAAACAAATTGCAGATGACCTCGGCATCTCAATCAAAACAGTTGAAGCGCACCGCGCCAACATTATGGAGAAGCTCAACGTCAATACGGTTGCTGACCTGCTCCGCCTGGCTTTATCTGACCCACAACCTAATTAATCACTGGGGCTTTCTATGCCAGCTCAACTATTAGACGGAAACGCTCTTTCTAAAAAACTGCGTACTGAAATTGCTGCACGCGGCGCCATTGTTACCGCCAAAGGCACTAGACCAGGCCTAGCAGTGATAGTGGTTGGCGACAATCCTGCGAGCGCGGTGTATGTACGCAATAAAGTAAAAGCTTGTGAGGATGTCGGCTTTCATTCTGTTTTGGAACGCTATTCTGTAGAACTGGGCGAAGAAGAGTTGCTCGCTCGTATTGCCACCCTGAATGCAGATCCGGCGATTCATGGCATCTTGGTGCAATTACCTTTGCCTGAACATATTGCTTCTGAGAGAGTGCTCGAAGCGATTGCTCCAGAAAAGGATGTGGATGGCTTTCACGTTGCTAATGCCGGCGCTTTGATGGTTGGCCAGCCGGAGTTTAAACCTTGCACACCTTATGGCTGCATGAAGATTCTGGAAAGCATTGAATATCCGACTCGTGGTGCACGCGCTGTCATTGTGGGCGCCTCTAATATTGTGGGCAAGCCTATGGCAATGCTGCTTCTACAAGCAGGTGCAACAGTCACGATTTGTAATAGCAAGACTAGAGACTTAGCTCACCATACCAAGGATGCTGATATTTTGGTCGTTGCCACCGGCAAACCCAAGATGATTACTGGTGATATGGTAAAGAACGGCGCCGTTGTCATTGATGTGGGCATCAACCGCCTCCCTGATGGCAAGCTGTGTGGCGACGTAGATTTTGATACCGCCAAGTACATTGCAGGCTGGATTACCCCGGTCCCGGGAGGCGTGGGGCCCATGACCATCACCATGCTGCTCATGAACACTCTAGAAGCTGCCGAAAAGGCCGCCAAGCATTAAGGAATTGGCTGGGACTTTTGGCAAAATCGCTCCCAGTCCATTAAGCTAGAGGGATGACTACATCCGCATCCTTTATGAGCACCCTACCCGCAGAACTAAAAAATAACCCACTGACCACTTTTGGGCGCGGGATTGCTGCCTACTCAGAAGTCAAGCCTGAGCACATTGCACCAGCAATTGAGTATTTACTTAAGCATGCACAAGATGCAGTGGATGTTGCAGTCAATCCAAGCACCCCATCCACTTGGGATGCCTTAGCCGAACCACTAGAAGACGCTACAGAATTCTTTGGAAGATCTTGGGGTGTGATCTCGCACCTCAATAGCGTTGCCGATACACCCGAGCTGCGCGCTGCTTATGGCGAGATGTTGCCTAAGGTCACCGCCTTCTTTTCAAGCCTGGGGCAAAATTTAGAACTGTACAAAAAGTTTAAAGAGCTTAGCAAATCACCTGACTTTGCAAAGCTAAGTATTGCCCAGAAAAAAGTCATTGAAAATTCTTTGCGAGACTTTCGCTTGGGTGGCGCAGAACTCAGCGATGCAGATAAACCGCGCTTTGCTCAAATTCAGGATGCGCAAGCGACATTAGGCAAGGCATTTTCAGATCACGTATTAGATGCTACCGATGGCTTTGCTCACCTAATCACTGATAAAGCCGAATTAGTAGGCTTACCTGAGGATGCCATTGCAGCTGCTGCAGATACTGCCCAGCAGAAAAACCTTCAGGGTTGGGCCTTTACACTCCACTTTCCCTCTTATTACCCGGTCATGCAGTACTCGGAGAACCGGGCGTTACGTCGTTTGATGTATGAGGCTTATGTGACCCGCGCTTCTGAGCTAGCGCCCCAATACGCGAAGGGCAAATTGGCTTGGGACAACACCCAAAATATGCTTGAACAGTTAAGACTACGTGATGAAGAAGCTCGTATGCTGGGCTTCAAAAACTATGCAGCATTGAGCTTGGCGCCAAAGATGGCCAGCAGTGTTGAAGAAGTGGATTCCTTCTTAACCAATTTTGCACAGAAGGCAAAACCATTCGCGCTGAAAGATTGGCAAGAGCTTTCTGATTTTGCCAAATCTGAATTAGGCATGACTGATGGACTAGATCCCTGGGATGTTGCTTTTGCCTCTGAAAGATTGAAGCAAGAGCGCTATTCCTTTTCGGAGAACGAACTCAAACAGTACTTCCCGCTGCCTAAAGTATTGGATGGCCTCTTCCAAGTCATTCAGACTTTGTTTGGCGTGAAGATTGAGGCTGCTGCCTTACCCTCATGGCATGTGGATGTGCAATCCTTCTCAGTGAAGAATGCCAAGGGCAATATCGTGGCTTACTTCTACCTTGATCCCTATGCTCGCCCTGGCAAACGTGGCGGCGCCTGGATGGATGACGCACGCGGTCGTAGAGTCCTGCCGAATGGCGAGATTCAAGTACCGGTTGCCTACTTAGTCTGCAACTTTGCGCCGCCAGTCAAAGTCGATGGGGTCTTACGCCAACCTACCATTACTCATGATGATGTCATCACCCTCTTCCATGAAAGTGGACATGGTCTACATCACCTCTTAACTCAAGTCAGCGCTTTAGGCGTATCTGGCATCAATGGAGTTGAGTGGGATGCAGTGGAGCTCCCAAGCCAGTTCATGGAAAACTTCTGCTGGGAATGGGAAGTCTTAGAAAAAATGACTGCCCATACTGAAACTGGTAAACCGCTACCCCGTGAATTGTTTGACAAGATTCTAGCTGCTAAGAATTTTCAGAATGGCTATATGACCTTACGTCAAATTGTGATGTCACTAACCGACTGGCGTTTGCATGCCAGCTTTGATGCTAAAAATGCCCATGGTCAGGCGGTGCTCGATCTATCCCGAGCCATTGCGGATGAATTTAATGTCATTCCACAGCCGGCTATCTCTCGCTGGATCAATACTTTTAGCCATATCTTTGCTGGCGGTTATGCGGCTGGCTATTACAGCTATAAGTGGGCCGAGGTTCTGTCTGCAGACGTCTACTCCGCTTTTGAAGAAGCTGCAAAACTCACTGGCAGCGTCTTAGATGGGAAGACTGGCACCCGCTATCGTGAAGAAATCCTAGAGGTCGGGGGTAGCCGCCCAGCAGCCGAATCATTCAAGGCCTTTAGAGGTAGAGAGCCAAGTATTGATGCCTTGCTGAGGCATGGTGGCTTAGCTTAAAGATTCAAAAACGCCACCAATGCCTCTCAACCCACCAGTTTCACTAAGACTTACTTTTGTGAGGCTTTCTTATGCCAGAGAGATGAGTACGAATGAAGCTTTCGCCTAAGATTTCAAGGTAAGCTCACATCCAACTTGATTGATATTTTCGGGACAAAAATGAAGCATCTTTTGATCTGTGTATTTTCATTAATATTAAGTACACCAGCAATGGCGCAACTTGAAGTCATTATCTCAGGCGGTTTCTCTGGACCCTATAAGCTAATGCTTCCTGCCTTTGAAAAACAGACTGGCATTCAGGTTGTTACCAAATCAGGAGCATCTCAAGGCTCTGGCCCAAAGACCATCAAAGCACAGCTCGCTGCTGGTACTTCTGCTGATGTCGTCATTTTGTCTCGGGAAGGCCTCGCTGAACTCATTGAGCAAAACAAGATACTTCCTGGCTCTGATATGGATTTAGCGCAGGCACCTCTAGGTCTTGCTGTACCCGCAGGAAGTCCGAAGCCGGATATCTCAACTACAAAAGCCTTTTCAGACACTTTAGTGAAGGCTAAAAAGATTGTGGTTCCAGGCAGCACCAGCGGAATTTACTTAACTGAAGAACTATTTCCAAAGCTTGATATCAGCAAGCAAATCTCGGTACAAGTGACAGAGCGTGGCGCCCAATCTACTGCGATTTTGGCAGCTCGAGAAGCGAATATTGCCATCCAACCGAGTAGCGAACTCGTAAATGTACCTGGCATTGATTATGTTGGCGCAATTCCAAGCAGCATTCAACTAATTCAAACGTTTGCTGCAGCCATCACCATCCACTCAGCAAACCCAGAGGCTGCCAAGAAACTCATTGAATATTTGAGTTCATCAAATGCAACTAGTGCCATCAAAACTAGTGGTATGAATTTAGTGCGCTAAAACTAATCTACCGATAACTAACGTCACACCATGTACCTGCCAGAATTTATATAAAAGCCACCCGAAGGTGGTTTTTATTCTAATGATCCCAATGTCATGGGCATTCACTTCGACCTAACTCTTTGGACAAGCATTGGCCAATGGCTTGCCAGCAATACGATCTTTTACCCAATCAAGATACATAGGGGCTGATACACCAGGTGTTGTGAAGTGCGTTTGCTCTCCAGGGAGTTGATTTCTACCAACATTCGCACCTAAAGCGCACATTTGCTTTTGATAAAGCTCATGCTGAATTGGAGGCACTGCGGTGTCTTTTGTGCCCCAGTAAATAACCACTGGAGCAATTGGCTTAACTGGTTTTACGCTGCCGTCAACAAATGCTTTAACCCACGCTAAGGAATTGCTAGGCTGAGGGTTAATCAAAGATTTATATTGATCACCGTAACTATAGTTAAAGGAATCGGCCATCACATGAACGCATTTATTTCTGGCTAACTGATCAACTACCTTTGCACCTTCATCAGTCAAAATATCGGTCAATTTCAAATTCGGATATGCCGCCTGTGTGCCCCAAAGACCCATCACATAATGAGCGAATAAAAATATATTTGGAATATTAGCCGCAGTAAACTCATTCATAAGCTTGCTGGCGCCAACCTCATCAGCAGGTAGCTTCGGCAGCATAACCGCAATGTCGTCCGGTGCCAAACCTACAAATCCAAGATATTGCAAATTGTCTGCAGCAGTACCCTGAGCAGATTGATAGTCAAGCAAACTTGCGGCTGCAAGAGTTGCACCACCACCTTGAGACCAGCCATAAATAATGGTCTTCTTGCCAGCGCCAACTTCTTTCATAGAGCTGGCAGCTCTTGCGGAATTAATCGCATCCCTACCATTTGTGCTCGCAACAGCATACTGATGCTTACCACCACCGCCCTGCCCCTGATAGTCAGTAGCAACAATGACATAACCTTCCTTAATAAATTCTTCTACATTCGGAATGCCGTAGTCCGTCCAAGAATTACCATCCATTAAAAAGTATTCATTTAGTGGAGCAGTGGGATTGGTGATTTGTGAGGGGCCACAGTTTTGAGCTGAGCCTGTTGTACCGTGCACCCATGCCAATATTGGTCTTCCTGCTTTAGGAGCCTGTCCAATCGGGGAAATAATCACTCCCGTAGCAATGGTCTTGCGCTCGACAGTATCCGATGAAATATAAGCAATCTTCCATGCTTGCGCACCTTTAACAGATGTCTCAATCTTCTCTTTTTTGATGACTTGACCCAATTTACCCTCAGGAGCCATTTTTATAACAGCGGTATAGAAAGGGGGCACTGGTGGATCAGCAATGACAGCTGTCGACATCGCACCAATACAAATACCAAACAATGTGCTGGAGACTATTTCTTTCATAGGGAGCCTTGAATTAGCGGATTACTACACCAAACTAGTAGCGGTCAATATATCAAATTTATATTCCCGTAGAACCTTTACTCAGCTTTATAGGTGCCACTTTTCTGATCAGCCTTCTTGTTGGCTCGGTTCTCAAAAAAGGTTTCGATTTCAACATAGAAGACTGGGACCAAAGCTACGGCGAGGCAGGTAGAGGCAATCATGCCGCTAAACACCGTAATACCTAGAGAGATACGCGCTGCCGCGCCGGCACCAGTAGACAGAAGCAAGGGCATGACACCCAAGATAAATGCAATCGATGTCATGACGATTGGTCTAAAACGTTCTCTTGATGCCTCTAGGGCAGCATCGACAAAACTCATCCCTTTATGTCTGCACTCAATCGCCACCTCAACAATCAAAATCGAGTTTTTACACGAGAGGGCAATCATCAACACTAGACCGATCTGAACGTAAATATTATTTGGCAAGCCGGTAAGCAATAAAGCCAAAACTGTTCCCGATAAAGAGAGTGGCACTGCCGTCAGCACTGCCAGTGGTGCTACCCAAGTCTCATATTGGGCTGCGAGCACTAAGTAGACCAACAGGATCGATAAGGCAAAGATTAAGATAATGGTGCTATTTCTGTTAATAATAAGGCAATACAAACCCCCGACTCAGAATACTAGACCTTGCTAATGACTGCTATTACAGGGGCATGATCTGAGGGCTGCTCCCAAGCCCTAGGCTCTTTATCTACTGTACTGGCGCTACATTTTTCTTTGAGCGCCTCACTTAACAGAATGTGGTCAATCCGCATACCAGCGTTTCTTCTAAAACCCATCATGCGGTAGTCCCACCAACTAAAGGTTTTGGGCGCCTGTTCAAACATCCTGAATGAATCATGAAGCCCAAGCTTGATGAGTTCTTGAAATGCTTCACGCTCTGGAGGTGAAACGAGGTTCTGCCCTTCCCATGCTTTGGGGTCATGCACATCTTGATCTGCGGGGGCAATATTGAAATCGCCCAAGAGCGCTAAGCGCTCGCTCTGTTGGAGCTCCTCTGTTAACCAAGTTTGCAACGCCTTCAACCACGCTAATTTGTATTGAAACTTGTCGCTATCAGGGGATTGTCCATTTGGAAAATACGCTGATACGAGTCTCATCGGTTTGGTGCCAGCAAAACAGACTGTCGCCCCGAGAATACGTTGCTGCTCATCTGCGTAGTTTGGAATATTTCTAGTGGGTTTCAGAAATGCCGTTTCTACATCTGAAGCGATTGGTGCAAGTGCGGCTTTGCGCAAGATGATTGCAACACCGTTATAAGTCTTTTGACCTGCTACCAGACTTAAGTAACCCACATCTTCCAGCTCTTTATGGGGGTACTTATCATCTGTGAGCTTAAGCTCTTGTAGGCAGAGTGCGTCAATCGGCTGTTTTTTACTTTCCTGGTCCTGCAACCAACGAAGCACTTGTGGAAGGCGAACCTTTAAAGAGTTCACATTCCACGCGGCTATTCGAACCGAATCAGTCATCAATACCGAGCTCTTGTAATTTACGAGTAATCGTATTGCGGCCGATACCTAGACGCTGAGCAGCCTCCACCCTTCTTCCACGGGTAACCTCTAAGGCTGCCTGCAATACGGCTTTTTCAAAGCGTGCAGTCAAGGCATCAAAAACCTCTTTATCGCCATCTTGTAACATCTTGACAGCCAGGCGCCCTAACCCGCTTTCCCAGTCGCCTACGGCAACCTTGGTAGCAACGGGATTGCTTGGCGAGGATTCGCCATGAATAATGATGGGTTGCTCGCTTGCTTCCGAAACAATGTCAGCAGGAAGATCGCTTACGCCGATCACGTTTGCAGAAGTCATCACGGTTAACCAATGACATAAGTTCTCTAATTGACGAACATTGCCCGGAAATGGCAAGGCACTCATTTCTTTTAGGACCTCATCAGACAATTTTTTAGGCTCCACGCCTAAAGACTTTGCGCAACTCAGCATGAAATGTCTAGCCAGCATGGGAATGTCTTCACTACGCTCACGTAATGAAGGCATACGCAAACGGATCACATTCAAGCGATGCAATAAATCTTCACGGAAAAAACCGGCGGCCACTCTGGCATCCAAATTTTGATGGGTTGAAGCAATAATCCGAACATTTGCCTTAATCGGGTCTTGTCCACCGATGCGATAAAAATGTCCGTCGGTCAGAACGCGCAATAAACGGGTTTGCAGATCAAATGGCAGATCCCCCACCTCACCCAAAAACAGCGTACCGCCGTCAGCTTGCTCAAAACGGCCGCGACGCAGAGTCTGGGCGCCAGGGAAAGCACCGCGCTCATGACCAAATAACTCAGACTCTAATAAATCTTTTGGTACAGCCGAAGTACTTAATGAGATAAATGGGCCTTTGGCGCAAGGGCTGTGCTTATGCAAGGCATGAGCAACCAGCTCTTTACCGGTACCGGATTCACCGGTAATAAGAACCGTTGCATTGGATTGCGCTAAACGACCGATCGCACGGAAAATCTCTTGCATTGCTGGCGCTTGACCAATAATTTCAGTGGCATCTTGCCGCCATGCAGTTAATTCTTTAGAGCCGGAGTCATTTCGAATGCCCTGCTCTACCGCACGATGAATCAGTTCAACCGCTTTTTCGACATCAAAAGGTTTGGTGAGATATTCAAATGCTCCACCCTGGAATGAAGAGACGGCTGAGTCCAAATCTGAATAAGCCGTCATGATAATGACCGGTAAATTCGGATGACTTGCTTTCACATGCTGCAATAAATCTAAGCCGTTGCCCCGTGGCATACGAATGTCAGAGATCAACACCTGAGGAGATTCTTTTTCTAGGGCATTGAGCACATCATTTGGATTAGAGAAGCTCTTGTGCGGAATATTTTCACGCGCCAAGGCTTTTTCTAAGACCCAACGAATAGATTGATCATCGTCAACGATCCAAATTGGTTTCATGTTGCTTTCTCCTGCCTACGGTATGGAATTTGAATATGAAAATCGGTACACCCAGGACGGCTATTGCAAGCAATAGATCCCTGGTGCTGCTGTACAAAGGTTTGCGCTAGGGTAAGACCAAGTCCACTACCGCCCTCTCTTCCTGAAACTAATGGGAAAAAGATACGCTCAATAATTTCTTCTGGAATGCCGGGACCGTTATCAATCACATGCAGGTCCATTGCCAGTTTGTAGCGATGCTTTGCAATCGTGACAGAACGGGCCACGCGGGTCTTCAACTCAATTTGCGCAACACCACTGCTAATTTCATCTGAAAGTGCTTGTGCTGCGTTATGCACAATATTGAGGGTTGCTTGAATCAACTGCTCACGATCACCCAATACATCAGGCAGACTAGTGTCGTAGTTACGAATAATTCGCAAACCTTTGGGAAACTCAGCTAAGACCAGGCTTCGCACGCGCTCTAACGCTTCGTGCACATTGAAGGACTCCATCACATGAGCCTTACGATGCGGAGCTAACAGGCGATCAACCAAGGTCTGCAGACGATCCGACTCTTTAATAATGACTTGCGTGTACTCACGCAGGCCTTTGTCAGGCAACTCAAACTCCAATAGCTGAGCTGCCCCACGTATACCACCCAGTGGGTTTTTAATCTCATGCGCCAAATTACGCATCAATTGTTTATTTGCCTCAACTTGCTGTGTCACGCGCTCATCGCGCTCACTACGCAACTGTTGATCGATTGGAAACCACTCCATCATGATCAGAGCAGGATCCTCTAAAGCCGCAACGACTACGTGCGCTGGAATGGAATCTTGATGAATGCTACCAGGCAATGATTGCAAAACCATCTCTTGGCGTTGTGCCAATACGTGACCTTGTTTCACCTCAGAAATCATGTCACTTAATGCTACGTTGTGACCAAACAAGTTGTGCACAGATTGACCCTCAAGTGACTTACGCGAAAGATCCAAAGCTGACTCGGCAGCCGGGTTCACGTAGACCAATTGTTGGTTCTCGGCCTCAAATACCACGATGGCATTGGGCATCTGATCAAGCAATGTCGGAAAAAAAGGAGCAGCCGAAGCTGCTCCCTTGAACGAATTGCGCAACAGACCTGCGCTCAAGTTCTCTCCTTCGCTTACAGGGAGTAATACATATCAAATTCGATTGGATGAGTAGTCATACGGAAACGTGTGACATCTTCCATCTTCAAATTGATATAGGCATCAATCATAGATTCAGTAAATACTCCACCGCGAGTCAAGAACTCGTGATCTTTCTTCAATGCGTCCAATGCTTCTTCCAAGCTTGCGCAAACGGTTGGGATCTTCGCATCTTCTTCTGGTGGCAAGTCATACAAGTTCTTGTCAGCAGCTTCGCCTGGATGAATCTTGTTCTGTACGCCATCCAAACCAGCCATCAACAGGGCAGAGAATGCCAAGTATGGGTTAGCCAATGGGTCTGGGAAGCGAGTCTCAATACGGCGACCCTTAGGGCTTGAAACGTGCGGAATACGGATGGAAGCAGAACGGTTACGTGCTGAGTAAGCCAATTTCACAGGAGCTTCAAAGCCTGGAACCAAACGCTTGTATGAGTTTGTGCCTGGGTTAGTAATTGCATTCAGTGCCTTAGCGTGCTTGATGATGCCGCCAATGTAGAACAATGCGAATTCTGACAAGCCTGCATAACCGTTACCAGCAAACAAGTTCTCGCCATTCTTCCAAACAGATTGGTGAACGTGCATACCAGAACCATTATCGCCAACTACTGGCTTAGGCATGAAAGTGGCTGTCTTGCCGTAAGCGTGTGCAACGTTTTGAACAACATACTTCTGCCAGATAGTCCAGTCAGCGCGTTGTACCAATGTGCTGAATTTAGTGCCCAATTCATTTTGACCTTGACCAGCAACTTCATGGTGGTGAACTTCCACTGGAATGCCCAATGATTCCAAAATCAAACACATTTCAGAACGCATATCTTGGAATGTGTCTACAGGAGCAACTGGGAAGTAACCGCCTTTTTTACCTGGACGGTGACCAGTGTTACCACCTTCGATTTCCGCACCAGATGACCATGGAGCCTCTTCGGAATCAATCTTCACGAAGCAGCCCTGCATGTCAGCACCCCAACGAACGCCGTCAAAAATAAAGAACTCTGGCTCTGGACCAAAATAAGCAGCATCACCTAAACCAGTGCTTTTCAGATAGGCTTCAGCGCGCTTAGCGATAGAACGTGGGTCACGATCGTAACCTTTGCCATCAGCTGGCTCAATCACGTCACATGTGAGAACCAATGTTGGCTCTTCATAGAATGGATCGATATAAGCGGCTGTTGGATCTGGTTTGAGCAACATGTCAGATGCTTCAATACCCTTCCAGCCAGCAATAGAAGAACCGTCAAATGCATGACCATCTTCAAACTTACTTTCATCGAATGCAGAAATAGGAACTGTCGTGTGCTGCTCTTTACCCTTTGTATCCACAAAGCGGAAATCAACGAAAGTACATTCTTTCTCTTTAACTAACTTCATCACATCAGCGACGGTCTTCGTCATGCAAATCTCCTCTATTAACTGAATTCGGAACCAAAACTTAAGGCATACACCCTTGTTTATTCCAGGCACCAAACATGCCTACTGGATGTATGTAATTTACTGAAGCAAACAAACGGGAACACTCATTATTGCACTATTTAAGTGCTGAAATACCCCTCATACAAGCTCAAATACCCCTAAATGCACATTTTTAGTGCATTTAGGACTGGCTGATGTCGTGGATTTCATAACCCAGGTCTTGGGTACCCGCTCTTAAAGCTATCCAAGCACTCTCTAGGAGGTTGGCATTGCCCTTGATGCCCAATTCAATATGGCGCTGAGCATATACGCCACCCTTGGAAGCATCGCCTACCGAGGGGAGACTAAAGACCTTTACCCCAGGATAGTTCGCCTCTATACGCTCCATCAGGGGCGTTAAAGTCGACTCCACCCCCTTGGGGACAATGAAGCTCTGCTCTGCCCAGTTCTCTTGATGAAACAGATCCTTGTAATGATTATCTAAACACCAGGCCATCATGGGTGCAGCCATTACTGGAAAGCCGGGAACAAAGTGATGTTCTTGAATTCGAAAGCCTGGAATTTGGTTATATGGGTTTGGGATGATTTCACTCCCAAGCGGAAACTCACCCATCTTGAAGCGATGCTGATTCTCGGGGGTGCTTAAATCCGCCTTGATTGGATCGCCTTCTGCCATCGACTGAATGCGACCCGCAATCAATTCTTGCGCAGTTGGGTGTAATTCTATTTTGGTTCCGAGCGCAAGTGCCGCGCATTGACGCGTGTGATCATCCGGCGTTGCACCAATGCCGCCTGTACTAAACACCACATCACCACTCGCAAAACTGTCTTTGAGTGTTGCGGTGATTTGCTCAGGATCATCGGCAACATATTTAGCCCATGCAAGACTAAGACCGCGTTCGTTCAGCAACTCAATGAGCTTACTCATATGTTTATCTTGGCGACGACCTGACAAAATCTCATCGCCAATCACGATTAAACCAAAGCGGCGTTGAGCTTTGTTCGGCGCATCTATTTCAACTATTTTCATTGCATCAACCATGGTAAGGCAGCTCCATATCTACAACACGCGATTGCACTGTGAGGGCTTGCTCTAACTCATCTTCCCTCAATTGCTTGAGTGCATCCAATAAGAAGTAGCTAAACCATAAAGCAGCAAATACAAAAATCAGAGAATAAATCCACAGGGCTATAAAGCTAACTATTGGAAATAGCACTAAAGCCAATGCAGAGGTAGCCCAAAAGAAGGTTGGCACTGCGCCTAACATGCCTGATGCAATACCCATACAGAGCAATGGCCAGCGGTATTTTTGAAGTAGAAGATCGCGCTCCTCACTACTGGCATGCTTTGCTAGAACATCATATGACATCAGACGCATCGTCAACCACCCCCATAGCAATGGAGGTAAGACAGCCACTAGCGGAGGAACCCACCAAACAGGCAAAGTGAGCATAACTAATGCAAGACAAATCAGAGCGGACCATAGACTGTAGATCAAGCTGCCAAAGAAGCCGCCACCTCTTTTGCATTCGAGATCTTGATACTGCGATTGTCTGCAGGCAATCTTCACAATGGAGGGCACTGTTGAAAACGCAATGAAGACTAACAAGCTGATCGTAATCAAGGGGATGATGAGCATGACAAAAAATAATGGCGCGATCCATGCCCTGGCATTCTCAAAGCCTGCCCACACCAAACCATCTTGTATCCAGCTAGTAAAAATAGAGGTCGTCAGGAAGCTACTTAATATTTCTAAGGCCGGTGCCCATGTGAGCCAGATGAGACAACCCCACAAAACGGAGACGATCAAAAATGGTCTCAAGCTCAGCCATAACATTCGCGGATGCATCGTTCCAACTAAGGCTATGCCGAACGATTTAAATACTTGCGGTAATCCGACCATACAACTCCTATTGTCTGCAGACTTGCAGTCTACTTAGGCTTGAATTCTTTAAAGGCACGAACCAAACTTTGCCATTGTTGAGTGAGGACGTTTTCTGAAACGGTTAAGTTTCTGACTCCCGTAGGATAGACCTCTTTAGTGAAGATGGCCGTTCCGAACAACATATCCCACCACGGAAATAAAATACCAAAATTACAACCGCCTAATACGCCCGGCTTACCTATCGCCTCGTGCCCATACCCCACGGCATGATGCATACGATGAAACAACGGGGATACCAATAAGTATTTAGCGATTCCCAAGTGAACATTAATATTAGCGTGCTGCCAACTTTGTATAAATTGGCTCAGCGCAATTAGCATGATGAATTGCCCTGGAGATACACCAAACAAGAGCGCAAAAAAAGCCATGAAGGTTGCGCGCAGGATGTCATCGAGAATGTGATTGCGATTATCGGACCAGGCCGTCATCACTGTTTGGCTATGATGCAAAGAATGTAATTGCCACCACCAGTTGAAGGCATGTGATGCCCGGTGGTAAAGAAAATCTACAAAATCTAGGAGGATGAGGTAGATCAAGAAGCTCACAACCGGAACAGAGGACACGCCTGGCCACCATGACTCTACATTCAGGCGATCAAAACGGAAATCGTGCAGGATGGAATCCATTTCAAAAAAGAATCCAGATAAGCAGATAAAAATGAAGCCATGAAATACACCCAGGCGATGAAACAAGGTGTAAAGGACATCAGCCCTACTCGACCTTGCAAAGCGCTCTTGCTTTTCTGCTGGGGCTAGGCGCTCCCACGTTCTTAATACAACGATGATTAAGAGGAGTTGAATGCAGCCAAACAAAAACCAATCGATCCCATCAAATACATCTTCAGCCCAAGACATTAAATCGAATTGGTACAGAATCGGGCCTACGACATTGGAGAACAGAAACTCTACAACGCTGGCATAAGCATTCGCAATAATGGAGGTGACGTCAGTGAGACCCATACTTTATTTTGACTGATTTGCAGAATCTTTAGGTAGCAGCCCAAAACAGAAACCACGACCCTTTAGATTAATGATCAACTGCTCCAAAACTGCAGGTGCCCATGGATCTTTTCTAGACCAAATACCCAGGTGAGCCATGGTGATGTCACCATCTTTGAGGTCTTTGCTCGCTCTTTCTAACAGAGTGCTGTTAGGATGCTTTTCTGAATTCAGCTCATCACCTAGGAAGCCAGCAGGCGCCCAACCGATATGCTGATAACCGCACATATCCCCTATCCGAATCAGGGTAGGCGATGTTTTACCCCCAGGTGCGCGCCAGATTTTTTGCAGAGGCTGATTTGTCATCTCTTGAAATCGTTGATCAACCCGACGAATCTGCTTGCACATGGTCGCTTCGTTATATAAAACCGTTTCCCCCGCTTTTGGACCAAATTGCGGCCTTTCAAAGACCTGACCCTTAGGGCCATCTTTTACAAAGTAATCATGGTCATAGGTATGGCTACCAAAATGATTCCCTTCCTTCGCTAATTGCTGCCAAAAGGGTTTCCAAGAATCGTCCAGTGCAAAGTCGCCGCGGTAGGTTTTCTCATTCGCCAAGAAAAAAGTAGCCTTCACGTTTTGCCGTTTGAGAATTTCAGCTACTTTCTCAGCGACTGACATATTGCCGGTATCAAAGGTGAGGTAGACCTTCTTGCTACATTCTGTAGCTTGAGCCTTGGCACCCAATGAAAAACAGCCGAGCATCAGCACGGCTGCGATACGGATAAATGCGTGAGGACTAAGGTACTTCATGATGTTTGTTACTCCCATCCAGCCCTAGGAGTGAAAAACACACCATGCGGTGACTTGCCAACAGGGATCAGCGTCACCAACTTCATCGATGGGATATCAACTACCCCAACCTTTTTAGAAAAGCGGAAAGTAACCCACATCGTTTTACCATCTGGGGTGATTTCCATATCATCCGGGCCAGCTGGTAGTCCAGCGATATCTCCGACTTTTTCTAGGGTTTGCATATTAATCAAGCTGATCGTAGAGGCAATGCGGTTGCTTACAAAGACATGCTTCTTGTCACCCAAAGGGCGGAAGTTATGAGCGCCCTTGCCTGTAGGAATGCGCTTCACTTCTTTGCGAGTTTTCCAATCGATGACTTGAACATAATCCTCGCCAGTTATACCAACCAAGAGGTATTGGTCACCAGGGGTCATCCATAAGCCAGCAGGCACCTTACCTGTGGGCATCACCCACAATACATTTTGCGTTTCGAGATCAATTGCAGCAAGTTCACTAGAGTCTTGCAAAGTGATAAACGCAATTTTACTATCCGATGTGAAGGCAATATGACTTGGAGTCTTCCCCAGCTTGACGGTCTTAGCTAATTTAAGATTTGTGCTGTCAGCAGAATAGATATCAACACGATCTAAGCGATTACCGTTCGCTATAAACCATTTATGGTTTGGAGAGTAACCGATTTGATAGGGATCAATAATGTTCGGAATCTTGCCAGTTAACTCACCTGTAGTTGGATTCATCAACACAACATCATTACCAGCTGCATTTGCAATCAATAAAGATTTTTGATCTGGGGTCATCATGAGGTGATGAGGCTCTTTGCCAACCGGGATCGTTTTAACCACTTCACGAGTAGTCATATCGATCAAACTGACAGATGCAGAACCAGAATTCAGAATCACTGCCAACTTCGGTTGATTGGCGGGAGCCACTGTAGTTGCAGGGCTAATTATTTGCCCAAAAGCAGTTTGATTGGACAACAGTAGCGCCAATAATGCAGAGGCCGCGATTGTGCGAAAACCTCTAATCTTGATAAATTTGTACATCCCTCTATTGTAAGCAATTGGGGAGAATGAATAGACCTCCAAATCCAGTGGATATCCTGCGGATTTGACCTAGCGCAAACTCGCTAAAACCTTTTCGAGACGCTTTAAGGACATTGGAGTTGGCGTTTTGAGCTCTTGAGCATACAAAGCTACCCTCAACTCTTCCAACTGCCAACGAAAATCCACCAAAGCCTGATCCTCAGCCATCGCATATGAGGCATACCCCTTATTACCCTGCGTCAGTTTTTGCCAGGGTCGTGCAACGGATTCCCAGTCCTTTTGGCATTGGGCATCACGACTTGGATTGGATCGCAATTTATCAATCCGCATCGCAATTGCTTTTAAGTAGCGCGGCACATGCACCAATTGAGAATACGGTATCTCAGCGACAAACCTGGGAAAGATTAATCCCTGCATCTGTGCTTGAATATCAGTGTAGGCCCTTGGTGAAGCCGCTTTTGCACTAGAAATCTTTTTCTGCAAATCAGCATGTGCTTGCAATGCATTTAATGCGTGCCGAGAAATCTCTTGAGCAATGAGTGCCAATCTCGGTTTTCCTGCTTGCAAACGCTCTGCAAATTGCTCGGCGTTTACCGGAAGCTGCTCAGCCATAAAAGCACGTTCAAGGGCAATATTTAGAATCTGATCAATCAAGCCCTCTGCCGATCCCACATTGATAAATAGCAAACCCAATTCACGGATGCCAGGCAATTGTTTTTGCAGAGCTTTGAGCGTGTCTTTGTTGCTTAGGGCAAATAAGCGGCGTAATCCTACAGCATGCTGTTTGCGAGCCTCTTCTAGATCATCAAATACCTCGAGATCACAAAAGTCAATGCGATCAACTAATGCAGGATATCCAAATAAGGTTTTATTTCCTTTTTGAATCTCTAAAGTTTCAGGTAATTCACCAAAATCCCAGGAGCGATAACCACCCTGCTCAACCTTTCGAGTAGCTTGTTCATTACCAGTACCAGGCTTTGCGATGCCTGCTGGCGGCTCTACACCTAATTCGACCTGAGCAGTCTCTTGGGCAATCGCTTGGAAAGCATTGCGGGCGGTCTGCCCATATTCAGAACGTAAACGCGCTAAGTTGCGCTCGACTTCCAACTGGCGCCCATGCTCATCAATCAAACGGAAGTTCATCGATGAATGTAATGGCAAGGCCTCAGGTCTAAAGTCTGTACGCTTAATTTCAAGACCGCGCTCTTTACGAATATCGTTAATGAGACTATCCAAGAAATCGCCTATGCCAAATTGCTTTTCCTCTAACTTGCGCTCTAGAAAGGACTTGGCATAATCTGGCAGAGGCACACAGTGACGTCGTAATTTTTGCGGTAATGATTTCAGCAATAGAAGCGTCTTCTCTTCACACATGCCAGGCACTAACCATTCACAACGACGTCCATCAACTTGGTTGAGCTGCGTTAGTGGCACCACTAGCGTAACACCATCCTTGGGACTGCCGGGTTCAAAGTGATAGGTCAGACTAAGTTGAGCACCACCTACTAGCATTGTCTTTGGATAGCGATCGACCGTAATACCTGCCGCCTCATGACGCATCAAGTCAGCCTTTTCTAGGCGGAGTTGTGCATCTAAGTCAGACTGCTTATTTAGCCACGCTTTAAGACTTTCTCGACTACGAACTTCTTTTGGAATACGGGAGTCATAAAAGGCAAACAGCAGTTGATCGTCAACTAAAACATCGGGACGGCGTGAGCGATGCTCTAAAGCTTCAATTTCTTTAATCAGACGACGGTTATGCCAGAAAAATCCAAACAGATTAGGATATTTTTTCTTGGCATCGGTTTCAGTTTCACGCTGCAGCGCAGGTGTATCCATGCGCCCAAACATTTCTTCCTGCACCAAGGCTTGGCGAATAAATAATTCTCTGGTCTCTTCAGGGTGATGCGGCTCATAGCGAACCCTACGACCATGGTAGATCGGCAAGCCGTACAGGGTGCCCCGCTCAAAGGCCATGACTTCACCCTGGCGGTTATCCCAGAATGGATCGCTTAAAGATTTGATCAAGCGATGTGCGGCAACACGCTCTACCCATTGCGGTTCGATCTTGGCAATCGTTCTGGCATACATGCGATTGGTTTCTTGAAGTTCGCCAGCCAGTATCCAGGCACCCGCCTTTTTACCAATAGTAGAGCCAGGCCAAATAAATGGACGAATACCACGCGCACCAATGTAACCACCTGTTTTGCTATTGCGATCTTGAGATTTTTCATCTTCTTCTTTTTTGGCTACATATCCAAGCAAGCCTGTTAATAAAGAGAGGTGCACCTGCTCATATGTTGCGGCCAAAGCATTTTCTTTCCAGCCCTTCTCGCCCAGCATGGTGTGCAATTGACCATGCACATCGCGCCATTCACGTAAGCGGCGCGGCGATAAAAACTTACTCTTACATAGATTCTCAAGCTGTCGATTGCTATGTTTATGTTGCAAGGCATCTTGATACCAATTCCAGAGCTTGACGAAACTCAAAAATTCAGAACGCTCATCTGCAAATTGCAGGTGAGCTTGATCCGCTGCTGCAACCTGATCCATTGGACGATCGCGCGGATCTTGTGTAGCTAAAGCAGAGGCAATGATGGTCACTTCTTTTAAAGCATTGTGCTCTTTAGCTGCTAGTAACATCCTGCCAATACGCGGATCGAGTGGCAAGCCTGCCAATTGCTTACCAGTTGCAGTAAGCCTGAAACTATTATTAATATCCTTGCCATCAGCTGGCCCTGCCTCATCAAACTCGATGGCACCCAACTCATCAAGCAGTTGCACACCATCCGCAATCGCTCTTCCCAAGGGTTTATCAATAAAAGGGAAATGTTGGATCTTAGGTAAGCGCAAGGAGCTCATGCGCAACAGCACTGCGGCTAAGGAGCTACGCAGTATCTCGGGATCAGTAAACTTTGGACGGCCTTGATAATCTTGCTCACCATAAAGGCGTACACAGATGCCATCCGATACACGACCGCAGCGTCCTGCCCTCTGGTTGGCGGCAGCCTGAGAGATGGGCTCAATCTGTAGCTGCTCAACCTTATTGCGATAAGAGTAGCGCTTCACTCTTGCTAAACCACTATCGATCACATAGCGAATATTCGGAACCGTTAACGAGGTCTCTGCAACGTTGGTTGTCAAAATGATGCGCCGCCCGTTACCTGGACTAAACACCCTCTCTTGCTCAGCCACCGATTGACGAGCAAACAAACTCAGAATCTCCGGATGAAAGCGTTGCTGCAAGACATGATCTTTGCGGAGTGCTTCCGCACAGTCTCGGATTTCTCTCTCGCCAGGCAGGAACACTAAAACATCGCCAGCGCCGGCTGCACCTTCACGCCATAAGCTGGCAATCTCTTCTGTCACCGCGTCCGGGATTTCTTTAGCAGTTTTAGATTCTTTTTTGCCATGGGGCTTAGCATCTGGTTCTAACGGCGCGTAACGCTGTTCTACCGGAAATAGTCTGCCGCTAACTTCGATAACGGGAGCAACGTTGCCATTCATAGCAAAGTGCTCGGCAAAGCGCTGAGCATCAATAGTTGCTGAAGTGATAATCAGCTTGAGGTCTGGCCTCTTAGGAAGTAACTGTCGTAGATATCCCAATAAGAAATCAATATTCAAACTACGTTCATGCGCTTCATCAATGATCAGCGTGTCATAGGCGCGCAACTGGGGATCGCGCTGAGTCTCCGCCAGCAAGATGCCATCGGTCATCAACTTGATAGAAGCAGTATGACTGGACTTGTCAGCAAAGCGAACTTGGTAGCCCACATCTTGGCCAATGGGCGAACCTAACTCCTGGGCAATTCGCTTGGCCGTAGCGGTAGCTGCAATCCGGCGAGGCTGAGTATGGCCAATGAGCTTGCCACCATTCATCGTGCCTCGCCCCAGATCCAAGCAGATCTTCGGAAGCTGGGTAGTCTTACCTGAGCCAGTCTCACCGCACACAATCACCACCTGGTGGCTCTGCAGGGCATCCTTGATCAGCTGGCGCTGACCAGAGACCGGCAACTCCTCTGGAAACCGAATTTCTAGCCGGCGTGAGGTGTTGGAAGCAGACACAGGCTGTGGCATTGCTTTGGGTTTTTGTTGGTTTATAGGCTCTTGCACCCTATAATTTTCTCACTATGCCAACAAATGCACCGAACCAGGCCTTAATAGCCGAAGAAACGAACTCCAACTTCCCTTTCGTAGGGTGGTTGCGCGATGTTGCACCCTACATTCATAGCTTCCGCGAGAAAACCTTCGTTATTGCTTTTGCAGGTGAACTTGTCCAAGAAATCGGCCTTGAGAATCTGATTGAAGATATCGCCATGCTCCATGCTATGGGTATGCGGATTGTGTTGGTTCACGGCATCCGCCCGCAAATTGAAGAGCAACTGATGCTCCGAAAGATTAAAAGTAAATTCGGCAAGAGCGCAATGCACAGCTATCGCATTACTGATGCAGCTGCACTAGAGTGCGTTAAAGAAGCTGCCGGTGAATTGCGTCTTGATATTGAGGCAGCCTTTAGTCGGGGACTACCAAATACGCCCATGGCAGGTTCACGCATTTCTGTGATCTCGGGTAACTTCATTACTGCAATGCCAGTAGGTGTTGTAGAAGGCACGGATTACATTCATACCGGTCTTGTGCGTAAGGTCGACTCTAGCTCCATTAGACAGTCTCTTGATAGCAACAAGATTGTTTTGCTTTCGCCTTTAGGTTTCTCACCAACAGGCCAAGCATTTAATCTTGCCTACGAAGATGTAGCTGCATCCACTGCTGCCGCTCTTAAGGCGGATAAGTTGATCTTCTTAAGTCCATATGCTGGTTTAAAAGATGCTGAGGGTGATTTCATTACCGAACTCTCTATGCCGCAACTGCAAGAATATATCGCGCAGAACAAAGACCTAGAACTTGGCATGAAGGGCTTGCTGAATATCTCTGGCAGAGCAATACGGGCAGGCGTAAGCCGGGTTCACTTCTTGCCCTGCAACCAAGATGGCGCTCTCCTAGAGGAGCTATTTACCCATGACGGTATTGGTATGATGCTAGCCTCATCAGATATCGAGAACTTACGTGAAGCTAATCAAGATGACGTTGGTGGCATCTTGCAATTAACCATGCCTCTGGAAGAGGAAGGTATCTTGGCTGCTCGTGGACAAGACGTGATTGAGCGCGATATTCAACGCTTCTCAGTTATTGAGCATGACCGCGTTCTCTTTGGTTGCGCCGCCCTCTTCCCATTTCCAAATGGTGTTGGCGAGTTAGCTTGTCTTGCGGTAGATCCTGATGTTCAGGGATCAGGTGATGGCGAGCGCTTATTAAAGCGTGTTGAAATGCGCGCGAAGCAAGAAGGCATTAAAAAATTATTTGTACTCACCACCAGAACCGAACATTGGTTCTTAAAGCGCGGCTTTAAACGGGCAACAGTAGATGATCTGCCAGAAGAAAGAAAACAAATTTACAACTGGGACCGCAAGTCCATGGTTTTAACTAAAGATTTATAAGAAAGGCATTACAGATGGCACGCATGGTTCAATGCATCAAACTCAACAAAGAGGCTGAAGGAATGGATTTCGCCCCCCTTCCGGGAGAGCTAGGTAAAAAAGTTTGGAATCAAGTATCTAAAGAAGCTTGGGCCGCCTGGTTAAAACACCAAACCATGCTAATTAATGAAAACCGCCTCAATATGGCAGACCCACGCGCACGCCAGTACCTTCTAAAGCAAGTAGAAAAGTACTTCTTTGAGGGTGGGGCTGATATGGCACAAGGTTACGTCCCCCCTGCAGAGTAATTAAAAATCGATTGCCGTATTGCAGCATATGCATTATTGAAAAATATATTCTTCAATATTGTTGACACCGCTAGTGATAAGCGTAGGATGAAGTGGTGGTGAGGCAGAATGAGTGTCCCACTCACATTGGCGAAAGCCACTTAAGATGAGTGCATCTGTGCACTCATAGATTATCGGAACTAAATACCTTCCGATAATCTGCGCCATGCATACCATGGCAGACAAACCCGATGGGCATACCCCGTCGGGTTTTTTATTACTTAAACCAATGGTTAGAGTGCGATGCGCTCAACACCGGCAGCGTTACTGACTAGTAAGATATTTGCCTTTTCTTTAGCAAACAGTCCAACAGTAATCACTCCAGCAATTTGATTGATTTGTACTTCCATCTGAATAGGGTTGGCGATATTGAGTCCTGCTACATCCAAGATCCACCCGCCGTTATCTGTGACAAACGGCTCGCTTGGAGTTTGATTTAAATCAGCCCTCGTACTCTTGGCCAAACGTAAACTGACTGTGCCGCCCAATTTTTCTAATTCACGAGTCACAACACCTTTCGCAAGCGGGATGATTTCTACTGGCAATGCAAACTTACCAAGTACCGGCACTTGCTTAGAGGAATCGCAAATACAGATAAATTGCTTTGCCATAGAGGCAATAATTTTTTCTCTGGTAAGCGCCCCACCACCACCTTTAATCATGTGCCCTAAAGGATCAATCTCATCCGCACCATCAACATAGGCAGGCAGACCCTGTACATCATTTGGGTCTAGCACTCTAAAGCCATGCTTGAGTAAGCGCTCAGTAGTGGCATTAGAACTCGATACCATTCCGGCGAAATGGTCCTGATGCGGAGCAAGAGCATCAATAAAGCAATTTGCAGTGGAGCCTGTGCCAACACCCAAAATCTGACCGGCAGGAAGCTTCAGCACTTCATCTCTAGCTGCCTCACCCACCATTTGCTTTAGTTGATCTTGATTCATATGCCCGCTACTTGCCTTCACTGGAACTGAGTAATTAATCCATCTATCATATGATATCTACAAGAAAACCACCTTAGAGCAGCGAGTAAGCCCATGAATACCACCCCTTCGTCACTAAACCAACTGGAGCAACTCAAGAAACTCACCACGGTTGTGGCTGATACAGGTGATTTTGAGCGTATGCAGGCTTTTCAGCCGCAAGATGCGACTACCAACCCCTCTCTCATTCTGAAGGCTGCTCAGCAAAGTAATTACCAAGACTTAGTACGTTCCGTAAAGGATGCTCACCCGGGAATGAGTCCGACTGATTTAGTGGATTACATCTTGGTTGCTTTTGGTTTGGAGATTCTGAAGATTGTTCCTGGACGCGTTTCCACGGAAGTTGACGCCAGACTCTCTTTTGATACCAAGGCGACTGTTAGTAAAGCAAAGCATTTAATTGCCCTATACGAATCTCATGGAATTAACCGTAAACGTATTCTGATTAAGCTGGCTGGCACATGGGAAGGCATTGCTGCTGCAAAAGAATTAGAAGCCCAGGGCATCCATTGCAATATGACCCTGCTCTTCTCTTTAATTCAGGCAGCAGCATGCGGTGCCGCAAATGCGAAACTCATCTCTCCATTTGTGGGTCGTATCACCGATTGGAATAAAGCCAAGTTAGGCAGCAATTGGAGTGATAGCACCAATGGTGGAGCAAATGATCCTGGCGTGACTTCAGTGAAGAGAATCTTTCATTACTACAAACACTTTGGCATTTCTACTGAAATCATGGGAGCTAGCTTTCGCAATACTAGTCAGATATTGGAGTTGGCAGGCTGCGATCTGCTAACTATTAGTCCAGAACTTTTGGCAGAACTTCAGAGCAGCAATGCCCCCGTGGAAAGCAAGCTCAATACTGCTCATGCTCAAGCAGCCTTAATATCGGAAGGTATTACCCCATTGAAGTTAGATGAATCTAGTTTCCGCCTTCAATTGAATAATGATGCAATGGCAACTGAGAAGTTGGCTGAGGGGATTCGGAACTTCTGCATAGATACTGAGAAGTTGGAAGAACTGCTGACTAAGTAATGGAGATTGAGGCTACGACTATAACCACCCGAAGGTGGTTATAGTTTTCCTTTGTTGCCTAGGGCATCGACCAGGACCTGAGACTCTTTGCAAATAGTAATTTAACTTGCAGTTATAAACTTCAATGATCAATATCGTCTTTTCGGCGCACTAGCAAAAGATTGCTTCTTCTCAATATGTCTAAATGTGATACGGCCTTTGCTCAAGTCATAAGTGGAGATCTCTAAAGACACCTTATCTCCAGCCAATATACGGATGTGATTTTTTTTGACTCTACCTGCTGTATAGGCAATCAGCTTATGGCCATTATCTAAGGTAATCCGATAACGAGAATCCGGCAGAATTTCATCAACAAGACCGTCCATTTCAAGCAGCTCTTCTTTTGCCATTTAACATCCTTAATAAAAATAAAAAGCCCAGTCATGCTGGGCTTTGGGCCAGGCAAATAATTTCCGCCTGGTATTTACTGCTGATTTAAACAGGTTGAATATTGGATGCTAACTTGCCTTTAGGGCCAGTAGTAATATCAAAAGTTACCTTTTGACCTTCAGCCAAGGACTTAAATCCGCTGCTATTAATTGCTGAAAAATGGGCAAATAAATCTTCACCGCCGAGTTCAGGGGTAATAAAGCCGAAGCCTTTAGCGTCGTTAAACCATTTCACAATTCCGTTTGCCATGTCTGACTATTCCTTAAAAAAATATAAAAAAGAGGCTGAGCCCCAGATGGGGCGAAAGTCAAGAATGGCGGGGGAGATGCTAAAAAGAACTATCGCAGAACTGCGGTGTTAATTACTAGTACAACAACACTATTAGCTTGAAAATCGCTGTTGCTATTTTAGTCTACTTTGACCATAAAAGGTTGCTTATTCACAAATTAAGTGCATAAGAGCCCTGATTACAGATAAAAGTGCTTAGCAATAGCGCACTAAGCAACCATGACAGCCGCTTACTTCTTGGCGGTATGAATACCCAGTATTGAGTAAGCTGGGCAATTGCCAATCATTCCGGTTAACAATGGAATGATGCCAATCCAAGCCCATGGCCCTGTAATACCAAAACCGGCTAGACCCATCAGCGTGATGCCAACGGTCATTCGTAGAACGCGATCAGTATGTCCGATATTGCATTTCATCAGAAGCTCCTTGTTTTACTTGGCAGCTTTGTCAGATACTTTGGCCAGGCGCTGTCTTAATGCCTCATATAAGCATACGCCACTTGCAACAGATACATTCAAACTAGATACAACACCCTGCATGGGGATACGCACCAGCTCATCACAGGTTTCTTTCGTGAGGCGACGCATTCCCTCGCCTTCAGCCCCCATCACAATGCCAATAGGGCCTGTGAGGTCGATGTCATAGATTGATTTTGTGGCTTCGTCATCGGTACCAATCAGCCAAACACCCGCTTCCTGCATTTCTTTCATGCTACGGACAAGGTTAGTAACCGTAATTACTGGCATCACCTCAGCAGCGCCGCTAGATACCTTGCTTACGGTAGCATTAATGGATGCTGAACGATCCTTAGGAATAATCACTGCATCTACGCCAGCACCATCTGCTACACGCAGACAGGCACCAAAGTTATGGGGATCGGTTACACCATCTAACACCAAGAATAGTGGCTTCTCTTGGGTGCCTTCCACATCTTCAATCACTTCCGTAATGGTGCGTGCAACGGTCATTTTTTCAGCCAAAGCAACAACACCTTGGTGACGATCATGGCCTGTTAACTTATGCAGACGCTCTGCATCTGCTGCGTGCAAGCGCTCACCGAGCACTTCTTCTGCTTGCTTTAAAAAATCTCCCATGCGTCTATCGCGACGGCCAGAATCAAAGTACACAGACTTCAAACTGTCTGGGTCAACTCGTAAACGGGCTTGTACCGCATGAAAACCTACTAATATTTGCTTCATTTTCTTTTCTATTCTTTATTTGCGGCGTGCTTTAGTACTGCGAACAGGAGGCTTGCTGCCTGCAGGCTTACCGACTGACCTGCTTGGCTTAGCCTTACCGTTTTTACGAGCTACTTTGCTTTTGGACTGATTGGCACTCAAGGTGCCAGCAGATTTAGCTGCGTTCACATTGATACCACTTGGCTTTTGCGGGGTCTTATTATCGGAACGGCCTCTTTGAGGCGCAGCCTTTTTATTGGGCCTACCAGTATCCGCTGCCAAGAGCAATTGACGGCGATTAGCGGAGCCTCCAGGCTCTGCGCCAACAGATTTAACGAGGCTGAATTCGATCTTACGCGCATCTAAATCAACTCGACTAACCAATACATGCAAACGATCACCTAAGCGATAGCGAATACCGGTGCGCTCTCCACGCAATTCTTGACGTGCCTCGTCATATTGGAAGTAATCTCCACCAAGCTCAGTGACGTGCACCATACCTTCAACAAAGAGATTCTCTAGCTGAATAAATAAACCAAAGTTCGCAACGCCAGTCACTGTGCCGGCGTACTCTTGACCTAAATGGTCGCGCATGTAGTAACACTTGAGCCAAGCTTCTACATCGCGTGATGCCTCATCGGCACGGCGCTCGTTTGATGAGCAATGCACTCCCAATTGACCCCAGATTGGTAATGCGGCATTTGCACCCTTAGGTGGCCTGGTACCTTTTGCTACGCCGGCCTTGGCATCACTTTGGGATTTCTTGGCATTGACCGCATTCTCACGACCCTTACCCTTGCGTGGCAAAGTTAAGTTGAGAGGCACCATAGGGGGTAGTACTGGAACATAAGACTTTTTCTGCAGAATCGATTTAATAACCCGATGCGTTAACAAATCAGGATAACGGCGGATTGGGCTTGTGAAATGGGAATACGCTGGGTATGCCAAACCAAAGTGACCTTCGTTATCCGGCTGATACATTGCCTGTTGCATAGAGCGCAATACTACTGACTGCAGCATATTGGCATCAGGCCGCTCTTTAATTTCACGCATTAACTTAGCGTAGTCACGTGGCTTTGGTTTATCACCGCCACCTAATGAAAGGCCTGAGGTTCTGAGAACTTGGCGCAAGGTCACCAACTTCTCTTCCGATGGCTCACCATGTACACGATATAAGCTGAGATGTTTATTTTTCTCAATAAAGTCTGCTGCGCAAACGTTGGCAGTCAGCATGCACTCTTCAATTAAGCGGTGCGCATCATTCCGCAGGCGCGGCTCAATACGAAGTATCTTACCAAGCTCATTACTAATAATTTGAGTCTCGGTCGTTTCAAATTCAATAGCGCCCCGCTTCTCACGAGCAGCCAATAAAATCTTATAAAGAGAGTAAAGATTTCCCAGCAATGGACGGAACTGCGCAAAGCGGGTTGCTTCTGGACCTTTGCTATTGGAGAGAATTTCCCAAACAGTGTCGTAAGTAAAACGCTGTGCGGAATGCATTACTGCTGGATAAAACTGGTAAGCCAAAACTATGCCGTTGTTATCGACAACAGAATCGCACACCATACATAGACGATCTACCCCCGGATTAAGCGAGCAAAGGCCATTTGAGATCTTCTCGGGCAGCATTGGGATCACTCGCCTAGGGAAGTAGACTGAAGTAGCGCGTAATAGGCCCTCATCATCCAATGGGTGGCCTGGCTTCACATAATGCGAGACATCGGCAATCGCCACAATTAAACGCCAAGCCTTAGTCTGTCCGTACATTACTGGCTCGCAGTACACGGCATCGTCAAAGTCTCGTGCATCAGCACCGTCAATAGTGACTAAAGGCACATCACGTAAATCAACACGGCCCTCTAGATCGGCTTGCTGGACTGTATCTGGCAATGCCGCAGCCTCTTTCATGGCTGCAGCTGAAAACTCATGCGGCACGCCATACTTACGCACAGCAATTTCAATTTCCATACCGGGATCATCAATCTCACCCAAGACTTCAACCACACGACCAACTGCTTGGCGATAGCTATCTGGATAATCAATAATCTCAACACTAACAACCTGGCCCAGCTTCGCTTGTCCTTGGCCCTTTGGTGGAATCAAAATGTCATGCCCAATGCGCTTATCTTCTGGCGCAACAATCAAAACACCGTTTTCATTTAAGAGGCGACCGATC
>CAITHY010000046.1 GCA_903892315.1 uncultured beta proteobacterium | reverse complement strand
TTTACCTTCTGCAATCTTCTGACCGAAGTCCAATACAGAAACGGTATCGCAAACTGACATCACCACATCCATGTGATGCTCAATCAGGATGAAGGTAATACCGCTATCGCGGATCTTACGAATAATGCGCAAGAGCTCTTTAATATCAGGAGCTGTCAAACCTGCAGCTGGCTCATCTAACAAGAGCAACTCAGGGTCTAATGCCAAGGCACGAGCAATCTCCAACAAGCGTTGCTTACCGTATGGCAAGTTACGCGCTTCTTCATTCGCCAAGTCATCTAAGCCAACGAACTTGAGCAATGCCATTGCACGAGCATGTGCTTCAGCTTCTTCTTTTTTGTAACGTGGCAAATGCAAAGCAATTTCCACCATATTTGACTTAAAGGTGTGATGCAAGCCAACCAAAATATTTTGGATGGCAGTCATTTCACCGAAGAGCTGAACGTTTTGGAAGGTACGTGCGATACCAGACAGGGCGATATCGGAGGAAGTCTTACCGACAACACTTTCACCTGCGTACAACACGTTACCAGCTGTAGGCACATAAATACCAGTCAACACGTTCATCATCGTGCTCTTGCCAGATCCGTTAGGACCAATCAGACCATGAATAGTGCCACGCTTGATGCTGAGATCAACATTATTCAATGCCTTTAGGCCACCAAACTGCATTAATACAGAGTCGACCTTCAGGAGTTCAGCACCCGTATTTTGATTGGCAACAGTACTAATGAAGCTAACGGAATCATCCAGCGCTTCAGCATCACCACCACGAGTAGTTTTAACCTTGCCAACCATCGCTTGGTAGAAGCTTTTGGCAAAACCAACGATACCGCTTTGCAAGTAATACACCACTAGCAAAATCATGAAGCCAAAAATACTGAGGCGCCAGTCAGAAATGCTATTCAACCAAAATGAAAATGCTGCTAAGCCCACTACACCAATGATAGGAAGAGCTACTCGTTTCAAGGTGGTTATCTTCTTAGATAGAGCCATACCAGCACCCACCACTACCACGATTGCAATAACCGAAGCTACGATACGGAATAGATTGATGTCATCTAAGAGTTTTGGCAATAAGACGATGATGGCCGCACCAATTACTGCACCAAGGCGTGACTTACGTCCACCCATAATGATGCCGAGCAAGAAGAGAACCGCTAGTTCGTTGTTATAGGTGTTTGGTGAAATGTATTGCTCCGAGTAAGCGTATAAGCAACCAGCCAAACCAGCAAAGCCTGCACTAATCACAAATGCGATCACCTTAAAGCGATATACGGATACCCCCATACAATCACAAGCAATTGGGCTATCACGCAATGCTTCAAATGCGCGGCCAATTTGGGACTTCACAAAACGATCTACTACGATCAGAGAAATAATCAAGACTGCGGAAACTAACCAGAAGTACTCCGCCTTAGTCATTGGCACACCCATTAACTCTGGTTTTGGAATCTTGATGCCCAAAGGACCTTCAGTCAACCAAGTCATCTCATTAATCAGAATTTGTGCAATCGTACCGAACGCTAAAGTCACCATCGCTAAATAAGGGCCAATGACTTTCAAGGCTGGTAACGCCAGGATTCCACCAAAGATCGCGGTAACAATAATGGCAGCCGGAATATTGACCCAGATTGGCATACCAAAGTGGAAATATAAAACACCAGCGGTATACGAGCCAATTCCAAATAAGGCTGCATGCCCCAAAGAAACCTGACCAACATAACCTACAACGATATCCAAACCATATAACAAAATGGTGTAGATCAGAATCGTTTCAACTAAGTGAATGTAGTAAGGGTTATGAATAAAGAGGGGCAAACAAATCAGGCCCGCAATCGCAATCAATATAGGTAATAGAGACTTCAATTTCATCATTAAACTTTCTTAATCGCAGATTTGCCGAAGAGACCAGATGGTTTGTACGCCAACACGAGCAATAACAAAATCAAACCCGGGACATCTTTGTAACCAGTAGAGATATAAAAACCGGTTGCGGTTTCTACAATACCGAGAATCAAGCCGCCAACAATAATGCCGAGGCCGCTAGATAAGCCGCCAATAATCGCTACGGCAAAAGCCTTTAAGCCTAAAGCGCCACCCATGGTTGCGCCGGTCAGGGTTAATGGCGCAATCAATACACCTGCGAACGCTGCAGTTAAAGAAGAAAGTGCATAAGAGAAGGTAATGACTACGCTGGTATTAATACCCATCAAGCCAGCAGCATCGCGATCGTTTGCTGTAGCAACAACCGCTTTACCGTAAATAGTTTTGCGGTTAAAGAATTCCACCAACAACATCATCACTAAGGCACCAACGACCACCAAGATTTCCATTGGGAGAATATTTGCACCCAAGAAACTCATTGGCTCCATTGGCAACGGTGATGGAAACGGCAATGCATCACGACCCCAAATATTTTCAGCGACGTTCTTGAAAATAATACCGAGAGCAATGGTAGACATAATCCAGCCAAACTCAGATTTAATCTTGATTGCAGGACGCACGCCGATCAGCTCAACGAAACTACCTTGCAACATACCAAACAAGCAAACGACTGGAATCATTACCCAGTAGTTCATGCCAAAAGTATCTACGCAAGTTAAACCTACAAGAGCACCCAACATTAGCGCTTCACCCTGACCGAAGTTCAAGGTACCGGATGTGGCAAATGTGAGCTGAAAGCCGAAAGCGATGACCGCATAGATCATCCCCACCGCAATGCCGCTCGAGAGGATTTGTGCAAACATGTCCATATTATTGGCCTAAATATTCTAAAAACTGGTTTATTAACTAATTCGACATTGTAAGCAAAACGCCGCTTCTGGGCGGCGTTTTGCTTTATCTAATGCTGCAGTGCAAAATAATTATTTAGATCGCCTGCGCTAGAACTTAAATTACTTCTTTTTCGCTGTAGCGTCCTCAGCATTCAAGAATTCAACGCGACCATTCTCAACCACGCCCATCACCACTTCTTTTTCTGTAATGGCTTCGTGGTCAGCTTGAGAATAAGGTTTGTTGTAGGTGGCAACTACTCCCTCTAAAGGAGCATTTAAGCTCTGTAAAGCAGCCAAGATTTTAGGTCCATCTGTACCACCCGCTTGCTTGATTGCGGCTGCCAATAAATAAACAGAGTCATATCCTTGAGCAGCAGACACTGGTGAGGCGATGATGCCGTTCTTTGGCTTGAACTCCTTGAGGTAAGCATCAATAAACGCCTTGCGTTTGGGAGTGTTGCCCACTTGAATGAAAGTCTCTGGCATCGTAGCGCCATTGCCGTTCTTACCGGCAGTATCAATAAAGCTTGCCATCGATAAGGTCCAGCTACCGATCATGGGCTTCTTCCAACCCAACTTCGCCATACCGTTAGCAATTTGTGCCAACTCAGGTCCGATTGCGTAAGTCAAAATAACTTCAGCGCCAGCATTCTTAGCTTTGAGCAACTGAGCAGTCATATCGACATCACCAATATTGAACTTCTCCTCGGCTACAGGAGTTACGCCGTATTTCTTAAGGGCCTTTTCCAAGTCCTCACGACCGAGCTGACCGTAGTTTGTAGAGTCGGCCAAAATTGCCACCTTCTTCAAACCACGTTTTTCTACTGCTTCTTTAGCAATCATCGGCGCTTGAATATCATCGGCAGCCGATGTGCGGAAAACGTAGTTTTCAGGCGCATTCGGAAATTGGTGGGTAATTAAAGTACCAGTAGCCACGTTATTAATGACGGGAATCTTTGCCTCTTGGAAGAAACGCTGGGAAGCCAAAGCCACGCCGGTATTAATATATCCAAGCGTAGCAATCACTTTCTCGTTATTGATAAATTCCTGGGCGATTTGAACGCCACGCTCATTCTTTGCTTCATCATCGCGCTCAACCAAAACAAGCTTGTTGCCGTTAATACCGCCAGCGGCATTAATTTCTTTAGTCGCCAATCGCACGCCATCGCGCATACTCACACCCATTGAAGACGAACCGCCTGTGAAAGGACCAATAACGCCTACTTTAATATCGGCAGCATAAGCACCGGTTGTAAGCATTGCAGCAGCGGCTACTGCAAAAATGTGATGACGAATGTTCATAAAGTCTCCATGACTAAAAATTGCTAATGAATAAATACTTTTTTTATAGGTACAACCGAATCGAATAGTTATCTTACTGTTAATACAAAGGCAAAAAAAGGGCTTTGTATTAGGGTTTTACATTAGGCCAAGAGACTCAAGAAAATGGCTGTTTGAGGCTGCGTTCAATATTGGGCCAAAAAAGGTTGATGATGAGTCCAAGGATCACCAAGCCTGCCGCCAAGATCTTCCAAAGAGGTAAAGACTCCCCCAAAAAATAGGCGGCTGCCCCCATGCCAAAAATCGGCACTAACAAAGGCGCTGGAGCTACCACCGCTGCCGGATGCTTAGAGAGAAGCCAGGCCCAAGCGGAGTAGCCAAAGATGGTGTTTCCCCAAGACTGCCAAAGAACGCCAGCCCATGCCCCTACTGGTGCTGAGGTTAATGACGCACTCATGTGTACCCACCCACCTTCAAAAAGAAAGGAAATGACAAATAAGGGAGGAATCGCGAAAGCGCTCGCCCAAACCACATAGGCCAGCATATTGATAGAGCCTGCCCTGCGGCTAACCGTATTGGCAATGCCCCAAGAAAAGCCAGTAAATACCACCAAAGCTAGACCCAAGAAGGTAGTTGTGGCATCCGTGTGCAGCGCAATCATTCCCAAGCCAGTCATCGCAACCAGTACCGCCAGCATTTGATAAGTGCGCAAGCGCTCTTTGGCAAAAAACATCGCAAAGCCGATAGTAAAAAATACCTGGGTCTGAATCACTAAGGAAGCCAGACCCGGAGAAATGCGCCCGTCAATCGCAAAGTACAGGACCCCGAATTGTCCAACACCTACCGCCAATCCATAAAGACAAAGATTGGTCCAGGATGCTTTGGGCCTTGGCAAAAAGAAGACTAGCGGCAGAAAGGCAAAGGTATATCTGAGCGCAGCAAATAGAAATGGTGGAAAAGCTGCGAGCGACAACTTAATCACTACAAAGTTCGTACCCCACACCGCCACAATAGCCAATGCTAGTAGCAAATGACTAGCAGGTAATGCATCATCTTTCTGAGAAGTCTTAGGCACGCGTCAGTAGTTCCGCTACGCGCTCAGCGATCATCATGGTGGGGGCGGCAGTATTGCCGGAGGTAATCGTCGGCATGGCCGAGGCATCAACCACACGCAGATGATGAATGCCTCTCACGCGCAACTCAGAATCGAGCACTGCCATCGTATCATCAGCGCGCCCCATCTTGCATGTGCCAACTGGATGAAAGATAGTGGTCCCAATATCTCCCGCCGCTTTAACCAAATCATCCTCTGTTTGAAATTGCACACCTGGTTTGTATTCTTCTGGGGCATAAGGACTCAAGGCGGCTTGCTCAACAATCTTCCGAGTTAAACGCAAAGATTCTGCCGCTACCTTACGGTCTTCATCTGTCGATAAATAATTGGGACTAATGACTGGTGGCGCTTCGGGGTCAGTCGAATTAATGTGAACACTACCACGTGAGGTGGGACGAACATTGCAAACGCTTGCCGTAAAGGCATTAAATGAATGCAAATCTTCACCAAACTTTTCTAATGACAAAGGTTGCACGTGATACTCCACGTTGGCACTCTTTTGCTCTGGTGAGCTATAAGCAAATGCACCGAGCTGTGATGGTGCCATCGACATTGGGCCAGATCGTTTGAAGAGATACTCCAAGCCAATCATCATCTTTCCAAAAAGCGTATTGGCTTTGGTGTTCAAAGTTTTAATGCCATTGACCTTGTAAACCATGCGCAACTGCAAATGATCTTGCAAGTTCTCGCCAACGCCTGGGAGATCGGCGATAACAGGAATACCTAATTGGTTTAAATGTGCGGCAGCGCCAACACCAGAGCGCTCTAGAATTTGCACGCTACCAATTGCACCAGCGCAGAGCAATACTTCGCCACCCTGTTCGATAGCACTTAGAGCTTCATGGGCTTGGCTATCCTTGACGTATTCAACTCCAAGGCAATTTTTAGTAACGGAATCAATCTTGAGTTTGGTCACAACAGCTTGAGTGATTACTGTGAGATTAGGGCGCTTTGCCGCATCTCTTAAAAAAGCTTTAGAGGTATTTAGGCGCCAACCAGCACGTTGACTCACATCGAAGTAACCCACGCCAAAGTTATCGCCACAATTGAAGTCCTCTGAAGCCGGAATGCCCGCTTCAACCGCAGCCTCTTTAAAGCGATCCATGATAGGCCAACGTAAGCGCTGTTTTGAAACAGTCCACTCACCACCCTTACCATGCCACTCATTTGCAGCGCTGTGGTAATCCTCAAATGACTTGTAACGCTTAAGCGCATTTTCCCAAGACCAAGAATCATCACCAGTCGCCTGCACCCAAGACTCATAGTCACCCGCTTGACCACGCATATAAATCATGCCGTTTATAGATGAGCATCCGCCCAAAACACGCCCGCGGGGATACAACAATGAGCGGCCATTCAAGCCTTTTTCGGCAGCTGTTTTAAAACGCCAATCTGCCCTTGGGTTATCAATGCAATACAAGTACCCCACTGGAATGTGGATCCAGATGTAGTTATCATTTTTGCCAGCCTCAAGCAACAAGACCCTCTTACTAGAATCTTCAGTCAAGCGCTTAGCCAACATACAGCCGGCACTACCTGCTCCGATGATGATGTAGTCGTAAGTATTTGCTTGAGTCATGTTCTTTGAGTCAATAATGCGTTATTCAATGATTACCGGTAATTCTCCAGTATTAAGGCCTATTATTTACCAAACTAGAAAATAAGGCATCTTCAGGAATTACTTGAATACCCGTCTAAAATAACAATATGCACATTAATGAGAAGAATCGCACTCCCAAGCTAGCTGACCCTGATGATGGCCCCAGCAAGTCCGAGTTAAAGCGCCAAATGACTGAGCGCCAGAAGTTGGCTGAAGTGTTGGCCGCCTTGAGTAGTGATGCCTTGAAAACCATTCCTCTTGATGAGGCAATCAAAGCCGCTATTGCGGAGACCAACAAAATTAAAAGCTTTGAAGCGATTCGCCGTCATAAGCAATATCTTGGCAAACTCATGCGCTTCTTAGATGAAGAAGAATTAGAGGCGATTCAGAAGCGTTTAGACGCGATTCAGGGTGTTAGCAAAGCTGAAACTGCAAAGCTGCATTTTTTAGAAAGCTATCGCGATAGACTGATTACAAATGACGAAGCCTTCACTAAGATGATTGAACAATATCCCGATATGGATATTCAGAATATGCGTACCTTAATTCGGAATGCGCGTCGCGAGAAAGAGCAAAACAAACCACCTAAGGCCTACCGCGAAATTTTTCGCGTTCTCAAAGATATGGGTCTTTAAAGCTTGATTTTGCGAGCCGGCACTTCCACCCAACGATAGAGAGACGTTGCTACTAGCCAGCTAGCTACTACAGCAACCAGCATTAAGGCAAGCGCCATGACACCGTCATGAAAGCCACTCATACCCCAGGCGATATAGAGTGTATTTGCCAGCAATACAAATGAGAAATGAATTAAGAACGCACAGTAGGATCTTCTGCTACCCCAGAGAATGACATTAACTAACTTGTGTTTTCTAGATTGATGCTGTGGGCGCTTCTGAGCTTGTTTCTGATCTTTATAGGCCGTGTCCCCCCAAAAGATGAGGGCAATGGCGACTAGGTAGGCCAATATATTTCTAAGCCAAATTTGGTGAAAGCTTGAAACCATAATGACTACACCAACCCCTACAAACATGATTCTGGCAAATCGATTTACAGTGGGATCAGGATAATTCTTGCAAAGCTGCGCTAATACACCAAGTCCATAAGCCCCCATGAAGTAAATGAAGTAGTTTTCATAAGCGCCTGAACGATTAAAAAAGAGTAATGAAGCGACACAGAGCACCAGCAACATCCATATCAAGGAACGAAAACCGGGAAGCATTCCCAGCATAATCGCCAGAATGGCATAGAGCTGCCAATCGATTGCCACATACCAAACGCCAGCGGAGATGGAATCCAACCCCAAAATACCTTGGAGAAAAAATAAATGGGCCAAGAACTGCCCCAGGGTTTCTGATTCACCAACAAACTCATCCCGAACCCAAAAGCGCGCAATCCAGGCGCAGATAATCGTGAGAATGAGCGCCACTACATAGGGTGCAAATAAACGCAAGTAGCGGTTAAAGATCACTTTCAATACATTGCGAGCATTCTTCAGATCATGGGAACGCGTCAGTGATTGGGCCGCTAGATAGCCGCCCATGACTAAAAAGATTTGTACTGCGAAACGACCATACTCAAATAACCAAGTCATCACCCCGGGGAGCAGCAGCTTTGCATCCTCTGCAATTTGTCCATAACTTGAAAAATGATGCAGGATGATGGTTAAAGCTGCGAAGGTCTTTAAAAAATCAACGAGAAGAAAATGGTTTTTAGACTGCAATGAAAATGTTGAATAAAGGGTTGGTCAAGAGCTACTTCAGTGAGGCAGCATAGGCAGCCAAGGCCTGAATATCCTCATCGCTTAAGCCTCGTGCAGCACTCCCCATTGTGCCATCCATATCAATGCGAGCACCAGATCGAATATTCTTCAGCTGGGTTATGAGATATTCCTGGGATTGTCCAGCTAATCGTGCAATGTGTTTCTGACCTTGCAGCTGCGGTCCATGACATGAATTGCAATATTGAGTGCCAGAAATTTGCTGCCCCTTCGCAATTTGATCCGCATTACCTGATTTTGCAGGCGGCGCAGGTAGGCTAGCAAAGTAAGCGGCAATATCGCGCATGTCCTGGTCGCTTAAGCCGGCCGCGAGTGCTGCCATGGCCCCACCATTGCGCTGTTGACCCCTAAACTGAATCAGTTGATACGTGATTGAGAGGGGCGGTTGAGCAGCAAGATTCGGAATCTCTGGAGAGATACCAATGCCATTTTCACCATGACAAGCAAAGCAGCTTTGTGCTTTGACTTTGCCTGCAGCAGCATCTGGTGGCGCAGCAGCTGCATTCAATGATAGGAAAGAGAGATTAAAAAAGGCCACCACGAGGATGGCCTTAGTGCTAATTACGAATTTCATTTACCGTATGACACGCGGAAGATTGCACCGGTCTCATCATCGGATATCAACATCGATCCGTCTTTGAGAACCTGCACATCCACTGGGCGACCCCAGAAGTTCTCACCGTCAAGCCAACCAGTAACAAATGGCTCAAGCTTGACTGGCTTGTTTTTGCCATCCAAGACAACACGAACTACTTGATAGCCTGATTTCTTTGTTTTATTCCAAGAACCATGCTCAGCAATAAAAATATTACCTTTGTATTCAGCGGGGAACATGTTGCCGTTATAGAAACGCATACCTAAAGCTGCAACGTGTGCGCCCAACTTCATTTCAGGTTTATCAAACTCCTCACATGAACGACCCTTACCGAACTCAGGATCCAAGAAGTCTCCTTGATGACAGAATGGATAGCCGAAATTCATGCCTTTGGGCCTTGCCAAACGATTCAGGGTGTCATTTGGTAAAGTTTCATCAGCCCAATCGCGGCCATTGTTCGTAAACCAAAGCTCCTTTGTTCCTTTTTGGAAATCCATACCAACACTGTTGCGAACTCCTGTTGCTACTGTTTCCAAGATATTGGTCTTGAGATTCAGGCGCACAATCGTAGCGTGGGTATATGGCGGAACTACGATATTGGCTGGCGTACCAATTTGGAAATATAAATACTGACCATCAGGGCTCAGGGTCATAAACTTCCAGCCATGTGGCTCATCCTTAGGAAGCGCATCGAACACTACCACTGGTGCCGGTGGGTTATCTAAATTTTTCTCGATATTGTCATAGCGAATAATGCGTGAGAGTTCAGCAACATAGAGTGAGCCATTCACAAATGCAACGCCATTCGGACGATGCAAGCCTTTGGCAATGGTCTTCACCTCGCGCTTGCCATCTTTTGTCACTACCGCGTACACATTTCCAGTAAAGCGAGTGCCCACATAAACAGTGCCACTTGGAGACTCAGTCATGGAGCGACCATTAGGCATACCCGATGCCCACAGTTCCACCTTAAAGCCTGCAGGAACCTTGAGCTTGCTAACAGGGATTTCATCCGCAGGCATAGCTGAGATGCCAGGAGGATTAGGCGCCAATGAAGGGTTCATCCCATCCGCCGTTCTACCTTGCGCCCAAGTCGGCGGGATAGCGCTAGCCGGTACAGGGGCAGGCGCTTGAGCGCCAGCAACACTGACCACCGCCATGCCGGCAGCAAACATGAGCGCGTGAAGGGTTTTGTGCTTAACGTTGTACTTCATTCTGAATCTCCCATCATTTTGTTTATTTTTATGGATAAAGCAATGCTATAGCATTTTTGTGCATCTAATTTAACCCATTCAATCTACTGCAGCGCAACAAATAGACTCCTTAAAACTGAATGCGTGCCCCAACAGTAATTGCCTGGGGCATTCCGGCCTGATAAGCGGATGCTTGAGAGGCAATATTAAAGGTAACGTACTGACGATTAAATAAGTTCACTGCCGAAGCAAAGATTGAAGCCTGAGGCGTCAGCTCATAGTTTGCCTTGAGACCAACCAGTGCATAAGCTGGCACCGGCAGGGATCCCGTAGACATCCAAGAATTACCAACATACCGAACTGTTGTAGTCAGGCTTGCTCGCGGTGCAGGGTAATAGGTCACGCCCACATTTGCCATATTTTGCGGAACTCCACCCACCTGAGTATTAATTGGGTCGCTAGTAGCGCTCCAGGTTAATACTGTTCTCGTATAGGTGTAGCCACCATCAACCGCCCACTGAGCATTCAGATCATGATGGTATTGCAATTCAATACCGCGACTAAGTAGATTTTGCTGATTTGTATAGTAGCTAACATTAGTGTAGCCACTACCACCTACGTTATTTACACAGCCAGAAATGCCTGAAGCACTGCATAAACCATTGGCAAAAGCGGCATTAGCGCTGGTTATTTTGTAACTCGTGATTGCATTGGTAATGTAATTATTAAACGCAGTGAGTTGAGCAAAGCCACTCTTCCATCTATAGTCAGTTCCGACTTCGTAACCAGTCATGGTTTCAGGTGTGAGATTAGGGTTGGCTAAGGAATACCCACTGACTGAATTGCCATAACTACGCAAGGTGTTGTTCATGCTGGGCGCATGAAATGCCTGATAAGCAGCACCACGAAAATCCCACTGCTCTGTAGCCTTGTATACCAAGCCCAAAGAGGGACTTAGCTGGGTTTTACTTTTGTTAGGTACTGCCTGATACGTAGCAGATGAACCTGTATTGGCGTTGTAATACGTTGGCGTTTGACTATTCCAAGAATCTACTCGAGCACCCAAAGTAGTCTCTAGCGGAATGACTGTTGCATTCGACTTTAATTGTCCCAACAAACCATAAAAATTTTGCTGACCCTGTGCGTAGTTCACAGAACTCACCGCACCTGTGGTCGCCAAATTATTGGTTTGATTCGATGCAGAGATATTTCTGGCATCCACCCCCAGAATATATTGATCAATTCCTGCTGCTTTTAGATCATGGGTATATTGCGCTGATGCACCTATCGTCGAATACGGATCAGTGTAATTCGCGTTAATATAGGGCTTATAAGGCGTTGCACTCAAATTGTTGGCAGTTTGTTTATAGAAGTTAGTGGCTTGGTAGTACACATTGACTTGGGCCTTTTTATCGACATCCAAATTGGTGGTCGATCCAGCAGCTACATCGGCCGTCTGTATTAAGTTAGGGGCGATGGCATAGTTATTACTGAGATCGGCCATCGTCGCATACCCCAACCTCAAAAACCCATTGGTGTCTTGCGTCGGCTTAAAGTAATTTTGCAGCCGAACATTGGAATTCTTAACGGCATCAGTACCCATACCATTTTTAATATTGCTAGGTGAGCCTGGAGATATCGTGGCGTAGTTCTGAAAGCCTTCACTAGAGAAGTAATCTGCTGAAAAACGCATCTGCATCGCGTCTGAAACAATGAAATCTTTTGAGGCTGCGACATTGCCTGTAGCAAATGATCCGTAACTAACAGAGACATCTTGTCCACTATTTTTAGGCGTCTTGGTATTGATATTGACCACGCCACCCATACCGTAGTTTCCCCACAAACTAGAGACTCCCCCGCGCACAAACTCTACCGACTCGATCGATGACATGGGAACCAAATTCCATTGCACCGTTCCATAGAAGGCATCATTAGCGGGTAAGCCATCAATTAAAACCAGGGTGCGGCCATAGCCTAAGCCGCGTACGTTAATACTTTGGCCTGTGGGATCTTTTTGGTAATACGGGACATCGTTTAAAAAAACACCAGGCACATTCTTCAGAACTTGATCAATTGTTTGATCGGGCGAGGACTCCAATACTTCTTTTGTCAGAATGGTTGTATTTAAAGACATCTGATCAAGGGGTGTACCTGAGCGAGTTGCGCTGACTACGACATCACTGAGCTTCTGATCGTAATCCGGAGGTGGCGCAACTTGTGCAACCGCCCCACCCTGCAGAAAGGGCAATATCAGCGTCAAAAGACAAAAACTGGAGAGCCTCCTCTGACGCATATCTAATGCCTAAGTAGGAGGCTACTGAGATTTGGCTTTGCCCAACAGAGAAGCTAACAAGGGATTAGCACTTGCTAGTTCTTTTTTGGACTTTGCCTTCTCATCTGCGCCGAGCTTAGGGTTCTTGGCAGCATTTTTCATGCCCTGCGCAGTTTTCAAAGCTAAATTCTTATAGAGATCCGTTTTTTTCATGGTCATGATGAGGGCTCCTTTCTCTCATGTTTTTGATCAAATCACTTAGTCAGTGAGCGGGCTGCTAAACCCATAAACAACAATGACCAGCCCTGCAATAGCAGCTCAATTGCAATCAACATTCCTGGCAGCCAAAGACTAGATTGTGGATAGCCATTCATGATCAGAACACCCATCAAGATAGAGATTGCCGAAGACAGAACCAACCAGAACCATTCGCGAAAGAGGCGATGCTGAAATGCTGAGATTAAGCGCAATATCCCGGTCACGAAAAAGATTGCAGCAAGCCATAAGGTAATCGCCTCAAGCGCGGGAATAGGAAAAGCCCAGGTAAAGATTGCTGCTCCAATGTAAAGGGCAGCCAATACGAGTTGCACCCCAACACTTTTCCAGCCATGTGATTTCAAAGCATGAGCGCCTTGCAAGACTCCACCGGCGAAGAGGAAGATCCCCAGGACGTTAATTGAAATAAAAGAAAATAAGGTTTGACCTGCAATGCCAATCATGCCAAGCACGATAAATAAAATCCCGAGGCCAATTAAAGCGCCAGGAATCTTAGCAGCGGCACCCAATACTTTCGTGCGAAGTTCTTGAATCTGAACATTTGATAGTTCGGTCATAAGGGCACTTTCTTTTTTAATAAATCCTGTTAGTAAATCTAAACCATGAATATAAGTTACAAAGCATTGTCAACTGAATCAATAAATTGACGTACTGTCTTATTGAAGGCTTCTGGCTGCTCAATATTGGATAAGTGAGCTGCATCCTCCAATATCACCATGTTGGAATGGTCTATTAAGCGATGTAAAACAGTACCTTGATCAACTGTACAAGCCGGATCATAGCGTCCGGACAGCACCAATGTGGGGGCTTTAATCTTCAACAACAGGGTACTTTGCGCCATATCACGCACTGCACTCCCGCAACCTATATAGCCATCGACATTGGTACTTAAGATCATTTGACGAACTTTTTCTATTTCTTGAGGAGCACGCTCAATAAAGGGCGCAGTAAACCAACGCTGAATCGTGCCATCGACCAATCCGGCAATGCCCTGTGAGCGAGCGATTTCAAAACGCTCCTCCCACAAACTCCGTGGCGGCATTTCTGAAGCGGTATTACATAATGACAATGACAGGATTCGATCAGGGTAACGAGCCCCTAATTGCTGACCAATCATGCCGCCAATGGATAAGCCCATAAAGTGCGCTTTCTGAATACCAAGAGCATCCAATAGTCCAACTGCATCATCGGCTAATTGACCAATAGTGTAAGGACCAGCACTCAATCCGGAGCCACCATGTCCTCTTTTGTCATAGCGCAATACCCGATAGCGATCCGCTAACGCAGGTAGGTTGCCATCCCACATACTGCCATTGGCCATCAAGCTATTTGCTACCAATAAAACAGTGCCCTCTTTTGGGCCATCAAAACGATAGGCAATATCGACACCGTTTACCTGAATAATTTTCTGATCCTGCATTTGAGCCATTTATCTCCACCCTATCTCAAGTTCTATTTATCTATTTATCAGACCATGTTAGATTATCCAACGAAACTATAAAAATACTAAGGAGACAAGATGTTTACAGCATTCAAGCGCTTGCGCGGCACTCATAAGGCCACTGGTCTTATCCTCGTGATTTGCCTTGCTTTTGGGGCTAGCTTTACTTACGCACAAAGCTACCCTAACCGTACCGTGAAAATAATAGTCCCCTTGACTACAGGGTCTGGAGCAGACATTGCGGGTCGTGTTGTAGCAAAAAGCCTTACTGAAACATGGAAACAACCAGTTATTATTGAAAATCGTCCTGGTGCTGGCGGCCTGATTGGCACTGGAGTGGTTGTGAACGCTGATCCTGATGGATATACTTTACTGGCGCAATCGGCTTCGTATGCAGCCAATCCTGCGATTTATAAGAAGCTTCCATACGACCCGCTTAAGAGTTTGGTTGATGTCGCTATTTTGGGACAAACACCCTATGTCATGATTACCGCAGCAGATGGCCCCTATCAATCCATTCGCGATCTAGTGCTTGCCGCTAAATCTAAACCAGATGAAATTACTTTTGCCTCTGCTGGCGTTGGTAGCTCAACACATCTAGCAGCAGAATATTTCAATCAAATGATGGGCATCAAACTGATTCACGTCCCCTACAAGGGATCGCCAGAAGCCATTCAGGATACGATGTCCGGACGTACCGCTTTTTACATGGCTCCCTTAGATACCGCTATTGGCCAACTTAAAGGTGGCAAACTGCGCGCCTTGGGAGTCACTAGCAAAACTCGCAATCCTGCTGTTCCAGACATCCCCAGCGTGGCCGAACAAGGCTATGCCAATTTTGAAATTGGCTTGTGGTTTGGAGTATGGGCACCTGCAGCTACCCCGCCAGCGATTGTGAAAAAGATCAATCGTGACATTAATCAGGCAATGCAAGATCCTGAAGTAAAAGCTGCCTATGAGACTAAAGGCATTAAAGCAAGCCCAATGAGTCCTGCTGAATTTACCAAGTTTGTTCGCGAAGAGATGAGCAAGTATCAAAAGATTGCTAAAGAAGCCGCCATTGAACCTCAGTAATTCTGCGCCTCTGTGCCAGGCTCCGAGCACTGCAGTACGTTCACCCCTCGCTCAATTCCCGGCAGGAGCTGTTGATTGTCATGCCCATGTATGTGGGCCTGCCGATCAATATCCTTATGCACATGAACGTATCTATACACCGCCGGATGCAACCCTGGAGCGTTATCAAGCACTATTACAAATGATCGGGGTGGATCGTGCAGTTTTAGTACAGCCTAGTGTGTATGGCACAGATAACCGCGCACTACTTGCAGCACTGAAATCAAACTCCCAACAATTGAGAGGTGTTGCGGTTATCTCTAGCGACCCCACTGAAGTGAGTGATCAAGAACTTGCTGACTTGCATGCGACTGGGGTCAGAGGACTACGTTGCAATATTGTCGATATCGCCGATAAATCTGCCGGCCTCCCTATTGAGCAATTACGAAATCTGGGAAAACGTATTGAGCCATTTGGTTGGCACTTAGAGTTATTGATGCATGTTAATGAGCACCCCAATCTTGCTAAGACTTTCGAAGATTTTCCGGTGGATTTAGTCTTCGGTCACTTTGGCTATGTCCATGCAAAACAGGGCGCTACTGATCAGGGGTTTCTGGGGCTTCTTGATTTAATGAAAAACGAACGCGCATGGGTCAAGATGACGGGACCCTATCGCATCTGTGATGGCGATCTCCCCTATGTTGAGATGCGCCCCTTCTCGGATGCTGTGATAAAAGCAAATCCCAGCCGCCTCATCTGGGGAAGTGATTGGCCCCATGTCATGGTGAAAAAGCAAATGCCGCACGATGCAGACCTTTGTGACCTCCTGGGCGATTGGGTGCAGGACACCCATCTCAGAAATACAATACTGGTCAATAACCCCTGTATCCTGTATGACTTCCCGGCTTTCAATCAGCCTGACGGTCTCAACCCTTAAAAATACGGGTCGCGACTGTTGCAATTAGCCAGAAAGATTACAAACCAATATGAACAATACCCTCACTGTTATCTTAGGCATCGTTGCCATACTTCTCCCTCTAGTTGTCGGGCGTCTCTTTTGGAAGCGCTTTGATCATTACTTTGGTAGAAACGATGAAGCGTATATGGACACCTTAGAGTATTTCTTAAAGAAAATTGGATCCACTGTTTTGGTTGCCTTTGTTATTTTGTGGATTGGTATGAGCCTGGTATTTAACGGTAGCGCCTCTTAACAATGGGCGTCCAATTGAAAGAAGTCCTAGTGAAAGCACAACTGAATTTTGCGATTCTAGCTTCTATCCTGCTCATGGCTGTTTTGGGGAAATTGATCAACCCTGAACTTACTAATACTATTTTCCTAAGCGCTGATCAGTTGGTATCGGAGCTCTATTTGGTGTTTGTGGCCATCACCTTGGGTGCCTTTATTCCCAATTTCAGACTGGTGGCATTTGGATCGATTGCCGCCTTTATAGGTGCAGCTATCTTGATTCACCTGGGTATCTTTACCTATCTCACAACTGAATACTTATTAGCTGTTCTGATTGTGGTGCTTGGTTTTGCATCGATCGCCAATCTGTATAGACACTACCGTGAATACGGGCTATAAATACTCTTCATTACCGTATTCAATATATAAAAAGCCCCAGCAATTGGGGCTTTTTATATTTAAGCGGAAGACTGAATTATTTCTCTAGCGCTCCATAAATCACTGCATTGAGTTGCTCGCGATGCACCTTACGGATTTCTCCTGGTGCAACGCCCATCATCACTACCACCATCTGCTCTTTGGGATCAACCCAGAAGATGGTTCCATTGGCGCCATTCCAAGTGAAGTCACCAACATTACCGTTGATAGCAGATAAGCCACGTTCGATACGTACAGCTACACCCAGACCAAATCCATAACCTACGCGCCCAGGCTCAGTAACGCCCACATTATTTTTAATATCTTTATTTAGGTGATTAGCCGTCATGAACGCAACAGTCTGTGGACCAAGCACGCGCTTACCTTCTAAGCTGCCGCCATTCAGCAGCATTTGACCAAAGCGAATGTAGTCGCCTGCTGTGGAATAGGCGCAAGAACCACCACAATCAAACTTGACTTTCTGCGTAAGAATATCCACCTTCTGCGGGTTGCCAGTCAACGGATCTAGTGGAAGTGGTTGCGCTAAACGAGAGCGATCTTTTTCAGCAAGATGAAATGTCGTGTTGGGCATACCAACCTGATTCCAAATACGCTCTTGCATGATTGCGCCTAATGATTTGCTGGCAATTTTTTCTTCAATAATGCCCAGCACATCTAAACCAAAACCATAATCCCAAGCAGTACCAGGCTCATATAACAATGGGTTGCTTGCTAACTTATCGATAAATTCTGCAGCCGTGTATTGCACTGCTGCTGGTGCAGAACCAGCGGGATACATCTTGTGCACTGGAGTAGCGCCGCGTCCGCCATAAGTAAGGCCGTTGGTGTGACGCATGAGGTCTTGCACAGTGATCGGATTTTTTGCTGGCACGAGATTGAGCCTTCCATCAGTATCGACTTGGCCGACTTTCATATCCTTAAACTGTGGCAACCAATTTGAGATGGGTGCATTCAAAGGAAGTTTGCCTTCCTCATAAAAAGTTAAGGCGCTCACCGAGGACATCACTTTGGTCATCGATGCCAAATTGAAAATGGCATCTGTAGTCATAGGCTTATTGTTTGCCTTATCCAAATATCCATAAGGCCTAAAGATCGTGAGCTTGCCATTTTTAGAAACTGCTAGAACAGCGCCAGCCATATTATTGGCGGCAATTTGATCGGCAAAAAACGCATCGATTCGCTTAAGACCTTCTTGGCTAAATCCCTGTCCTGGGGTTGCGCTCAAAGGCAATGGTGCTTTTGAGGTATCCGCTGCAAACAGCGTTGCGCTGGTCAATAAACCAGCTATCAGGCTAATTGCCTGTAATTTCTTCATCTTGTGTCTCCGCTTTTATTTATTTAGTACTTACCTGGGGCTTTTTATCCCTCTAAGTCTATTGAAGCAGACTTTTCAGTAAACGAGGAAATTAAGCTCTTTTATATTGTTTTAGATATATAGGATGGATTTTTGAGTATTTGAAGGAATATCAAAAATCCATGACAATCCAAGGCTATGTATAAATACGACTCTATTGACCAAACCCTTGTAGATCAACGGGTTGCCCAATTCCGTGACCAAGTTGCTCGACGCTTAGACGGCACTCTTGCCGAAGAAGAATTCCGTCCTTTGCGACTACAAAACGGCTTGTATCACCAACGACATGCTTACATGCTGCGCGTTGCTATTCCTTATGGTCTATTTAGCGCCAAACAATTACGCACCCTGGCGCTCATCTCTGAAAAGTATGACCGTGGTTATGGCCACTTCACAACACGTCAGAACATTCAGTACAACTGGGTAACACTAGAAGACACTCCCGATATTTTGGCTGAACTTGCCAAAGTAGAGATGCATGCGATTCAAACATCAGGCAACTGTATTCGTAACATTACAAGTGATGCCTTTGCTGGTGTTGCCGCCGATGAATACGTAGATACTCGCCCGATTTGCGAGCTATTACGTCAGTGGTCAACGCTGCATCCAGAGTTTGCCCACTTGCCACGCAAGTTTAAGTTTGCAGTCAATGGTGCTAAAGAAGATCGCACGGTGATGCTTTGTCATGACGTTGGTATTGAACTCAAAAAAGATGCCGCTGGCCAATTAACGGCTGATATCTATGCAGGCGGCGGCATGGGTCGCACCCCAATACTTGGCTCCCTCATTAAACAAGGGCTCCCATGGAATGTGCTACCAAGCTACCTGACTGCACTCCTGCGTGTTTACAACCGCTTTGGTCGCCGCGATAATCTCTACAAGGCGCGTATCAAGATTTTGGTGAAAGCTTTAGGCCCAGAAGAGTTCGCCCGTCAAGTTGAAGGCGAGTGGGCTTACATCAAGGGTAGCGACGATAACTTTACTCAAGCCGAGTGGGATCGTGTTGCCAAGCATTTTACTAAGCCTGCCTATACATCATTACCTGCATTAAGTAATGAACAGATTATTCATGCCGCTCCTGAAACTGAGCAAGCTGCATTTGCACGTTGGTTAGAACGCAATGTCAAACCACACCAAGTTCCGGGTTATGCCAGCGTCATTCTGTCACTTAAACCGCATGGCACAGTTGCCCCTGGCGATGCTACTACCGCACAAATGCTGGCGATCGCTGATTTATCTGATCAATATAGTTTTGGTGAGTTGCGTGCCACTCACGAGCAAAACTTAGTGTTAGCCGATGTTGAACAAACTAAATTACTTGAGCTCTGGCAAGAAGCTAAGAGGCAGAAAGTTGCTTTACCTAACGTTGGCTTGCTGACCGACATCATTGCTTGCCCTGGTGGTGATTTCTGCTCCCTAGCCAATGCCAAGTCATTACCCATTGCCAAAGCGATTCAAGAACGCTTTGATGATTTGGATTACTTATTTGATCTAGGCGACATCAGCCTGAATATCTCTGGCTGCATTAACTCCTGTGGTCACCACCACGTTGGCAATATCGGCGTTCTAGGCGTCGATAAAGATGGTGAAGAGTGGTATCAAATCACTTTGGGTGGCGAGCAAGGTAATCATGCTGCTATTGGCAAGGTGATTGGGCCCTCTTTCTACGCTGATGAAATCCCCGATGTCATTACCAATGTCATCAACACTTATGTGGGAGAGCGCAATGGCGAAGAAACCTTTATTGAGACTTATCGTCGCATTGGAGTAACTCCATTTAAGGAGGCGGCCTACAAAAATGCCAAGAAGAAAGGGAAGGAGACATCATGAGTCAAGTGAATGTCAGTCCAAACACGATTGCTGCTCATGAGCATATCCTGCACTTTCCTAGGGGACAAAAACCCAGCTTAACTCCCAATGAGTGGCTGATTTGGAGCGGCAGCCAAGATGAAGGTGGCCTGCCTGATTTAGCGCATGGCAAAAAGAATGTGCTCGTGCCATTTAGCTGGTGGATCACTCACCATAAAGAAGCGGATGTAGCAAAACTTGCTAGCAATGGTCAAATCGGCGTTTGGTTTGCTGCGGACGAGGATATTTTGAAGCATGCAGAAATCATTGAGCAAGGAAAAGTAATCTGGTCTTTAGTGGCCGCCCACTTCCCCATCTTTAGAGATGGTCGAAGCTTTAGTACTGCCGCCCTGTTACGTGATCGCTTTCAGTGGACTGGTGAAATCCGTGCCATTGGGGATGTATTGATTGATCAGCTCTTACAAGGTGCGCGCGTTGGCTTTGATAGCTTCGCACTGCGCCCTGATCAAAATACGGATGTGGCTTTGAAGCAATTTGACTTATTTAGCGTCACCACTCAAAACAGTTGGCGTGATAAACGGGCTTCATTGAGTCTTTAAGTGACCGCCCCCAACCGAGATATCAATATAGATCATGACAGCGCCACTAATTTCCACAAACCCTAAGACAGGGAAGGTGTATTTAGTCGGCGCGGGTCCTGGCGCTGCTGACCTGATTACCGTGCGTGGCGCCAAGCTGCTCGCACGGGCCGATATTGTGTTTCATGATGCCCTGGTTGAGCCAGAGATGCTCGCTCTTTGTCCTACCGCTATATTGGTTCCAGTGGGTAAACGTTGCGGCAAGCTTTCTTCGGCTCAAGAGTTCATTAATAAGCGTTTAGTCGATGCCGCTCAGAAATACCACACTGTTGTGCGCCTTAAGGGCGGTGATCCTATGCTGTTCGGACGTGCCGATGAAGAATTGCAAGCACTGAAGTTAGCAGGTATCACCGTCGAAGTTGTTCCGGGAATTACCGCTGCTCTAGCGGGCGCAGCAAGCATTCAGCAATCCTTGACTCTGCGAGGCGTCTCGCGGAGTGTGGCCTTTATTACCCTTGCACAGGGCTCCGAGAATCTAGTTACCGGTCAACCCATGTCCAATCCTCACGCCGATACCTTGGTTTATTACATGGGCCGCAAAGATGCCTCAAGAATTGCTTTGCAATTGATTGAGCACAACGCTCATCATGGCGCCAATACTCCAGTACAAATTTTGGAAGCAGTAAGCACCTCACGTGAACGTCAGTGGATTGGCACGCTAGCGGAATTAGCAGCAGGCAAAGCCGATACTTGGTTTGACAGTAGCTCACCTGCGCTCATTGTGATTGGCCAAGCGCTCGAACCAAAAACATTTCAAGCAAGCCTTCCGGAACTACAGAGCAGCGACTCCGAAATCAATGATGGCCTGCAAGACAGCAGGACTCTCCCCTACAGCAGACGTCGCGCTTAATTTCAGCGCTGGATAGCGCTTCTGACAGTCTTGCAATAACACCGGGAAATCATTTCTGAGGTGACCACCTTGACCAAAGAACACCGGAACGATCACAATTTCTTGGATACCCTTTTGGGCCAACGCCCCAACAGCCTCCTCTAAAGAGGGCTGCATCATTTCTAAAAAGGCCAATTCCACTGCTATGTTTGGATGCTGAGCACGCCACATAGTGGCGAGTCGATCAAAAGGCTCGCGCCACCGACTATCGCGGGCGCCGTGGCCGAAAAGAATCATTGCTTTCATAGACTGTGTCTTTGCTTTTGTATTTTTCCTAAACTGCTATAAGCTTACTCTTATTCATCCATTAATGAGCGGCAGATAATCACGATATGGCAAATCTATTAAGTCAAACTTGGTTCATCATTTTCATGAGCGTCACTTTAATCGGGGCGGTCCTTTCTGCCGTCCATCATGCAGAGGTGGTAGCTCATAAGACTGGGGAACCCTTTGGCACTTTAGTACTCTCCATTAGTGTCACCATTATTGAAGTCTCGCTCATTATCTCCATGATGCTCACAGGCCATGAGGGTTCTGAGTTCATTGCCAGAGATGCTGTTTTTGCAACCGTCATGATTGTGATTAATGGGGTCATTGGTATGTGCATCTTTATTGGCGGCCTCAAACACCATGAGATGGCTTTCCGCAATGAAGGCACGAACTCTGCGCTAGGTGTACTTGCTGCCTTGGCTACTTTTATTCTGGTCATGCCGATCGTGACTGTCAGCACCCCAGGACCCGACTTCACTAAAAGCCAACTCGCCTTTGCGGGTATTGCCTCTTTCGCGCTCTATATTGCCTTCTTATTCTTTCAAACAGTGACTCATCGCGATTACTACCTACCCCAATCTGAGGCCGACAAAACCAATAGCGATGCCCATGCTGATAAACCCAGCAACCTTAAAACCCTTATTAGCTGCGCACTCTTACTAGTTTCACTGGTTGCCGTAGTTGGTCTTGCTGAAGCCTTAAGTCCCGCCATTGAAGCTGGGGTTAAAGCCATGGGTGCGCCTAAAACGATTGTGGGTATTGCAATTGCTCTTTTGGTTCTTTTGCCCGAAGGCTTTGCCGCCGTGCGCGCAGCCCGTGCCAATCGCTTACAAAGCAGTTTGAATTTAGCACTTGGCTCAGCGCTTGCCAGTATTGGTTTAACTATCCCCACGGTAGCTGCTATTGCAATCTTCTTTCATCTGGACTTGAGTCTTGGGATTAGCTCACTCAATATTGTGCTTCTGTACCTGTCACTGTTCATTGGAGGCCTTACGCTTGCCATTGGCAGAACCACTCTGCTGCAGGGTGTTCTCCACCTCTTTATCTTCTTTGAGTACCTCTTTTTGAGCTTGGTCCCCTAAGTCATGGGTCACAGGCAGAGAAAAGGTCAGTAAGCAGCTATTTTTGAGTATTCCCCGAGCTTTTGGGGTGGTGTTCACCCCCATTTTGGGGTCCGGCTTTTACATCAATTGAGCCCATAAACCCCATATAATTAGGTCCTTACTGACCAATTGTTATCAGATCTATTACAAAAAGTATTTCTAGCAAATCCTGAAGCTAGAATTTGCCCCAACCCATGAAAAAAGCCCTAAAACGCCATATCCTCAGCTCGCTAAAACAGGGTTTGGCTTTTTTAGACAAAAATCCCGCTTTGCGACGTCAGGTGTATTTCTTCATCTGCAAATATGGCATGTATAACTTTTTGAAAAAGTTTTATGCCAGTCGCTTACAACAGGCATCTACCAATCAGTTTTCACCACTCATGGTCGGACCGGTAGTTGTTTTGGATATTTCCGAAGAACAACTTTCAAAACGTGCGCAATTGATTTATGGCCAACTTAAATCATCTTCTGCATCCCCATCTAAATCAAAGGCTGCTTGATGCGGATTGTTATCGACTTACAGGGGGCGCAAAGTAATAGCCGCTTTAGAGGAATTGGTCGCTACTCCACCTCTTTGGCACAAGCCATCATTCGTAATCGCGGCGAACATGAAGTCATCCTAGTTTTAAATGGCTTATTCCCCGATGCAACACAATTTATCAAAAGTCAGTTTGCCGACTTATTGCCTCCAGAAAATATCCGCATCTGGTATGCGCCGGGTCCAGTCATGGAGTGCCAAGCAGGAACTGACTTACGTCGAGAAGGCGCAGAGCTAGTACGAGAAGCCTTTATTGCTAGCCTACAGCCTGATATTGTGCATATCAGCAGCCTATTTGAAGGCTTTGGCGACAACACCGTTACGAGCGTTAGTAGATTTGATCATGACACTCCGGTGAGTATTTCTTTTTACGATCTGATTCCTTTTTTAAATCCTAAAGAATATTTAGAAGTTGATCGCTTTTACGCTACTTACTATATGCGTAAGCTGGAGTACCTCAAACGGGCAGCACTACTACTGAGCATTTCTGAGTTCTCCAGATCAGAAGGGTTGGAGCACTTAGATTTTTCCTCTGAACAAATTATTAATATTTCTTCTGCTGCTGAGCCATTTTTTAGTGACGCCGCACCGGCTACTGATCCTGTAGCGCTCAATGAAAAGTTTGGCATTACCCGCCCCTTTGTTCTCTATACTGGCGGCGCCGATCCTCGTAAGAATCTCACGCGCCTGCTTGAGGCTTATGCCCAAATTCCAGCAGCACTGCGTTCGCAACATCAATTAGTTTTGGCTGGACGCATTGATCGCGCAGAGCATCTGAGCCTTCTTAAAGGGATTAAGGCCTCAGGGATGGCGCCTGATGAGGTGATTTTTACTGAGTACATCAGCGACGATGAACTACAAACGCTGTATTACAGCTGCAAATTGTTTGTATTCCCGTCTTGGCACGAAGGATTTGGCTTACCCGCCCTTGAGGCCATGAAATGTGGTGCCGCTGTGATTTCTTCAAACACCTCCAGCTTGCCTGAAGTAGTGAATCTAGAAGAGGCCTTGTTTGATCCACTTTCAACGCAATCTATTAGCGCTAAGTTACTTGAGTTTTTATCTAAGCCAGAATTAATTGAGCGCATGAAGGCGCATGCGAAGATTCAGGCGCCATTGTTTTCTTGGGATGTGAGTGCCCAAAAAGCCATTACCGGATTTGAGACCTTATTGGCCAAACGGAAAGCAAATGGCATTCACCCCAGAAAACAAGAGCCTGATGCCATTCTTCAGCGCTTAATTAACGACCTGAGCCAACTTGCATTTGATGGCAAACAATATAAAGATACCGATCTACTGCAATTTTCAGCCTGTCTTGCACAGAACTTCCCAGCAGAGCCGCGCAAGAAGCAAATTTTTATTGATATTTCTGAATTGGTGAAACGTGATGCCAAAACAGGCATCCAACGAGTCGTGCGCTCACTATTAACAGAGATGCTCCTCAACCCCCCTGCCGGTTACGATGTTCATCCCATCTACGCTAATCAACTCAGTTTGGGTTACCGTTATGCTAATCGCTTTAAAAAGAAATTCTTTGCAAGCGCTGAAGATAAGCGGAGCATGGGTGAGAGCAATACCAGCAATCAAGAAGATCCTGTGATTGAAACTCAGCCGGGAGATATTTTCTTAGGCATCGACTTGCAGGCTGATATCGTTCAAGCACAGAAGCAGTACCTCTCTGCCATTAAATTAAGCGGCACTAAGGTGTACTTCGTGGTGTATGACCTTTTGCCAATTCGTTTCCCAAATGCATTCCCGAGCGCAGCTGAATTGAATCACCGTCAATGGCTACTAGAGATCAGTAAATTTGATGGAATTATTTGCATCTCTAAAGCAGTAGCTGATGATTATCGCGATTGGGCTAAAACCAATATTCCCGATTTACCAAAGCAGTTTGATGTTGCCTGGTTCCACCTGGGTGCGGATATTGAAAACTCTGTTCCCACCACTGGCTTACCTAGCAACTCCCAAGAGGTGATTGCAAAAATCAGTGCTCTACCCAGCTTTGTCATGATTGGCACGCTGGAACCTCGCAAAGGTTATGGCCAAACATTGCCCGCCTTTGAAAAGTTATGGGCTAAAGGCGCTCAAGTGAATTTGGTCATCATCGGCAAAAAAGGCTGGATGGTTGATGAATTGGTCAGTCATATTGAAAATCATACTGAGCTGAATAAACGGCTTTTCTGGCTAGATAGCATTAGCGATGAATACCTAGATCAAATCTATTCAGCAAGCACCTGCTTAATCGCCGCTTCCGATGGTGAAGGCTTTGGACTGCCTTTAATCGAGGCTGCCAGAAGACATGTGCCCATTATTGCTAGGGATATTCCGGTCTTTAGGGAAGTAGCTGGAGAGCACGCTTTCTATTACAAGGCAGCAAAGCCAGAGGAAATGACCCAGGCAATTGAAGCTTGGCTTGATTTGTACGCCAAGGGCCGGCATCCTCAATCCAATGCAATGCCTTGGCTGACCTGGAAAGAAAGTGCCCAGTCTGTCCTGAAAACCTTATTAAACTAGGGCTAATGTCAAATAACAAATCCCTCTCTAACGGTCGATCGCCCGGCTTACTAGCTTCCATTGCCTCTCTTTGGCAATATCGCGCTTTTATCTTAGGTAGCACTAAGCGAGAATTTCAGACGAAGTACAAAAACTCTTTATTGGGCTTTGCTTGGCCCATCATTAACCCTCTTGCATTAATTTTGGTTTACACACTGGTGTTCTCTAAGGTGATGGGCGCTCGCTTGCCCAGTGCTGCTGGAGAAGGTAGTTCTGGAATTTACTCTTACAGCATCTATTTATGTATTGGCGTGATTGTTTGGACGCTGTTTGCTGAGCTCACCTCACGCGCCCAAGTTGTTTTTCTGGAGAACGCCAATCTTCTGAAAAAACTCAACTTTCCGCGCCTATGTTTGCCGGTCATTGTGATTTTTAATGCAGGCCTGAACTTCCTGATTATTTTTTCATTGTTTACCATTTTTCTATTGGTGACCGATAACTTTCCTGGCTATTGTTTCTTTGCGGTGATTCCCCTGCTGGCGATTCTGATCACCTTTGCTATTGGCCTCGGTATGACGCTAGGTGTGCTCAATGTCTTTTTTAGGGATATTGGCTATTTTTATAGCGTTGCCTTACAGTTTTGGTTTTGGCTCACACCGATTGTGTATTCAGTCAATGTACTGCCGGAGAAAATCCGCTTTTTGGTAGCCTTTAACCCACTGACTAATTTATTAGTAGCTTTTCAAGGTATTTTCATCAACCACCAGATGCCCGATTGGTCTAGCCTCTGGTTGATTTGTGTCTTGGCAGTATTGCTGAATATCAACGGCTTTCGCTTATTCAGAAAGCGTTCCGGGGAAATGGTGGACCTTCTCTAATGTCACAGATCATTGTTCAAAACCTCGGCAAAGCCTATAAGCGCTACCCCTCTAAGTGGTCTCGCTTAGCAGAATGGATTATTCCGTTTAGTAAAGACCGTCATAGCCTCAATTGGGTTTTGCAAGAGTTGAATTTCACCGTCAATCCCGGTGAAGCCGTAGGCATTATTGGCGTTAATGGCGCCGGTAAGAGCACTCTACTGAAAATGATTTCAGGCACCTCTCAGCCAACTACTGGTTCAGTAGAAATGACTGGCAAAGTGGCTGCCCTACTTGAACTTGGTATCGGCTTTCATCCAGACTTCACTGGTAGGCAGAACGCCTATATGGCTGGACAGTTGCTCGGTTACAGCGTTGATCAAATTACTGCCATGATGCCGGCCATCGAAGAGTTTGCCGAAATTGGTGAATACATCGATCAACCAGTACGCTTTTATTCCAGCGGCATGCAAATGCGTTTGGCCTTTAGCGTAGCGACCGCTGAACGCCCCGATGTATTAATCGTTGATGAGGCTCTATCGGTGGGCGATACCTACTTTACCCACAAGTGCTTTGATCGTATTCGAGAATTCCGCAAGCTTGGCACCACCTTGTTAATCGTGTCTCATGACAAGATGGCAATCCAATCGATTTGTGATCGCGCTATCTTGCTCAATCAAGGTAAGGTAGCCATCGAAGGTCAACCTGAAATGGTGATGGACTATTACAACGCCTTGCTTGCTGATCGCGAAAACCAAAACGTTCGACAAGAAGTGACCCAATCCGGAAAAGTGAAAACAACTTCCGGAAGTGGCGAAGCAACCATCTTGGATGTGGCGCTGCTGAATTCTGAAGGTAAACGTATTGAAGTCGTCCAAGTTGCCCAAGAAATTACCCTATCAACTAAGGTGCGCTGCAATCAACCTATTGATGAGCTAGTTCTGGGCTATATGTTTAAGGATCGTTTGGGATTGCCGGTATACGGCACCAATACCTTCCATTTGAATAAAACCCTTAAAGATCTCAAAGCTGGCACTGAAATTGAATTTAATTTTCAATTTACCGCCAACTTTGGTCCGGGAACCTATTCACTTGCACTATCCCTGCATGCATCTGACAATCACATTGCAAGCAACTATGAGTGGCGAGACCATGCACTGGTATTTACAGTCATTAATAGCAAAGAACATTTTGAAGGGGTGGCATGGCTTCCCCCTACTGTAGAGATTAAGTAAATTAAGCAACCAACATGAGCTCAAATCAGAATAACTTCTACAAAGCATTTGAAGATCAGCATCGCGGCTCACGTGAGCTCATCAAGTCTCGTTTAGAGGTTTACCTACCATTCATCAAGCAGGTTCAAGAAGTCCTTCAGAACCCTGTAGCCCTGGATTTAGGGTGTGGTCGCGGTGAATGGCTAGAACTACTTAAAGATAATCAATTTACAGCCAGCGGAATTGATCAAGATGATGGCATGCTTTCTGCGTGCAGAAGCCGCGGCCTGAATGTGCAGACGGGTGATGCAATCGCCCACCTTCAGTCCCTACCCAATGACAGCCTAAGTATTGTTTCAGGCTTTCATATTGCAGAGCATTTATCTTTAGACGATTTACAAACTCTGATCAAAGAGGCTTTGCGCGTCCTCAAACCTGCTGGTTTGTTAATTTTGGAGGCACCCAATACCGAGAACTTGGTAGTTGGCACTTCCAGTTTTTATTTAGATCCGACCCATCAGCGCCCACTGCCCTCATCACTCTTGAGCTTTCTGGCTGGGTACTTTGGATTTGCCAGAGCTAAAGTTCTAGGCGTACAAGAATCTATCCCATTACGTGAAAAGCATGGTCCAACCAGCCTTTTTGCCGTTCTTTCTGGCGTGAGCCCTGACTATGCCGTGATTGCCCAGAAAGCGGCAGAACCAAAACTGATGCAAGCTTTTGATACTGCCTTTAGCAAAGAATATGGTCTCACTTTAGAAGCGCTAGCAAATCGCTACCAACGCCAGATTGATGAACTCAGTAGAAAGGCGGAACTTAGTCATCAGCGCCTTGAAAAAATTCTGAGACTGCTAAGCCCATCGAAGTGGTTCCAGCGCATAAAATAATTAAACTACTCATATTGAGTAGCTATGTTGACAACTTGAATAAGATCAAAAAATATCTTCCAGTCATAACGGGAATCATTTGCCTTGTTGCAATTTGGACCTTAGAACCGTTTAGACATTTTCTCTTTTTTAAAGACTATGGCATTACTTGGGAGGGCGCCTACAGAATCTATCGAGGCCAAATACCCTTCAATGATTTCAGCTCACCAATTGGGCCAATATCATTTTTAATCCCATCTATGTTTTTTTTGGCCCTGGGACCAAGCTGGCATAGCTTTGAAATAGCACAACTGGCACAAAACTCCGTCTTCCTACTGACAGCCTTCTATATTTTAAGAAAATTAGGATGCAGACCTATTCAGATAAGTATCTCACTACTTTTATTCACACTTTTTTACCTCATCTTTTTATCGCACCCCTGGTACAACTCCACTGCAACTCTATTTTTCTTTCTTACATTGGCTGCAACGTTAGCCCAAAATCATTATGCTTTTTTTTGGGCCGGAGTTTTATCTGGCCTGGCCTTTTTGACCAAACAAGATACGGGCGTTTTAAGCATAATTTCGGTTGGCTTCATTGCACTCTTTAGTCAAAAGAATGAATATTTACTGTCCAAGAGGTCTACTAACCTCCTCAAGAGCATCACTGGTGCGGCATTGGTACTTCTAATCTTCTACCTCCTCATTGGCGCCTCTAACTTCAATGCATGGATTATGAATTCGTTCGATCTGGCATTGCAGAGAGGAAATGGAATTAATGACTTCTTAAGTGGAGTACCATTGCTCTTACTTGGTATATTATGTTTTGGTCGATTTCTCATTTCTAAAGAAAGAGTGCTGCTCTACGCAGCGGTCATTTTTGGCTCATCTTTCGCGAACATTCAAACGAAAGCATTATTTTTTACCACTTTTTATTTCACGTTATTTCTTTATATCTCAATAGACTGCTTTGCAAGGCGAATTAAAGGGCGGGGGATTTATCTTCTTGCTCTTATGTCCACATTCGCCTTGTCTTCCCTATACAGGCCGGCTGTAAGCCTGATTAACCTTGGCGAAACAACAATCTTAGAGATGCCAGAACCCTTTAGCTTTAATCGGCTCTCCGTAACCAAGCCGTTAATATCAAGTCCGTCTGATATGCAAGTCTTGAAAGATATCTGGGCGCCAATGGAAACCTTTGAAGTTATAAGTGAAGTTCGTAGGCTCGCTGATGAAATACACTCTAAGACTGGGCATCCGAGCTTAATTCTGAACATTAGCGAACTTACCCCAATTTACGGAGAGCTCAATATTGACCCACCCAAAAATATTCCCCTTTGGTTTGATCCCGAAATTTCAATTTCCAAGGAAGAGGCAAATTTTATATATCAAAAGATTCATCAAAATGAATTTGATATTGTCATATTTCAAAGTTCCTTTGGAGGAATGGGCAAGAACTTCTATAACAAAACATATGGATTGCTAAGGCAGAATAGCAACTATAAATCGGTCAAAGATGATGGATTTTTTAGCCCAAGCAGTTCCATCTCAGAATGCGCATCGAGGCAGAATTGCCTGGATCATAATATTTTTATTTTTGTAAAAAATTCAAATTAATTTTTTCGGTCAATAACTTCGCTCTTTCTAAGTTTGCAGCGGCAGTTGGATGTTTATCCAGCTCGTGCAAATAGTAAACCCTAGGTAGATCTTCGCTCCTATTAACTAAGGTCATATTGATCGCATTGATGCCCATCGCCTGGATTTGCTTAAAAACTTTTTCATTGTTGTAGCTGCCAACAAACCATTTCTCATCGGCCTTAATAAATCCTATAACCAAATTTTCACCTCTTGATTTAGCTTCTTTGGCTGCGGTTCTTAAGATGCCTAAATAGAGATCAATTTGCTTGTCCTGATCCGATACAACAAATAAGCTATCTTGAATCAATTTAAAAATATTGGAAGAAGTTATCAATCCACGCACCGCCTTGGGGGAGTTCTCAACCCATGAAAAAGAGCGGCAATAACCATCTCGTACTACGTATCCAGAATTCACCAAAAGATATTTTGGTGAGCCTAGAGTAAAGAAATCAGCACAAGCTGCTCTACTGGCATGCCATGGCGCAGTCAGAATAAATTGTGTTTTTGCACTTGTATCCAATTTGCTTTGCAATATTGCAAGCGCCTGATGAATGCCTCCACCACTCATGCCATAGTTTTTAACCACCAACATTCGTCCAGAATGCCTAAATAGATCGCTAGTGTAATAAGCCATCGTCTCATCATCCTGCACACCCTCCCCAAAGGTGAAGGAGTCACCTAAGAAATTAATTCTATTGTTGGGGGCGCCCCCGTTCTCATATTTGGGGGTTATACGAAACCCATCTGGCCCAATCGAGTAATTAACGTCATAAATTAATTCCCCATCTGAAGCTAACTTTCTAGCTCTAAACTTTCCAGGGCGTGGCTGACTCCCAAGCTGAGTGAGCTGCCAATAGGCGGGAGTGTTGTACTGTTGATTATTATCAAAATAGGTTGAGCGAGCATTCTTACCTCCCTCGGACTGCTTAGCCAGTAGAGTAGGGAGATACCCTAAACCCATCTCCACTAATGCCAAAGTGATAGTAAGGGAGACAACTATGATGAATGTATCGCGAAAATGGCGCAGATAAATAGCCATCAAAACCAAAAAGCAGCTAGTTGCCCATAAAAAGGTACCGACATTTCTGTGCTCATAGGCGCTTTGCAGTAAATAACATGCTGCTGCAATAATGACTACTGGAATTAGGATTTTTTTAACCATCTCGGCATTCTCGCTCAAATGAGAAATGAGACCTAATCGAGCTCGTAAGCGTTTTTGTAATCCAACTTCAATGCTGGATCTTGGTCCTCTTTGCGCATGATGGAGTTACCTACAACTAGGAACTCAATCTCAGTACCCATAAGGCAACGGAAGGCATCTTCAGGCGTGCAGACAATCGGCTCACCTCGAACGTTAAAGGAAGTATTGACCACCACAGAACACCCTGTAAGCTCTTTAAACTTACTTACCAGCGCATGGTACTTTGGATTGGTTTGCTTATGAATGGTTTGCACGCGTGCAGAATAATCCACATGCGTAACAGCCGGTATCTCTGAACGAGGTACATTGAGCTTGTCAATGCCGAAGAGCTTTTTCTGCTCGTCAGTCATTGCTAAGCGCTTAGACTCATTTACATCGGCGACCAAGAGCATATAAGGGCTGTCAGTGTTGATATCAAACCACTCAGCTACATCTTCACGTAATACGCTTGGCGCGAAGGGCCTAAAGGATTCGCGATACTTCACTTTGAGATTAAGCAATTTCTGCGCAGAGGATGAACGTGCATCAGCCAAGATTGATCGACCACCTAATGAGCGTGGACCAAACTCCATGCGACCCTGATGCCAACCTACCGCTTTACCATCTGCCAATGCCTGGGCAGTTAAGGCTATGATTTCTTCATCAGAATGGTTGGTGAACTTAGCACCAGCTGCTGCTAAACGTTGCTCGATATCCGGTTGAGCAAACTCAGGACCCAAGTAAGAGCCCCTCATACCATCTTGCAATGCTGGATCAACTTTACGTGGCAAGCCCAACATCATGTAGTAAGCGGCCAATGCAGCGCCAACAGCACCACCCGCATCACCAGCCGCAGGTTGAATCCAAATATTGTCAAAAATGTTTTCACGCAAAAGCTTACCATTGGCGACGCAGTTCAGCGCTACACCACCAGCAAGGCACAAGTTCGTTAGTCCAGTTGACTTCCGAATTCCACGAGCTAATTTGATTACCACTTCTTCTGTTACAGCCTGAATAGACGCCGCCAAGTCCATTTCGCGCTGAGTCAATGCCGACTCTTCAGCGCGTCGTGGACCGCCAAACAACTTGTCAAACTTAGCATTAGTCATCGTGAGACCAGTGCAATAGTTAAAGTAGCTCATATCCAGTGCAAATGAACCGTCTTCTTTTATATCGATTAAGTTGTCTTTAATGAGCTGGGCATACTTGGGTTCACCGTAAGGCGCCAAGCCCATGACCTTGTACTCACCTGAATTCACTTTAAAACCGGTATAGTAGGTAATAGCGGAATACAGTAAACCCAAGGAATGCGGAAAATGAATTTCCTTGTGCACCTGCAAATCTGAACCCCGTCCAATTGCCAGCGATGTTGTAGTCCACTCTCCTACACCATCCATCGTCAAAATAGCAGCTTCCTCAAAAGGTGACGGGAAAAATGCACTCGCTGCGTGACTTAAGTGGTGCTCAGAAAATAATAAGCGCTCAGTCCAATCAATATTTTTCCCCCAGATAGCCTTGAGTGCATCGGCAATCATAGTTTTTTGAAAGAGCTTGTCTTTCAGCCATACCGGTAAAGAAGTCGCAAAAGACTGAAAACCAATGGGGGCATAAGCCAAATAGGTTTCAAGCAAGCGCTCAAACTTTAAAAAGGGCTTGTCATAGAACACCACATAGTCAATGTCTTCCGGTTGACAGCCCACTTCACTTAAGCAATACGCAATCGCATGGCTGGGAAAATCTTGGTCATGCTTTTTACGCGTAAACCGCTCTTCTTGAGCGGCGGCTATCACTTCGCCATCAACAACTAAGCAAGCAGCCGAGTCATGGTAATAGGCTGAGATTCCCAGAATTTTCATGAGCCTATGCGCTTAGAACAGGGTGTAAATAAATGGCGCCACTACCGCGCTCTTGGCAGCCAATATCAATAGACCGCCCAGCACAACCATCACAATGATGATGGGTAACAACCAGAGCTTTTTGCGAACACGCAAAAATTTCCATAGCTCTTTAATAAATGACATAAGTGACCTTCTTAAAATTGTTCTTTAAATGACTCAGGCTCTGGACCGGGAGGCTTGCGATCGATCCAATGAGAACCCACATCTTGTTTACGCAATTTCAGCGCATCTCGACCGGCTAACCTCATGACAATTGCCACTGGGGTAATAACAATAAAAAAGAGAATTCCCAATACAAGTGGACTCACTACTTTGCCCATCAACAGGCCAAGTTGATACCAGGCTTTATTAAAGGGGGTTAAAAGAACCTGCGCAAATAGGGTAATGCCCACCAGAAGGGCGGAAAGCGCAAAAAAAGCCTGGATGACTGCAGGACTCCAGCCCTTCCATAGCCCATAAAAGCCTAAAACTGCAAAAACCCCTATAAATAAGAGCCCGAATATTCGATTGGAAGGTAAATTTGAAGGTTGGATAGACATAATTTATTAATAGTTACAATTTTATTATGAAATTCAAACGCCTGGTAGATTTATACCTTCTAGCAGCCTATTTAGGAGTAAATAATGAATATTGAGATGTATCGGATATTTTTTAATATTCAAAAGCAGCACTGGTGGTTTGTCACCAAAAAGGACATCATCCTAGATAGCATTCGACGCCACCTGAATCTCCAGCCCAATAGCATGATTTTAGATATAGGCTGCGGGAGCGGGTTGATGCTCAATGCCCTAGAAGAAATTGGCCATACTAGTGGCATGGACATGTCTAGTGAAGCCATTCAATTTAGCAAAGAAATCTTCTCTGGCCCAGTAAATCAGGGTTTTCTACCAGATCAGGTGCCTTATCCAAAAAATGTCTTTGAACTAGTTACCGCCCTTGATGTGATTGAACACATTGATGACGATGTGGCATCACTAGAAGCCATTAAAAGCTTACTAAGCCCATCCGGGAAGGCCATCATCACAGTACCGGCTTATATGTTTCTGTGGTCTCAATTTGATGAAATGAATGAGCACAAGAGAAGGTACACCCTTACCGAGCTTCAACAAAAGCTAATTAAGGCAGGATTTCATATTGAAAAAATTTCCTATTTCAATACTCTGCTATTCCCGATCGTTTATGTAGTGAGAAAACTTAATAACATTCTTGGCCGGAATGGCACCTCAGACGTTGACATGCCAGGGAGCCTCGCAAACCATTCTCTGAGGACAATTTTTGGCTTTGAAAAGTACCTGCTACGTTTCTGCAAGCTACCTTTTGGAGTTTCTATTCTTGCGGTAGTTAGCAAATGAACTCCCTATGACAACTTCTAAACTTTTATCCATCATTGTTCCTACATATAACGAGGAGTATGGTATCCATGAGTTTTATAAAAGAACTAAAGCAGTTCTAAATTCGATAGTGCCAGAGTTCACACATGAAATTATTTTTGTAAATGATTTCAGTACCGACCAAACTCTAAGCAAACTAAAAGAGCTTGCACTTCTTGATAAGCAAGTAAAGATTATTCATTTTTCTCGAAATTTTGGGAATCAAATTGCTATTACTGCCGGCATTGATGCAGCAAAAGGTGATCTGGCGATCATTATTGACGACGACCTACAGGATCCCCCAGAGCTTATTACTGCATTCATAGATAAGTGGCTGGCTGGGTATAAGGTCGTATATGGAGTCCGCCCAAATAGAAAGGGAGTAAACACATTCTTTAAGTATGCAGCCAAGCTTTATTACCGGCTGATTGGCAATCTTAGCGAAACCAAGATCCCAAAAGATACGGGAGATTTTCGTCTGATCGATAAAGCAGTCATGGATGTGCTTAGAAATATGCGGGAGGAAAGTCGCTACTACAGGGGAATGGTTTCCTGGGTAGGCTTTAAACAAATTGGCATTGAATACGACAGAGATTCTAGATATGCGGGCACTTCGACATTTTCTCCAATAAAATATTTTAGATTTGCCATCAATGGCCTCACATCTTTTACTGATCGGCCCCTATATTTTTCCAGTGCTCTCGGTATAGTTATCACGCTTGTTAGCTTTATGTTCTTATTTGCTCTAGTTGCAAAAAAAATCATAAACCCTAACTTCTCCATTCCTGGATGGCCATCTCTCATCACCCTAGTTCTATTTTTTGGAGGGGTTCAACTACTCTCAATCGGCATTGTCAGTATTTACATTAGCAAGATTTATAGAGAGGTAAAAGGTCGCCCTCTGTACATCATTGAAGAAACACAAAACCTAAACTAAATCTTTTTGGCCAAATAAGACTTCGTAGTTTTCCGCATTCCATCTTGCACTGATTCAGCAGGACTCCAATCCAATAAATTCTTTGCCTTGCTAATATTTGCCTGAAAATTACCAAACAACAGTTCTGGAATATATCCTTTACCGAACAACTTAGCAGCAAAAGTTAAGAGACTTCTAGGCGCAGAAAAAAGTAGAGATGCCCTTCCTAAAGCAGCGCTCATATCGCATAACAATTGGGTGGTAGATAAGTCGTGGCCATCAGAAACTAGAAACACCTCATTTTTAGCGGCGGGGTGCCTTATGCAAACCTCCACGAAACTTACCAAATTGGCAAGGCTAATATAACTTCGTAAGTTTTTGATATTCCCCAGCGGCAGTGGCAGTCGATAGTCTAAGCAACGCATCATCGCCAAGAAGTTAGCCTTTACACCTGGGCCATACACAGGTGGTGGGCGAACAATAACCACTTCCATGGGACTAGAGGCTGAAAACTCTAATAGCGCATTTTCGGCCTCTAATTTAGAAATGCCATAGGGATAAAAAGGGTTGGGTATGTCTGCCTCAGAAAATGGGCGACTTGGAGCGCTAAACTCTCCATTGACTTTTAATGAACTTAGGAAAATAAATCTTCTCACGCCAGCCTGAGCTGCTAACTTTGCCAAACGCATCGTTCCATCAACATTAATCTCTCTGCAGATGGCGAGTAAATTTCCGGATGATTCATTCTTGATATGGTAACGAGCCGCACAATGAACTACGCAATCCACGCCTTTAAGTGCGTCATCCCAGCCAATTTCAGAACCCACATCCAACCCAGTCAATACAGTCACTGATGAAGGAAGGGGTTCTGCGCCCATAGATCTCAGAGTAGCCTTCAGTGCATATCGCTCATCAAGAGCAAGGGATTGAAGTAAACCTGCACCAACAAACCCATTGCCGCCAGTAATTAATATTGAGGTAGTCATAAATCAATCTGGTTTTGATCCGCCAATTCGATTTCGAACGATATACAAAGGGCGCCCCTTAGACTCAAAATAAATTCGGCCTATATATTCCCCGATGATCCCCAGGCTAATTAACTGAAGACTGCCAAAAAACAAGATCACTACGAGCAAGGAGGCATATCCAGGCAAATCAATTCCAAAAATGAGTGTTTTGATAATGACAAAGATGGCATAAAAGAAGGCAAAAATGGCGCCAAGCACACCAATATACGTCCAAACCTTGAGTGGAATCAAGCTAAAACTCGTTACACCCTCCAGTGCAAGGTTCCACAACTTCCACCCGGAAAATTTGGAGCAACCCAACTCCCGGGGAGCCCGAACATAATCAATTGATACCGTTTTGAATCCAACCCATGCAAACAGGCCCTTCATAAAACGCCTTCGCTCGGGCAACCTCTTTAGAGCATCAACAACCATTCGATCCATCAAACGAAAATCACCTACGTTTTCTGGAAGCTGAACTTCAGAAGATACAAGATTATGAAAACAATAAAAAAGCGAGGCGGTTACTCTCTTTAGTGCAGCATCAGAAGACCGATCAACTCGCCTTGCCAATACTACCTCTGCGCCTTGATCCCAGAGGGCAATCATTTGATTAATCAATTCTGGCGGGTCTTGCAAATCAACATCAATCGGGATGATTGCATCACCGGACGCAAAATCTATACCTGCTGACAAAGCCGCCTCTTTGCCAAAGTTACGCGAAAATTCAATTACCTGAAGACAGGGGTCCTGACGGGCCAAAAAAACCAACTGACTTAATGTCCCATCGGTACTGCCGTCGTCGACACAAACCAATTCCAATGTGTAATTTGGGAGAGAATTAAAGACATCCTTAATGGCCCGATAAAAATGCTCAACCGCCATATCTTCATTAAAAAATGGGGCAACAATCGAAATCTTCTTCGGTGGGTTCATTTTTAGGCGAGTAAATTAAGGTATCGTCATTATTGACGATATTTACCAATATCGCCATATATACTAATATTTATAAAGCTTCCGACTCCTAGAATGATTCAACCAATATAAAGCCATATGGGCAAAATTTTTAGCGCTATTTTCTTCCTAAGCCTCTTAGCTCTTGGCCTATTTGCATACAAAGATTATGGAGTCTCTTTTGATGAGCCAGCCCAAAGATTAATAGGCGTTACAAACCTTAATCATGTCGCCCACAAATTCAATTACCAAGCCATCATTAATAATGAGTCTTTAGCAGAGTTTCCAAAAAAACTAGACCAAATAACAGATCGTGACTATGGGGTAATATTTGAACTCCCCGCTGCATTTATGGAGCAGGTATTTGATTTAAAGCAAGAGCGTGACATTTACCTTGCAAGGCATTTCCTGACATTCTTGTTTTTCTTTGCAGGAGTATTAGCAGTTTATCGAATGGCTCAGCGAAGATTTAATGACTGGCGCGTTGGGTTACTAGCTGCGACTTTTCTTATTCTGAGTCCTAGAATATTTGCAGATGCGTTTTATAACAGTAAAGACTTGGTATTTCTTTCGGTCTTTGCAATCGCCATGAATACTGCTTTAAGCTTTTTAATAAAGCCAAGCTGGAAAACTGCAATTATTCATGGGCTGGCATGCGGCATTGCTATTGACGCAAGAATTATGGCAGTCATTATTCCAGCACTTACTGCTGGAATAATGACTATTCAAGCCAGCAAAAGGCAAATTGCTCCACAAAGAATGATTGCTTATATGAGCCTCTTTCTCGGGGCTTGCACTTTGTTCACTATAGTATTTTGGCCATTTTTATGGGATGCTCCTCTTGATAACTTCCTGCAAGCCTTTGGGAATATGGCGAAGTTTAGACACAACCCTTATTTGGTATTTATGGGGGAGTCAGTAAGAGCGGCCCAACTTCCCTGGTACTACCTTCCGACCTGGATAGGAATTACAACACCCATTATTTACCTAATCCTTTTTATTTTTGGATTTGCGTCAACTATGATTGCACTCTTAAAAAATAATTATAAAATTTGGGGCAATAATAATGAGCTTCAAGATCTTGTATTTTTAGCATTCTTTAGTGGGCCAATAGTTGCTGTCATTCTTTTGCACTCGTTACTATATAACGGATGGAGACACCTCTATTTTGTTTACCCAGCATTCATCCTAATCTCAATAGGTGGACTGGTTTACTTATGGAATCTATCTAAAAGTGCATACATTCGTACCTTATTGGTTATCATAGTTACGCTCGGATGTATCCATACTGGATATTGGATGATTCGCTTTCACCCCCTACAAAATATCTACTTCAATCGATTTGCTGGTGACTGGAATAGAAAATTTGAAGTTGACTATTGGGGCCTTTCAAATAAAAAAGCGTTAGAAAAAATTCTGGCAGATTACTCTAGCGCCTCATTGCTTATATGGCCAGGTCTGGGTTATCAATGGCCAGGAGGCTGGCAACTGCCGCTCATTCAGAACTTAAAAATACTCTCGCCGGAACAGTTGTCTCGCATTCAGATACCAGAAACAAAAAGTATGAGCACATTCATTATTACAAGTCAATTAGGCAATGAAGGCAATAACACGGATAGCTACAAGAATAATTTTCGCTATGAACTCTATGATGAGATAGTGATTGATGATCGGCCTGTTCTATCCATCTTTAAAAAACGTGACCATCCCGAGCTGCCAAAATTAACATCTGGCGATATATTGTTTTTTTCAAAACATCAGAAGGGCATCAGTTACCTCACTTCGGGCTGGCAAGATCCGGAAGATTGGGGTGCATGGTCAGATGGCAATGTGTCTCATTTAACGCTACCACTATCAAACGTAAGGCCATCTGAAGTGAAACTATTGATTCGCGCATTAGTGAATCCAAAGCTTCCCAGCCAACATGTTGAAATTTGGAGCAAGGGAAAACTTTTGAAGAGCGCAAATATTGACCAAGCTCTTGGCAATAAATTACTCATTGAGATTCCGAAAGATGAGGTCAACTTAGATCTAATCATCAAAATTCCTAATGCCGAAAAACCAATTGATCTAGGAATTAATCAGGACGTCCGGAAAATTGGTATTGGCCTTGAATCAATCGAGTTTAAGTAACAAGTCTTAGGATGGCTGGTATCCATGAACTAACTTTTTGAGTTGCGATACTACGTCATCAAAATTGGTTTTTTCAACAGCGATTCTTAATAACTCAATCTCCTGAGTTATATCTTCTAGGCCCAAGTATTCCTCTCTAGCCATCATAATCCTAGGATGCGAGGTTGAGGTTGGATTCTCTCCAATCAATAGCTCCTCATACAGCTTTTCTCCTGGGCGTAGCCCTGTTACTACAATCTCAACATCACCATGAGGATTCTGCTCATCCCGAACAGATAAGCCTGAAAGTTGAATCATGCGCCTGGCTAGATCAAAGATCTTGACGGGCTCACCCATATCCAACACAAAGACTTCGCCACCATGAGCCATGGCACCAGCCTGAATAACCAATTGGGCAGCCTCAGGAATGGTCATGAAATATCTTGTGACCTCCGCATGAGTCAAGGTAATAGGGCCGCCTACCTTAATCTGCTCACGAAATAGCGGGACTACGGATCCACTGGAGCCTAAGACATTGCCAAAGCGAACCATGGAAAAACAAGTGCCGTCATCCTTATTTACATCGGCTAGAGCCTGAAGAATGAGTTCAGCAAAGCGTTTACTTGCCCCCATAACATTGGTTGGGCGAACCGCCTTATCTGTGCTAATTAATACAAAATTGGAAACCCCATGCGCTTGCGAGATGGTTGCGAGATTAAATGTACCAATGACATTATTTTGGAGGCCCTCAAAAGGATTGCACTCTACAAGAGGGACATGCTTGTATGCGGCTGCGTGGTACACAGTATCAATTTTCCAGCGAGAAAAAATTTCTTCCAGCCTCCCTGTATCCTTCACGCTACCTAGAATGGGGATAATTTTTTCAGATGGGTCACTGCCTGTAACCTGGATTGCGGTATTTAGCTCAGACTCAATAGCGTATAAATTAAACTCACTGTGGTCTAACAGCAAGAGCTTCCGTGGTTGAGCCCTTAGAATTTGCCTACACAATTCAGATCCAATGCTACCCCCAGCGCCACTTACCAGAACCACTTTGTTCAATATATTTTTAGCAATTAATTTCGCATCAGGCTCAACCGATTCCCGCCCTAGAAGATCATCGGGCTCTAGCTCCTTAATATCCAGAACCGTCACCCTGCCTTGGGCCAAGTCAATTAAATCCGGAAGAGATCTAACATGAATATGGAAATCACGCAAACTTTGCAAAATTCGATTTCGTCTAGCGCGGCCAATGGATGGCATGGCTAACAAAATATCCGTTACGCCGTGGGTGTCTATTAACCTTGCAATTTCACCTGGTGAATACACTGTCAAGCCATTAATTGTGCTCCCCCGATATTCAGGGCTATCGTCAATATAGCCCGCTAAAAAATATTGCCCAGACTGACGAAGTGCGGTGGCAATTTGCATACCTGAGTGGCCGGCACCATAAATAAGCAAAGTCCCTAACACTGGGCGTCCATTTTTCCCATAGGCCCTAAAACCAAAGCCAATGCTTGCAAGCACCCTACAGCCCGCCATCAATATAAATAATATGATTGGCTGAACAAGTCCGATACTGCGATATACATAAGGTGAGGCCAACATAAAAATAGCCGTGAAGTACAAAACTCCATAGATCGCAATAGCTTTACCCATCATGACAATGCTATGCGCACCTGCAAAACGCAAGACCGTCTTATAAACACCAAATTTAATAAAGACTGGTATAGCCAATAAAACTGCCGCTAGATAGGCAAATTTTTGCTGGGGAATAAAACCGTGCCACTCTTCTAGACGCAAGGAGTAAGCCAGCCAAGTTGCTAACAGAACACAGAAAACATCCGCCAGCATCACAACTAGCTGCTTTAACCAACGCGGTAGATTCAGAATGTTATTTTTCATAAATTTCGGGATTACCCACATTCTAGTGAGAAACGCCTTCGCGCTTAAAAACTTTAACGCCAGTCATCCAAAGAATCTGGATATCCAGCCTAAATGATTGCTTAAGAAGGTATTCATGGTCAAAGCGGACCTTGTCGGTTAAATCTAACTCATCCCGACCATTAATCTGCGCCCAACCAGTAATTCCTGGGATTAAGCGCTCTACCCCTAGTGCGGATCTCATATCAATTAAGTCGACCTGATTAAAGAGTGCTGGTCTTGGGCCAACAAAACTCATTTTTCCCGCAATGACCGACCATAACTGGGGTAGCTCATCTAAACTGGATTTACGTAAATACCCACCAATAGGAGTGAGGTATTGATTGGCGCCACTTAATAAATGCGTTGCCACGTTAGGCGTATCAATTCGCATAGTTCGAAATTTGGGCATCCAAAATAGTTGGTTATTTTTACCTACCCGTTGAGACCAAAAAATGATTGGACCCTTTGAGCTTAGCTTTACTGCTAAGGCAACCAGAATCAAAGGAACTATCAGGAGCAAACCCAAGAGGCAAGCCAATAAGAAATCAAAAATACGTTTAATCAACTAATCCGCCTTTTGCATCAATAGAAAATCATTGACCGTCATTTGTATACCTGACTCTACATTGAGCGGGGGCTCCCATCCCAATAAGGATTGAGCCTTTTGACTATTTATCTCCAGAGAGTCTGTTAGGCGCCCTACTGCAGCAGTTTGACCAAAGCACTTACCAATCATACGCAGAAATATTGCTGGTATTGGGATGAGGCGCGAGGATGCAAACCCCATCGATAGCTCCATTTGTTTGACTAATTGTGTTGTAGATAGACTCTTCTTATCTGACAATAAAAATAATTCATTAGCAGCAAGTGAATGTTTTGCTGCCAGCAGAATGAAATCAACCAAATTATCCAAAGCCAACATGCTACGTTTATTGAAGATGCTCCCTAAGGGTAAGGGCAAACGCTTTTGAACCAATTGCATTAATTTCAGATAATTGGCCTTAACTCCAGGGCCATAAATAAGGGGTGGACGAATAAAAACAAATTCCATACCCGTTTGCCTACAAATCGCTCGTATACCCTCTTCAGCCTCTAACTTGCTGATGCCATAGGGATCTTCAGGATGTGATTGGGATTCTTCGGAAAAGGGATGGCCTGGCTCTGTTTTCTCTCCATTCGCCTTAATGGAGCTGAGGAAAATAAAACGCTTAACACCCGCTTTAGCTGCCTGATCGGCCAAATTCAAGGTAGAAGCTACGTTTGCATGACGATACTCTCGAAGAGGATCGTCGACATCATCTTGAATCATATGCACTCTGGCAGCTAAATGCACCACAACATCAATATCCTTGAGGGCAATGGACCAATCGGTATTTTGATCGATATTCGAGATCAGGATTTGTTCAGTATTGGAGCTTAAACCTAGAAACGGTTTTCTAACGACGGCTCGAAATTGCATATCCCCAGATCGCTGATTGCAGGAAGTAATGAGTCTTGAGCCCACAAAGCCTGATGCACCAGTTACCAAAATACGCCGGTCATGAACTTCATTAGACTTGTCTAAAAAACTCATCAAATCGTAATCTCAATAAATAAGAATAAATCAATTAAAATCAAAGGATATTAAGCCCCCTTTGCAACTGGATCCTCCTATTTTATGGTCCCCGCCTCAATTAACCAAATATCAAGCTTTTTGGGCTCCGATCCCCTCATTATCCAAGGGGGTGGTGGAAACATATCTTTTAAGGATCCAGATCTCAATTCGATTTGGATCAAAGCCTCGGGGAAATGGCTAGAGAACGCACAAAAAGAGAATATATACCTCGAGCTTGCACTTGATAAGAGTAAAGCTTGGCTGGGTTCTGGTAAGCATGATTTTCCACTCGACTGGCAAAAAGATAAGCATCAAAAGAGCACATTGCGCGCCTCGATTGAAACATCGCTTCATCTACTGTTTGATCAGGCAGTCGTAGTGCATACCCATCCAGTCAACATTCTGGCTCATGCAATTCAAAAAGATCCTGAAAACATTTTTAACTCACATCTTGGAAGCTTTAACTGGGCGCTTGCTCCTTACGTTAAGCCAGGTCGAGATCTAGCTAACGCTATTGCAGCCCATCCAAAATTCGGGAATTGTTCAATCTTTGTTTTGCAAAATCATGGTTTAGTAGTTTGTGCCGACACCCCCGAGCAAGCCCAAAAGTTGAGCCTTGAAGTCATTAATGCACTGTCATCACCCGCAAGAAGCTATCCAGTTAACTTAATCCCGCTTAATACGATAGCAGTCTCAATGGCGCGACTTGGATATCGATTACCAAGCAATCCCAAAATACACCAACTGGCGTGCGACCCCCTGTCCCTAGAATCTGTCACTCAAAACAACAATGTGCTGTATCCCGATCAAGCTGTATTTCTGGGAAAAAGTGCCTTCATCATTGATGGACCCGAACAAATAAGCCCAGCAAACAAAGCTCCTTATGTTGTGATGCCGAAAATGGGGATCTTTATTCACGAGTCAGCTTCTACGATGGTTGAGGCCATGCTACTTTGTCATACTGAGGTTTTATCCCGAATCCGCGATGGATCCTCATTGAACTACCTTTCGGACGAACAGGTCGCTGAACTGACTAATTGGGATGCTGAAAAATATCGGCAGTCCATCAATTAAGCAAACAATCAAATGTCAAACTATCAAATCATCATTCCCATGTCTGGCTTTGGCGAGCGATTTCGTAAGGCAGGATATAAGTTGCCGAAACCCTTAATCGATGTAGATGGAAAACCCATCATCGCGCATGTCATTAATCTGTTTCCAAAAGAAACTGACTTCATTTTTATCTGCAATCAAGAGCATCTCGATCAACCTGAATACCAGCTAACGCAAGTCTTAAGTCAACTGTGTCCCACGGGCAGAATTGTTGGAATTGCGCCTCATAAATTAGGTCCTATTCATGCGGTATTACAAGCGCGAGATTTAATTTCGCCCGACAAGCAAACTATTGTGAACTATTGTGATTTTGCTTGTTATTGGGACTGGGAAGATTTCAAGAAGAAAGTAAGTCAAAATCAATGCAAAGGCGCCATCCCAGCATATAAGGGGTTTCATCCCCATAGCTTGGGAAGTACTAATTACGCCTATATGTTAGAAGAAAACGGTTGGGTTCAAGATATTCAAGAAAAGCAGCCCTACACAACTAATCGAATGAATGAGTATGCCTCTAGTGGCACTTATTATTTTTCGAGCGGTCAAGTGATGTTGGATGCTTTTCATGACACTATTAATAATAAACTTGACCTCAATGGAGAGTATTACGTCAGCCTCGCTTATCAATCGATGCTATCTAAAAAACTGTCTGTCGCCGTTTATCCAATTGAGTACTTCATGCAGTGGGGAACACCTGATGACTTGGTTGAATATCAAGGCTGGCACAAGACTTTTGACCAGTTATTGAAGCCAGACCCCAAACCTGCCCCTTACGGCAATCTCATCATTCCGATGGCCGGACTTGGGCAGCGATTTAGCAATGAAGGCTATAAAGTTACCAAACCCTTAATTCCGGTCTCGGGCCAACCGATGGTGCTGCAAGCTAGCAATGATTTACCTCCAAGCAAGAATCAAATGTTTGTCCTAAGAGGCGATATGCCCGGCTTAGAGGACATTCAAAAAGAAATTAAACAAAATTATCCCAATGCACTTTTCCATATTATTGAAAAAGTGACTGATGGACAGGCCTCTACCACCCTCATTGGTTTGGATGCACTTTTAAAAGGGGTTGGAGATAATGGTGAGCCTATTACGGTGGGGGCTTGTGATAGCGGCGCCTTATATGACCGTATGGCATTTAACTCTATGCAACAAAATCCAGAAATCGACGTCATAGTTTGGGGCGCACGAAAGCATGCTAATGCAGTGCGTCACCCACAAATGTTTGGCTGGATTAAGGCCAACCAAAATGGCGCCATCCAAGATATTTCAGTTAAGATGCCACTAAATTCACCGGCCACCGACCCCATTGTCATTGGTACATTTACCTTCAGGAATGCAGACATCCTCAGAAAATGTATTTACTCACTAAAACAGAGAGATGGAAAAGTGAATGGGGAGTTTTACTTAGACTCTTGCATCAACGACGCCATCGCCATTGGCTTGACTTGCAAGATTTTTGAGGTGGATCATTACATCTCATGGGGAACCCCCAATGACTTGAAAACCTTTGAGTATTGGCAGCAGTGCTTTGATAGATGGCACAGTCACCCATATAGTCTATTAGGAGATGCTAGGGTCAAAAGCTAAGCGGCGTGCGCTTTAGTCGATTACCAATATCTCAAAGATACTAGGCCAATTCCCAATAAGCGCTGATCTTTATTAAAGCTCAGGTCAACTGGTCGAATGGGATTCTCTAGATTGAACTCTATCTTGTAAAAATTATTACGGGTTGGCGCGAGATCAAGTGCAATGATATTTCCCTCCCCCTTCTCAAATGTGAATGTGCCCATTACTTTGTCATCAAGCAATAAGCGAACAATCTGTTTCGGATGCGCTGCAGAAACAAAGGCGCGTAAATTCAATGCCAGCTTTTTAGAACCTAGATTTTGCTTGGGAAGAAAAAGGGTGGCAGTAGCTTTGTCCGACCAAGACCCCCAGGCCTCAGCTTTAGACCAGCCCTCACCTAATAACTGAACCCCTGGCTGACCATCGGCAAAAGAAATAAGGCCATTATTAACAAACTTGGGTGGAAGCGAATCTATTTGTAGATCTTTTGCAATCTCTCGACAGTCTTTGCATACTTTCCAGCCTGGGGCATACACTAGGTATCCATCAATTCTTGCCAGTAAGTCAACCGAAATGTCAGGAGCAAATCTGAGGCTGGGGCTAAAACGCCAATCGTTCAATAAATAAAGTGTATTTGAATTTGGAGCTTGAGCCTTGAGATCTGAATTAAGGTCATCTACAAAAGTAATATTTTTCATCCCCACCCTGCCGAGCAAGAATCGCAACTTTTCAGAATCCGGAGGTAGATTATTTCTCAATGCCCCCACTCGAATATTGCTATAGCGCTCGCCAGCCTCGCGCCAAAATGGATGCTTAAGCGGGTCTTCCATGTTCAAAACTGGAAAGTGTTTATAGATTGCTCCATACAAACCAAAGCCTGGAGGCCCAAGAAACGGAGCAGGGATATTCCATAACAGCGCATAAAACACGACAACAAAAATTGAAATTCTGCTAACAGCAGGAGTGTATGTAATTGTCTTATCGCTAAAGATTAGCGTAACAAAAATCAAAGAAATGTAAAGATGGATGCAGTAGCCCCAATCAAAGCCAAATCCAATTAAAGCAAAAACACTGAAAAACCCGAATCCATAAAACCACCTTTGGCTAGCATTCAATCGAATAAAAAATAGCGGGGTTAAGGCAAGTATGAGTAAAAGGACAAAGCCAGCATAAAACTGGGAAGGCTGAATGTAGGAGTGGATATTAAATTCTCCCAACTGGATTTTTAAAGCTGCACTAAATATGGCGATTACAAGGAATATGCCAACAGAAACTCTTCTAATAAATAATGCAGAACCAGAACGCCAAACAGCATAAAGAAAAAAGGGCAATGCAAATAACGATAAGGGAGATATTTTAGAAAATGTGCCATATGTCAAGATGGCAAGGGGGCAGTACCAAATACTCTTTCCGCACTTAGAACCCAATAAGCTTAGAGTAGCTAAAGTCAGGATGGTCAGAAAAGGCGGGTAGTCGAGCCCCGATGAATAAATCAGCTGACCAAAAATAAAGGCCGGGGAAAGGAGTATGAGCAAGAAAAAATTAGATTGCTTCAAATCGACTCGAATGCATCCCAAGGCTTTTGCAGTTTTTCCCAACACTTTTTTAATCATGACTTCAATCAGAGCACAATTGGCTGGTTATTGCTATTTGTATAGGAGGGGACTTTAGAGTACCTTGCCCACGAGCCCTGCAAGGCAAATATTCCCGCGCCATTAAAATCAACTCCGGCTTGAGCTACAGAAATATTCTCCTGTTTTTCAAAATATTCACGCACCGATTTCGTAAACATTCCGGGGCCAGTAAATCTTAAGATTGCGCTTTTAGGATTTTCGAAGGTTTTACCTTTGAACAGAGGGTAGTGGAGGCAAATATTGTCAATCATGCATGCCAAAATGGGATGCTCTTTTGCAAATCCCATCCCCCATTGCAATACCTGTTTTTCAGCACAATGCAGCCTATCCTCCAAAATAGGATTTGGTGGGATTACGCAATCGTGCGACTCAAAGGAAATTAAGGCGGTACTGCTTTGCTGTAAAAAGGAGCTCAAGGGAATGCTGCAGCCCTTACTGATATCGAAATAAAAGCCGCCGCGCTCAAATAGCAAGCAATACCTAAAGATATCAGCCTTCATGGGGCCTAGCTGAGATTGGGTAAAAATGGGGTAGATTGGATGGTCACCCCAAAATTCCCGCATATAGACCTCTCGATCAAGCCCATCAAAAAGCCTAAAATCAAGATCAGGATTTAAGGCCCTAAATCGCTGAATTTCCTTAAAATGGGTCTTACCAAATAAATGATCCTCCCAGGTTTGATAAACCACTGGCGCGATCATTGCATTAGAAAACGGCCGAGTTGCTAGGCTATCTTCTAACTCAACCATAGGTAGCTCGGCATAGATGCGCAATTTATTGAATGTGGCGCGAAGCATTAATCAGGTCTCAGTTTCAAATTTAATAAGGATTAGAGTGTCATTAAAGCTCTTAAAAGCATAACAAAATGAAATTTTCTTTAATTATCCCCTGTTACAACGAATCTAAGAGCATTCCAAAGCTCCTGGAAAGATGCTTTCCACTAACCCAAAGAGGTGATGTAGAGGTCATTTTGGTCGATAACGGCTCAATCGATGGTAGTTCTGAGGTTCTGGCAGCTCTACTACCCAATTACCCGGGTTGCCGATCAGTAAGGGTAGAGGTAAACCAAGGGTATGGCTATGGCATCACTAGCGGCCTTATAGAGGCCAGCGGCGATATTGTGGGCTGGACTCATGCCGACCTTCAAACGGACCCTATAGATATTTTGCAGGGAATAGCGCTATTTGATCAGTTTGGCTCAAACATTATGGCTAAAGGCCAACGTTACGGCAGGCCACTATCTGACGCCTTGTTCACTGCGGGGATGAGCTTATTTGAAACCCTTCTATTTAAACGCTTATTTTGGGACATCAATGCCCAGCCCAACCTTTTCCCCAGAGAATTTTTTAACTCTTGGGCAAAGGAGGCTCCTAAAGACTTCTCTTTAGACCTTTTCGTCTACTTTATGGCCCAAAAACAAGGCATTACTATCAAAAGATTCCCAGTAAAATTTGGCAAACGCCTATTTGGCACATCCCACTGGAATATTGACTGGAAGGCAAAAAAGAAATTTATCATGAGAACAATTCAATTTAGCCTCCAACTCAAGAAACAGATCTAGCATGCAAATTATTGCCCATCGTAAAAATACGATTGCAGAACTGTCTCAAACCCCCACTGAATTTGGTATTGAGGTGGATATTCGGAGCTGGTGCAAAGAGCTGACAATCCACCATGATCCTTTTGTTAAGGGAGAAGACTTTAGGGAATGGCTGAAACACTACCAACATCAAATGCTAATTCTTAATGTCAAAGAGGAGGGCTTAGAGGCAGAGCTAATTGAGTTAATGAAAGAACATGGTATTAGTAATTATTTTTTCCTAGATCAATCCTTCCCATTTCTAGTGAAGTGGGCAAAGCTTGGCGAAAAACGTCTTGCAGTTCGAGTTTCTGAATACGAATCCATTAACACCGCCTTAAGCCTGAAAGACAGGGCCAAATGGATTTGGGTTGACTGCTTTACCCACTTTCCACTCAGCTCCGATGAGGCAATACAACTAAAAAAAGCGCACTTCAAACTGTGCTTAGTTTCTCCGGAACTGCAAGGACGCAATGCAGAATTCGAAATTCCGGCACTGAAAGAATTGCTGAGTACCAGAAATATTACTGCCGATGCGGTATGCACTAAGAGGCCCGACTTATGGCAATAAATACTGGCGTCATGAAAGCAATTTCTCGAAACCCGCTCTTTTGGCTTGGCCTTATTATTCGTTTTGGACTAATCTATTTTGCACTTTCGGCAGCCCCAATTATGAATTGGTATGCGCCGTTTATTGAGGCCAGCATTACTAATCTAACGCCTGATCCTTGGTCAGCGTGGTTAGCCCAATCCAATACAGCACTTGCTTTCCCATATGGGTATGTCATGTGGCTCGCTTTTTTACCAATGGCAGCGATTACTCACTTGATTGGACTGAGCGCTAGCGTAGGCTATTTGCTTACGTTGCTCACATTTGATTTAGGCCTACTTTATACATTTAGTATGTACTTTACCAATCGACCCAAGCTGGTCTTATTGGGTTATTGGCTCTCACCAATCCTGCTATTTAGTACCTACTACCTTGGATTCAATGACATCATCCCAGTAGCACTCCTCACCTTCTCTTTGTTTCAACTAAAAAATAATCGGGCATTTAATTCTGGGGCGCTTCTACTGTGTGCCATATCCGCCAAACTCAGCATGCTATTGGCTGGGCCTTTTTTTCTGATTTACTTCTTTCACAATAAACCCACTCGACAAACGTTTACTCAATTTGCAAAAGGTTTTTTCATTGCGTTCATCATTTTTATCGTCCCATACCTAGCATCTTCTGGCGCAATGCAAATGGTAGCTAATAACCCAGAAATTCCAAAGCTCTACCAGTTTTCCCTTTCTTTAGGGCCCAAGCTATCAATTTATCTAACGCCCTTAGCCTACCTGCTGGCAATCTATGTAGCGTGGTCAGTAAAGCGCATCAATTTTGAATTGTTTCAAGCTACTCTTGGAATCGCCTTTTTAACGATTGTTCTGTTGACGCCAGCATCTCCTGGATGGTTTATCTGGTGCGTACCACTTCTGCTTTATTTTGAATCCGTTGGTGGTAAAAAAGCATTTCTTCTAAGCAGTATTTTTTCAATCATATTTATCTTCAGCAGTCTTGCAGTTACCAATGGAAGCCAGGCGCCTGTATTTACCAATCTTCCAACTGGAAGAATTGAGTCTCTGTTACACACGTTTTTAGTAGCAACTGGAATCATCCTTATCGCTTTAATTTGGAAGAAGACTATTGCAGAGAATGATTATTTCAGATTAAGCAGAAAGCCATTTGTAATAGGAATTAGTGGAGATTCAGGCTCAGGAAAAGATACCTTGAGCAATGCCATATCAGCACTCTTTGGCAAGCACTCAGTTGCAACCCTATCTGGGGATGATTACCATCTATGGGATCGCCATAAGCCATTATGGCAAGTAATGACACATCTCAACCCAATGGCAAATGATCTGGAATCCTTTAGCAACGATCTCATCAGCCTCTCCGCCGGCAAATCCATTCACTCAAGGCACTATAACCACGAAACCGGGAAGCTTACTGCAGGTGACTTTTTAAATAGTAATGACATCATTATTGCAAGTGGATTACATACCCTTCACCTCCCAATCCTCAGGGAGGCAATTGACCTCAAGATTTTCTTAAACATTGACGAAAATCTTAGACGTCGCCTAAAAATTGAACGAGATGTTGGCGAACGAGGACATTCAGAAGAAAAAGTTTTGGAATCAATTGAAAAACGCGCAGAAGATGGGGAAAAATTTATCTATCCTCAAAAAGAATATGCGGATCTTTGCTTCTCTTTGAGGCCAATTAATTCTAGTCATCTTCTTGATCGCTCTCACCCTTTGAAAGCAGTGGCGCTAAAGTTGTCAATAGAGTCAAAAATAGGGCTCAATCAATACGACCTGACGAGAGTTCTAATTGGAGTCTGCGGTCTACATGTTGACCATCAATGGAGTCAAAGTGCGCAATCCATTGAACTCAGCATTGAGGGGGATGTATCTGCTGCCGATATTGAGATGGCCGCTGCCATGCTTTGCCCTCGATTAAAAGATTTTCTAGACTTAAATCCAGTGTGGGAAAATGGCCCCTTAGGATTAATGCAGCTTATTACATTGGTCCACATAGACCAACTTTTGGCCAGACGGTACGCATGATGAACATTAATAGCCCAGAAAAACTGAAATCCAAGCCTGATTGCATTTTATTTGACCTAGACAATACGCTCTACCCCTACGACCCCTCGCACGAAGCTGGCTTGAGTGCCGTTAAATTAAAAGTCACTAAGAATTTCAACTTAAATGGGAAAATCTTTGATGGAGCCCTTGATAAAGCAAAGGAGCTGACCAAAACCCAACTGAAATCCACGGCAGCATCCCATAGCAGACTGCTTTACATGCAAAAAATGCTGGAGCTTTTAGGATTAGGGTCGCAGGTGCTATTTGCATTAGATCTGGAGCAAACCTATTGGAGAACATTTCTTGCAAATGCAAACTTATTTCCAAATGCAAAAGAATTTCTAGATGATCTCCGTTTAAACAGCATCCCCACAGCAATCGTGACAGACTTGACAGCCCAAATACAATTTCGCAAGATGATTTACTTCGGGCTAGATCATTATTTTGATTGTGTCGTGACCAGCGAGGAAGTGGGGCAAGAGAAGCCGCATGCAGCGCCATTTCAGTCGGCCTTAGAGAAACTGCAACCTAAAGGAAGCACTATCTGGATGATTGGCGATAATCCCAAAAATGACATTGGGGGAGCCAGAGAAGCAATCAATGCAGTAACTTTTCAAAAATTACATGCCGGTGTTGAGCCCGGAGTGAATGAGAACACCCCAGATTGCTCTTTTGAAGATTTTGCAGAGCTAAGAACGCTTTTACTCAAAATTTAATAATGAAATACAAGAGCTCGCTAGATTCTATTTGGGGCTTATTGACTACATTATTGATTTTGGGCGTACTTGCCCTAACCCTATGGGGCAATAGTAATAACCTGAATCCTAGATTTCTGTTTATCGACGAACAGATTACTTTCTATCCCATAATTAAAATTCTTAATCCATCTGGACTTGATGAATGGTTATGGCTTGTCTCTGACGGTGGCGACTATCGCTATGGGCGCCTTCTTTGGAATGCGATTGCATTGTTTGCCCTTATTCCGGCCAAATTTTTGGGAGAAGCTGGCCAAATTATTGCCAGTCGCGAGGCAGGCGTAGCATGCTTGCTATTGAGCTACCTGCTGCTAACTTACACCTTTATTCAGAAGCCCGCCATCCGCTTCATCGCATTGCTAACACTAATAAGTCTGCCTTATAGCAGCTACTACATGAGCATGCCTAAGCCTGAACCGATCATGCTTTTATGTGCGGCATTCTTTCTCTATTTTTATAAAAGAAATGATTTAAGCCTTGGCAGGCCCTACTGGATTTTTTTAGGAATGGCCTTTGGCGCCAAGATTTCCTTTCTATTGCCATTGCTTGCCTTATTGGGTGTATCCCTAATCATTCAAATTAAGACCAAAAAGATACTAGCCATAAGCCCCGAGTTTTGCTTAACCATTATCTATCTGGCGCTTGGATTCTCAACATCAAACCCATTCTTCATCCCCGCCTTTATTGCGATAGGTTTTATATTACTTGCTGTCTTGCTTTGCTCAAAACTCACCGCCACCCCTTTCGCTAAAGTTTTAATGATGTTCATTGCAGGCGCAATTCTCCTTCTTTTTTCTACCTCTGTAAGGGAGTATGTACTTGGGGATCTACTCGACCTAACTGGCTTACGTCACGCATTTGGGGAGTGGACCAGAGCAACGTTTCTGAAGATTAATGATGGGAGCCCTTCAAGTTCTCAGAATTTTGCAAGCTGGTTTGCATATTTATGCGCCGTGCTGTCACCATCAGCACCCATTGCCGGCGGCATGTACCTCATTGGAGTCACTTTATATATGACCAGTCAATTCCGGTGGCTGGACAAAATACGCCCAAATAAAGCTGAACTTCCGGCAATGGGCTTGATACTATTTATCATTGGTGCCGCACTTTTGCTATCACCCATGCTGAGTGTTAAAAATAGATTATGGGGAATGTACTTTTTACCCGGGCTCATCTTTTTTCAACTTGGATTTTTCTCTGTTCTAGACTCACAGCTTAGCTTATCAAGCCAACTTAAGAAAAGATCTGATGCTCTGTTTTTGGGTGTGCTTGGACTCGTTTCAATTAATACAATCACTATATGGCTACCTCACTTTATTGCTGACTTAATATTCTTGGCAACTAAGAATATTAATATCTATCAAAGCCCGCTCCCCCCTCATCTCATTGGCATTTAAATACAAAATGCTCAAAATAAGTAAAAGTTGGCAAAGCATTATTCCCGTATTGGCTGGATTAGTAGCGACACTTCTAATTGTCGGAATAAATCCAATGCAAATTCAAAATACGAATTGGCTCTTTATTAGCAATCCCGATCCCTTGACGCATTATCTTGGCTGGGCTTTTTACAAACACTCTGGGTGGTCATGGCCCATTGGCCTAAATCCAAATTACGGATTGGAAATTAGTAGCTCCATCGTTTTCTCTGACTCTATTCCATTATTGGCAATACTATTTAAATCTATCGCTCCATTACTTCCGGATACATTTCAATATTTTGGCATCTGGTATTTAATCTGCTTAGTCTTACAGGGCTGGTTTGGATGGAAAATTACCTCCTTAATAAGCACTGATGTTTGGCTAAAAAGCATTGGCCTTCTATTTGCGATTTTTTCACCTCCGATGCTATCGAGAATTGGCATTCATGCAGCATTGGTTGGGCACTTCTTAATTTTGGCTGCCTTTTATATAATTTTTTGCCCAGACAAAAAAAGAAACAATCTGCGCTGGTTAATATTGCTTGAGGTTGGAGCACTTGTGCAGTTTTATTTATTTGCAATGCTATTTATATTGTGGGTCAGTAGCAAGATAGATGAATTATGTTCTGCTAAAACAAAGATTCAAAAGAAATATTTTCTCTATCTAATTGCAACCCTCAACCTTATTATCTTAACTCTATGGCAAGGCGGGTACTTTGCAGTGGCTACCTCCTCTGCCAATGAATTTGGGTTTGGGCTTTATCGCATGAATTTATTTTCCCTACTTGACCCTCGCAACAACTATGCAGATAGTAGCTGGTCCTACTTGCTAAAGTCCTTACCTCAACCTTCAACTCCATACCCAGGATTTACTACTAGATTGGATGAGGGCTCACACGAGGGCTTTAACTATCTAGGCCTTGGAGTTATTGGACTCCTACCATTTTTCTTATGGGCATTGATCAAAAAGCATTTCTCAATCAAGAAATACTTATCTGCAAACTATTTTTTAATTGGGGCCCTAGTGCTTTTATGGATTTTTGCCCTTTCTAACAATATTTCGATAGGAGGAGAAAATTTCCACTATTCCGTACCCAACTGGGCACTACCTATAGTAAGCATATTTAGATGCTCAGGCAGGATGTTTTGGCCAGTATTTTATGCCCTCATATTTGCTCAAATGCTCATCATCATTCGTGCTTACCCCATTGGAGCAGCGAGATTAATTTTAGGTTTATGTTGCGCATTACAAATTGCAGATACCAGCTCAGGCTGGATTCCACTTCATGCAAGACTACGGCAGACTTCAAAAATTGAACCTACTAATTTATTTGTTAGCTCATTCTGGGATGATGCTGCAAAGCACTACAAAACTCTGCGTATTGAGCCGCTTGTAAATGGTCAATTCCAACCTCGCTGGGAGCATTTGGCACCATTTTCCGCTATACATAGCTTAGGCACGAATGCAGTTTATCTAGCCAGAATCGACCAACAAAAACTCAAAAACTCGAACGCCGACTTTAATGGCCGACTCATTAGTAAAAACTTAGATAAAAACTCTCTTTATGTGCTCGATGACAGCAAACTTCTTCCAGCCCTCATTCACATAAATCCCGGGCACGATCTTTTAGCAAGAATAGATAACTTTGTAGTTTTGGCCCCTGGATGGAAAGACTGCAATACCTGTATTCAGTTACCTCGCGACCTAGAAATTAATAGCACCATTAAAAGAGTTGGGCTGGGCGAACCAATAGGGCTAAATTCTAGCAACCCCAATTTAAAGTTAATACTTGCTGGAGGGCATGGCTGGATGGAACCCGGAAAAGATGGAGTCATCAATAAAGATAATGGCCCTAAACTCATTTTGCTGCTTCCAGAGGGCAATTCAATTGCGGCCTTAAACCTCAAAGTTGCGCTGCCGGGAGAAATAAAAGAATCCGATTACCCGTCATTTACTTCAGAAGGTAGGATTATTGAAGCGATGGCCTCTAAGTCCGGTAGGATTACTAATTTTCAATTCCCAATTACTCAAGAAATTATTACTCAGGGCTATCTACCCATAGAAATACACATTAAGAGTTTTAAACTTCAATTATTATCAGCCTCATTTAATTAAAAACTCCCCATTTATACTCAATGAAAAAATATATGTTCCAGAAATTATTGATTGTATTTATTTTCCTTGGCGCAAATATAGCCCACTCGACAGAACTAGAAAAATTACCCCCTAAAACTACGCTAACGACTCAAAATAAAAATTACGGCTCCCCTATTAAGCGCTGGGCTGGTGATGCCAAATGTAAACTCAAACGGTTTTTTGGTGGCAACTGCTATAACTAAATCCAGAGTGGGCTGAAAAACTTCAATGACTTACGAAAAAAAGGTCTCAGTATTTATAAATGGGCTTTTAAGTATTTTGCTTATTGCATGCTTTTTTCAAACAAGCCAATTACTCAAGAGGCACTTTACCCATATCGATGATATTGGTGTTGCGGAATCTCTATTAATTCGTAACTTAGATTACCGAGATGATTGCTCAAAAATCAATCCAAGCGATATCCCGATACTAGCAGCAAAAATATTCACGAGAGACCTGGAAAAGCTTTGTAGATTAAATGCCTCGATAAATAGGCTATCACTCGTATCAAGCCTGTGGACCTATGCCCCGTTTCAGTTCTATACGACACAAGCTCTATTGAATCGAACAAAGAGTTACGACTACAACGAAATAAAATTGTTAGGCAGGCTTCCCTCATATATTTTTTACATCATTGGAGTCTGTAGCTTTTTTCTGCTGATCTCAAAAATATTTTCGAAGGAGAAGTTTGGCTGCTATATCCCTTGGATGCTCATTACCATGGTTGCATTTTCTTTGGAGCAGAGAATTTATTCAGCGCAAATGGAATCTTATTCAATAGGACTTCTCTCCAACTGTCTAGCAATATGGTGTCTATGCAGCATATACAGAGTCTCTGAAAGATCATATTTACAACTTATTGCATTTTCAGCCTTACTGGCGGTTAGTATCTCAATGCAATATCAAGCAATATTGCTTGTATCTTCGGGCCTCATTGCCATTGGATTATTCAATCTTCCAAATATTTTCAAGTTTTCGCATCTAAAAAAGCTCTCCTTTCTTGCTGTCTCGACTGTTTTGCTCTCATATTGCATAGTCGGTAATGTGCTTGGATTTTCGAATCGTGCTCTTAACTGGAATATTGGCATTTCAGGTGAATTTGCAGTAAAGGGTGTAACTATTAGTGAGCGTGTCTTGAATTTTTTAAACGTTATTTTTAGTAATGCTCCCTATAATTTCTATTCAATTATTTCTGGTCTTGAGTTACCTTTACAGCTTGCGAATTATTTTGGCTTCTTCTTCTTAATATTTTTCTTATTGGGCTTATACAACCTTGGGAGGCATAGAATAGAGTTTGCATACTTTTTTTGGCTATCTTATGTATATATATTGGTGTATCTATTATTTGTATTTTTAGGCAAGCTCACTTTCTCTCCAACTAGACATTTTTTATACTACCTTCCCTTTATTGCAATCATTTGTGGATTTGGATTTCAACTTATTTTCCAGTTACTAAAACGGCAACTAAAGTTAATTCAAGTTATTTTTGGGACTCTACTAATTGCATATTGCCTAACTTCGATTTATAGCTTTCGCTCATTTGAATCTCAAAGACAGGATCTTCTTAATGAAGATATCTTCCCCCCTGAGCTTGTAAAGGCTAATGCCAGCTTCCTGCTTTATGATCAGTTTGATATTGAGCCTCTATTAATTAGAAATTTAAAGACATTTCCAATTTATCAACTAAGCATTCCTGAGGCCCAATGTAACGGATTCTCAATCTACTCACCGCGCAACAATGAAATTCAATTTCTTACCTACAGCAAGAGAAGGTCTGAATGGGATCTATCAGATCCATATTTCAGAAATTTTCTTGACAGTCTCATTGGCAACTGTTTTACACCGCATACTAAAAATAATATTGTTAGCCTTCAAAAGGTCGGCGACTTGTTGAAGGTTGAGAGCAACACTGAAATTGATTTAAGCAATAAAACTAAGAATGGCTCAAACAGCTACTATATTCAACTATTCTCTGCAAAATTAAAGATAGGTAGCGATCCAAGCATCGGCACCGTAGCTTCTGAAATTGATTTTAGAAAACACCAATTCCCTCAATTTGTGAGCTATACATCAGGAATTGCTCAGAGCGAAGGCTGGGGGAGGTGGACTGATGGCAGCACAGGCCCTGCGATCATTGGTCTTAGAGAGCCACTACCAAAAAGCTTTGTCTTAAAGCTCGAAGCTACTGCATTTGGCCCCAATGGCGAAGGCGAAACTCGAATTCAAATTGGAAACCAATCTAAGAGCCTTCTAATTAGTTCAGGTAAGCCCAAATCTTACAGAATTGAATTTGATAATGTTAAGGCTGGAACAACTATCCTCATTGAACCACCTTTGCCTATTTCACCCTTATCTTTAGACCCCCGCAAGCTTGGGATTGGATTGGTTAATATTTCTTTTATCCCAAAATCCTAAGGAAAATAAATAATCCCATGCAAAAAAATATTTGCCTGATTACTAACTACAATTACTCCGATTTTATTGAGGAATGTATAGAGGGTGTATTGGCTCAAACCACACCCTTTGATCTGGTGCTCGTTGTGGATGATGGCTCTACTGACAACTCAAAACTCTTAATCGAAACTATTTGTCAGAAAAACCCAACTATCAGTTTTATTGCAAAAGAGAATGGTGGGCAGTTATCGGGATTTAATGCTGCTACCAATCTGATCTCAAACGAAGATAGGGTCTTCTTCTTGGATGCTGATGATGTTTATCCCCCAAACTACCTAGAGCAAGTTCTAGTCAATCTTGCTCTCCACCCAGCCGATTTCGCATACTGCAAAGACTCTCTCTTTTCTTCAACTCGCAGCCCGCTAACCTCAGCTAAATTTGACGATACAGCCCCCGAAATTGTCCCAACTACTTCCGCCTTATCACGAGCTGCCTCGTGTTGGTTTGGCGGCCCTACTTCTTGCATTTCGATATCTGGGTCGCTTTTCCACAAAATATTTCCATACCCTTTTGAAGCCGACTGGAAATCACGGGCTGATGATGTGATTGTGTATGCATCTTCTATTATTGGGGTGAATAAGCTTTATCTACCATCCCTCAATGTTGGATACAGAACTCATCCCAACAATGGCTACCTCAATCGACAAATTAGCTACGAAGAAATTATTCGAAGGCAGCGCGCACTTCTTCAACTTTTTGATTGGTATAGCTCTAGATTTGCAGTGCGCTCACACCCTACCCTAATTAATACACTCTTGGAATACTTTTCTTTAAGTAAGGCCCAGAGAAAAAGGCACGCAGTACCAAATCCAATCAAACTGACTTACAAGTGGCTTCAATCCAAACGGACAATAAAAAACTAATTTTCTCCGGGATTTAGCACTTTTGAGTAAATAACCTTGTATTGCTCTGCAATTACTGGATAACTAAACTTTTCCACTGCGCGTGCTCTTGCGGCTATGTTTAATTGATTCGATTGTGATACTAAACTTAGCACCCACGAAATCCCTGCAACCAAATCCTGTATATCACCCAGTCTAGCTAAATAACCTGTTTTCTGATGCTCAATCACATCTGCCAAGCCGGTACCCTCGAACGCTACTACCGGGCATCCACAAGAGTGTGCTTCACTAGCAGTTTGTCCAAACACCTCCTGGATTGAGGGAGCAACCAATACGTCCGCTGCGCTGTATGCCGTTTGCATATCAAGTTCATCTGATAAGTGGCCTAAATAGTGAATAGGGAAACCTAAATCAATTGGTTGATATGGCGCATCCTGACCAAAGATGACTAATTCCAAGGCTGCGTTTTGATTAGTCATCTCTTTAAGGGCGGCTTGTAGTAAATCAAAACCCTTTCTGGGATCAGAAGCACCCCCAATAGCGCCAAATAAAATCAATGGAACCCCTTTAGGCAAGCCTAATTTTTCACGGGCGCTTGTCTTATCAATGGGCATCCACTTGTCTATGTCTATCGGATTAGGAATGACTTCTACAGGCCATCCCGCCATCAATGCACTGCTTTTGACGCAATCTGCCAGCCATTTGCTGGGAGTTACAATTTGTATTGGCCTTTTCCAAGACTTCTGCTTTCGTAGCCATGTCCAGCGGTTCAAATCAAAACCAATTTCATCTGCTGGTTTATTTGCCAATGCGTAACCTTCTTTCCAGCGCGCACTTGTTGAGTAATGCTCAGCCCCTGAAAATGCCCACATATCATGCAGCGTCCACACCAGAGGTTTCTGAATCGCCCCCAAGTCTCCAATTGACATCATTTCACCATTAATCCAATGCAAGTGAATCACATCTACCTTAGAGCGATTTAATTTTGCAGACCAAAATGTTGGAAAAATAGCGAGGGAGTGATATTCGGATTTTTGCGATCTAAGCAATCGAGCCAGAAGTACGCCAACTCCAGAGCGAAACCTATCAAGCAAAACTTGAAAATTTGTTTCAAGACCAACAATAGTGATATCGCTCAAGGCTTTTCGATTCACAATCATGCTTGAGTCTATCCCAGCTACTCGAACTGCTTGATGTATACGATAAGCCGCCTTGGCCGCCCCACCAATTGAATCGGAAAGATTCAGTGCAAATATCCGCATAAGGCCCTAAAAATGCGAGTCCATCAAAGGAGCGATGAGCTTTTTCAATGGCCTTAATTGGCGTCTAATAAAACCCATTAGATTTATCTCATGGACATGCTTGAAGATCAGAAAATCTCTTTCATTATTTGACTGAATTTCTTCTGGATGATTCAAAGGAAAAGTTAAGTCCGTCGCCGGAGATTCTAGCAAGCAAGCGGGTTTACCTTGAGAAGTATGAGTAGCGTTTGACCCAAATCCCAAATTATCAGTTAAGTTATTTTTCGGAATAATCGTAAAGCCGCCGTAACGCCAGCGAGTAAACATCAATTGATAGTCCCAAGTATTGAGTTTCCCTTGAAATACTCGATTAAAGGCATCTCGCCAGTAAGCGCTCACCAAAGGCTTTGAGGGGAATAATTTTTCTAGGCCACCACTCCGATCCCATGTTGGCCACTCATGAATGGAGACATCATATTGCCGCCATGATCTTCTCCAGGCAGCCCATCCCCAAATCAAGGGGATCTTAGAGAAAAAGTAGCCTTCCTCACAAATAACTCGAGAAGACACCAAATTAGAGCCGCTAATCATGCCCACCCGTTCATCGTAGCGATACTTTTCAAGCAACTCATCACAATAGCTAAAAAAGCTAGGTACCGGCAAGACGTCATCCTCCAAAATAATGCCCTCTGGCTCTTGCTCAAAAAACCAGCCGATGCCAGTTGAAACACCAATCTTGCATCCCAAATTGTGCTCTTGGAATAATGTCTTGACCTCACACGGCCAATCCACCCGAGTAGCTATATCCCGAACCCTCCGGCAAGCCTCAAATTCCGCTTCATGCCCCTCTCGAGGGCCATCAGCTGCCACATAAAGCTTAGGGGGTTTAGCAGACCGTATCTGCTCAAATACCCTTTCGGTAGTTTCAGGGCGATTAAAGACGAGAAATAATACGGGGCTACGCATGCGCCTAATGGCCTTAAACTCTTGTTTTGATTATTGAAAGTATACAAGTCATCGTATTCTTCTTAAAATCGTGTGTTTTCAATTGAACTTGGACTACTAATGGGGCAAAAGCCTGACAACCTCCTGGAGCTACTTCACAGACTCTGGAATCACTTTAGCAACCGTAGAAAAGGTCAATTTGGACTACTTTTAGGTCTTATGGTGCTAGCCTCCTTTGCCGAAATCCTGAGCATAGGTTCAGTTTTACCTTTTTTAGCAGTTTTAACTGACCCACAACGTATTTTTGAATTTCACCTCACACAGCCCCTCATTAAGACCCTGGGCATTAATAATGCCTCACAACTTTTACTTCCCCTAACCGCCGCATTTTGCATCACCGCAGTACTTGCGGCAGCCATTCGACTTTTGTTGCTCAGATTAAGTCTATTCCTCGCGGCAGCCGCCGGATCTGATATTGGCTACGATATGTATCGTCGCACTCTCTACCAACCATACTCAGTTCATGTCTCGCGCAATACAAGCGAAATCATCGACGGTATTTCGATTAAATCTACTGCGATTGCCAATGGAATAGTAATGCCTCTGCTCTATATATTGAGCTCTGCAATTATGACGGGATTAATTATCTGCATTCTTTTAGCGCTAGCTCCAGAAACTACATTAATTGCCTTTGGTATTTTCGGATTTATCTACATGGTAGTTATTCAGTTAACACGCAAGCAATTACTTATTGATAGCAAAAACATTGCCTATGAATCAACTCAGGTTATTAAATCACTTCAGGAGGGGCTTGGGGGTATTCGAGATGTGCTGATTGATGGCACACAAAATACTTTCTGTCGCATTTATCAAGAATCTGATTTTGTCTTGCGCAGGTCTTATGCGAGCAGCTCATTCATCAGCGTGAGCCCAAGATTCGCTGTTGAGGCACTTGGAATGCTACTGATTGCCCTGCTTGCATACATAATGGCAGAGCAACCCAATGGCGTAGCTAAAGCAGTTCCTATACTGGGAGCTCTAGCATTAGCAGCCCAGAGACTTTTACCCCTTATGCAACAGGCCTACTCATCCTGGTCAAATTTAAGACAAAACCAATATTCTTTAAAAGATACATTAGAGTTTTTAGACCAATCCCTTCCAGATAATCATGATGATAATTCAATCTCGCCAATTGTATTTTCAAAGGATATTATTTTAGATAACATTTCATTCTCATACTCTGTTGATGCTGGACCAATTCTTCAGCAGCTAAATTTAACAATCCCAAAGGGAAGTCGCATTGGCTTTATCGGCGAAACAGGAAGCGGGAAAAGCACGCTGCTAGATATCATCATGGGTTTACTACAACCCACCGCAGGCGAACTCAAGGTTGATGGCAAAAAAATAAGCTCAAATAATTTGCGGGCTTGGCAAAAGCATGTGGCGCACGTGCCCCAAAACATATTTTTGGCCGATGGAACTATTTCTGAAAATATCGCATTTGGTTTGCCTAAAGATCAGATTAATGAAGAACTCGTTCATCAAGCAGCAAAGCAGGCACAAATTCATGACATCATTCAAGGGCTACCTAATGACTACCGAACCCTAGTAGGCGAAAGAGGCGTTCGCCTTTCTGGGGGTCAACGACAACGCCTTGGAATAGCCCGCGCTATCTATAAACAGGCCGACGTCATCATCTTTGATGAGGCTACTAGTGCACTTGATAGCGATACTGAAAAAGCAGTAATGGAGGCCATAGACAGATTGAGTAGCGACTTGACCATTCTCATCATTGCACACCGCTTAAGCACGCTAAAAAATTGCTCAAGTATTGTTAGGCTAGATAAGGGAAAGATCTCCACTGTAGGCTCCTACGAAGAAATTATTGAAGCGTCGCGCCAATAATAATTGAATAGAATTAAGATACGATCGAGCCCAGCCTAGATGAAATACCGGCCAGATATAGATGGACTTAGGGCGATTGCAGTTATTCCGGTAGTCCTATTTCATGCTGGAGTAAGTACCTTTAGTGGTGGCTTTTTGGGTGTTGATATTTTTTTCGTTATCAGCGGATATCTCATCACCAGTATTTTGCTGAATGAAAAGAAACACAATCAATTTTCATTAATCCATTTTTATAACCGCAGAGCTAGACGGATATTGCCCCCGTTATGCTTAATGTTGTTTATCTCAAGCATCTTTGCTTATTTTTTAATGATTCCATCTCAACTGGGTGATTATGGCCAAAGTCTAGTTGCATCTCTTACATTTTTAGCAAATATTTACTTTTGGATAAAAACAAATTATTGGGGTCAATCGGCCGAGTTAACACCACTAATCCACGTTTGGAGCCTTGGTGTTGAAGAGCAATTCTACCTACTGTTTCCAATTATTTTGATGCTATGCCGGAGTAGGAATCAGATCTTTTTTATCCTGCTATTAATAGGCATTATTAGCTTTATCTCAATGCTCTTTTTTTATAATCAAGACCATATATCTGAGGTATTCTATCTTCTACCATTTAGGATGTGGGAACTCATTGCAGGCTCCATTAGCGCAATATTGACCATCAAATTACTGCCATCTGAAGAATTTCCAATCAGAAATATCCTCAGCATTGCAGCCTTTTTTGCGCTATCAATATCCCTCTTAATTTTTGATCGTCAAACCCACCCCGCCCTCTTATATCCAATACCAATCCTCGCAGGATGTATTCTTGTTTCAAGCCCAAAGGGGTTGACCGCAAAAGCATTGTCATGTAGACCCATCGTATATATAGGCTCAATCAGCTATGGACTTTATTTATTTCACCAGCCTGCACTAGCTTTCACACGAATCTACACTTTTGGAAATCCTTCGGCATTTGAAATCGGTGGGTGTCTTTCATTAACGCTTATTCTGGCGGCCCTATCTTATAAATTTTTAGAGTCGCCAATCAAACGTGGACAGATTTCTCCTAAAGTTTTCTACTCACTCACTTTCTCGGTGATTTTGATATTAATTAGCTTTGGGACTTATTTAACCATTACAAATGGCCTAAGAACCTATAAATTTTCTAAAATGAATTCAACATCAGTTGAATTATTCAAACGCCTTGAAGTAGCAAAACAGAGTAGGCATGATCTTTGGGAGGGAGTGATCAATGAATCTTCCAGCCCCTTCTTATCAACCAAGGGGCGAAAAATATTATTCCTAGGAGACTCTATGTCAGAGGACTTATATATTTCCTCCATAGAACACCAGAAAAAAACTAAAGATCAAAATCAATATAAGCGACTCAAGCTTGATGATGCTTGTTTTCAATTTTTAACCAATACCAATCATGCCGCTCTACCAGATCCATCCTGTAGAGCTCAGATTGATGCCCTCATGAGGAGTGATCTACTTAAAAATAGTACCGACATAGTTATTGCAAATTTATGGGAAGCCACGAATGTAGGGACGATTTCTAATATCTTTGCCTTGAAAGAGGTAAACGAAAAAAATATTATCTATTACGCCGCCCCCACTTTTACTGATATGACATCGCTACTCTATTATTTAAGCAAGTCGGGAGAAATAAGCCAAGATTCAAAATTTAAAAATTTCATTTACCGAAATAGAAATGAAAGAAGAATTTCGATTAACAACGCAATCCAAGCTGCAGCAACTAAAAATAAGACGTCCTTCATTAATGCGTTTGAATTCTATTGCTCAGACACCAAAAGAACCTGCGTCTTATTTGATGAAAATGGCGCGCCCTGGATTATTGATGGAATGCATTTATCAGCCAATGGGGTTAGCTTTTTTTCGCCCTGGCTTGCGGAAAAAATAAATCAATCAGCGCTAACAAAGCCAGTAAAGTCGAACTAAGAATAGGCAGCACCAATAAGTAAAGCCAGATTGAGGCTGCAGGAGTCTGCTTCCAGTAAATGACGCCCCAAATATGAGCCCATAAGGCCAATCCCGCCAATAATGCATAGATCAATACGCGAGACATTTTCGATCTATATTTTGCAGTATTAAGCAGAAGCATAAGTGCGGCCCCCGCATAAAATGAGTAAGCAATAACTGCTCCAATAATGAAATAATCTTGTGCCGATGCGGGTGAAGTAAATGCAATCAAAGCATCGAAATAACTCACCTCACCGGGCTTGTACCACCATAATGCAATTGCCAGATAAAGACACCCCAAATAACATATTCCACTTAAAGCATATTTCAGCCATGTAGTTGACAAAATAAAAGGGGGTTTATCAGACATTGTCATACCCATTAGCTGCCCCTAAAAATCTACTACGTAATAAGCCCAAGAGCTTTGCTGGAATTTTTAAAAGAACCAAGAATAAATTAGTACTTATCCCATTTGCTCGACACGCTTGCACTATTTCTATATTGAGAAGTACGTTTCTGGATAGGTTCGCAGTGCTAGCACCGCCATAACGCATCCTCACGACAGGCTTTTGTAGATAGGCATAACTAACCCTGTGAACCCAAAGAAGTCGAATAAGCATTTCATAGTCTGCTGAGATTTTATAATCTAGCGAATAGGGGCCGACCTTATCGTACAAAGATTTTTTGACAAAAAATGTAGGATGGGCTGGCATCCAGCCAAAACGGAATTTCTGTGGAGAAAAAAAACTAGAATCGTAATAGCGCAGTACTTTATCAAGATTATCCGGGTCCACAATTACTAGATCGGCAAATACGCTATCAGCATTTTCAGATTGCATCTTGTTCATCAACTCAGAAACTACATTCCTACTAACATATACATCGTCTGAGTTGAGCATGCCGATGATTTGACCGCTCGCTAAGGCGATACCCTTATTCATGGCATCATAAATTCCACGATCTGCCTCTGAAACAATGATTGAGACCCTATCCTCATACTCCCTGATGATTGACATGGTTTGATCGGTAGAGCCGCCATCGATAAGGATGAACTCAATAAGCGGGTAGTTCTGAGATAAAACTGAATCTATCGTGTCCCGAATCGTTTTTTCGCTATTAAAGCAAACTGTAATGATGGAAACTTTTAAAGTCATTTCTATAGCTTGATACCCAAAACATGGTTAATGGCAACTTTAGGGGAAACAGAATTCGCCCTCATATAGCGCTCAACCTCTGCAAGCTTGATATCCACCAAATAACGATACCAAAAAGCCTGTAAAAAATGGAATTGAGCCCCAATAGAGCCATCCAAGAAACCAGCCAAGAAAATATATCGATAAAGAAAGTAGCTTAAAGATCTCATTCCAAGGGGTAGCCTTGCATATAGATGCTCTTTGATCCAACGCTTTTTACTAATGGATGATTTTGTAGTGGCACCAGACACTGAATCTAAAGCGCTAAATTGATACTTTAGGTTCAAGAGATCGACTGCCTCACGGCTGGCGTAATTATTATGCTTATCGATCCACCAAGATACCGAATTGAGGTTGTCATCAACAATGTACCCCGAAAGATCAAGACAATTGCCGTCGATCTTTATATGCTCGTCCATCCAACGCGCCTCAGATTGGCCACGCCCATAGCGAAATAATCTAGATACCTTATTTCGTGCTATGCCGCCATGCTCAATTAACTTTCCCTGAAAGCGGATTTTTCTAAAAAAATGGATCCCCGCCGTTGAGCTGTCGAGCCTTGGAAGCTCTCGAAGGAGCTCAGAAACTAAGGCTGGGGTCAATAGCTCGTCAGCATCGATACGCAAAATCCACTCAGTCTGCTCAGGATCAAGCTGGGCAAGAGCCCAATTAAATTGAATCGAGTGGTTGTTTTCCCAAGCCCTCTCCATAACCCTTGCGCCATATTCCTGCGCAATTTCCACCGTACGGTCAACAGAAAGAGAATCCACAACGACAATATCCTGAGTTAATGGCAATAACGACTCAATACACCTAGCAAGATGAATCTCTTCATTAAAAGTCAGAATGATCGCCGTTATTTTCATAAACCTAGCGCAACTTTCAAATATCGTGACTTTAGCCAATATACGAATTGCGCCCAAGGCCTTGGATACCCATTGGCAATCAAAGCGCGACGGTATTCATCTAAAACAACCGTCAAATTTTGATCACTTCCATAGGGTTCATTAATGATTAATGGTCGCATCGTCTTTGTAATACTTAGTTTTAATCTATTAATGCGCAAATAATGTTCAAAATCAGCCGCATAACAATAGGATTCATCAAACGGAAATTGAGTCATCAGCCTTGAGGAATAAATAATTGCCTGATGCGATGTTGGCATGGACCATACCCTCCAAGCATTACTTCTAGGCATGCGGGTTTTATCGCGAATCTGAAAGCCAAACAAATGCAGGTCGCTTTCTGCATTCAACCCCAACTCCTCAACTGATCGAATGTCAGAATGAAGCTCATCACCACCATTTAAGAATAGCATCTGGTTACCAGTCGCATTCTGAATGCCTTTATTCATGGCATTATAAATTCCAGAATCTGGTTCTGAAATGACGACATCTCCAGGCAACGCAAACCCCTTTGCTAGCTCAAGAGATCCATCTTTAGAGCCTCCATCAATAAATATCCACTCAAATCCTGACGCCCTAAGCGGGGCGAGTGAATCTATGGTTTTTTTTAAACCATGGGCATTATTAAAGTTAATTGTTACAACGCTTAGCATAATTAACCGTGAGTCGGCGCTTGCTTCTCACCATTTACCTGAACATAGGTATACACACACAAAAGCATTCCTAAAAATGCCAGGCCATTTGAAAACCCACCAACTGATAAAGCCACACAAGCAACTGGAGCAATAATGAGAGCTGCTAATTTCCAGCCCGCTTCCTTCTTAATTAATAAGAAAAATATGATCGGAATTAATAAGGTTACGTAAATACCGAACTGAAAAAGTCCTCTTGAGTAGAAAGCCTGAAGCATTAAAGGGTCGCAATTATTAGCATTACCGACAAACCATTCGGCAAACTCTGGAAGTTTTATACAGAGATACGTTGGCACTTTTGCGTATATACCATTGCCGAAAGGAGTTTTTAATATCTCGAGAAAACTCCTGTCGTAGTCTTGCCACACAAGATCTAAAGTAAGCAATCTATCTACATTTCCAGAAATTTGGGTAATATTCCGGCTGATAGCGACATAGGCAAAAGCAACTGCAGCAGAAATGAGGGCAATCCAGCGCTTCCTGGCTTCTAATGACCAAAAGTAGAAGGGAGAAATGGCTGCAAATGATAGAAGGCCAGAACGGCTATTCGCCAACAAAATTACCAGTGAAAGGTAAAAATAATTCTTGAGACTTTTATCCTTGTAGATAAATACTAGGGCAATAAAACAAGTGATATAGAACGTAATCTCAAAATTATTTTCAAACATGAAAAAAGGTCGAGACTCTTGAACCACCCTTGAGAGAGGCGGACGATGCTTTATGTAATAGAGAACAATATTCCAAATTAATAAAAAGGGATAGAAAACTACTACGCCTTTAACAAAACCATACAGAGATTTAAAAGGGGCATTCCTGGAATAGGCAGCCAATATGCATATGTAAGCAAAGGGCTTCAGGGTAACAATGAATTTATTATGGTACTCAATATCTGCAGGCTCTGGCGAGAGAAAATAATACCCCAGCAATAAAGCACAGCCTACGAAGAAGAGCGGTGAAATTTCTTGATTTAAATCTTTAAATTTATAAATCATGTAAGCCAGCAAAATTGCGTCTGGAATGAAAAATACACTTAAGGATTTGAAAAATATGGCTGAATTAATTGCCATACACAACAAAAAATAACCCAAATACGTACTTATATTAAAGGGCTTACTTGCCACGATAGCGCTCTCTTAAAATAACAGTTGCAAAAGCAACTGCCAAGCCCATTAAAAAGGCGGCTAGAAATACTTTAAAGTTTTGGGGGTATACATAGCTATCGCTCATTTGCACTTGAGAGGTTACTACCGGCTTCTCATAGTTATTAACCCTTCCCTTGCTGGCATTTGGAGTGCTAAACCCATCATCAGCTAATCGCTTTACTAAAGCAGTATTTGAGTTTTCAACAATTGATACCGCTAGTAGATTGGCGCATTTTGTAGCGTTTTCTTTTCCCACTAGACGGACAGAAATTCCCATCACACCACCAGAATCATCAATCACATCAATTTGAATTGAGTTAACCAATGATCGTCTAATGCTATTTCCATCTTCGCCCATACATGCTTGAACCAAGTTAGCTGGGTACGACTGCGGTGACATGAGATCACGACGAGTATATCTAGCCCATTTCAAGGCATTCCATTTGTCATCTACCAATATCTTGGCTGTCCTGACTTGAAAATAGGCCTCGTATGTCTTGGGTGTGATTGCTAAATAAATTCCAGCCATTAGCAGAAAAATGACCTGCCAGATAATCAGCAGTTTTTTATTCTGGGCCCAAAAGTCGCAAATGATTTGATAACTAATTCTCATAAGATTCCACAATAATCTAAAGTTGCTTTACCACTCAGGCTGGTCCGCCTCACCAGATCAAGAAACTGCCGATGTTTTACTAAAAATATCAGAAGGTCTGCCGAATTATGTGCGTCCATTGGGGCGCAAAGAGTAAAGGGATGATGCTGCTCAATATTAGGCTCAACAACTACTAAATCGCAGTCCAACTTAGCCACTTTTTCAGCAACCATCAATGCAGGCGATTCTCTTAAGTCATCGATATCAGGCTTAAATGCTAAACCAAAGCATGCTACCTTAGGCTTGCGCTTAAGGGTGGCCTGCAATCTACTCAACTCCTGAGAAATCTGTGTGACAACCCATTCTGTTTTGTAATCGTTCACATTGCGAGCAGCATGAATTAAACGAGCATTTTCGGGATCTTTAGCCACTACGAACCAGGGGTCAACAGCAATACAATGCCCACCAACACCAACGCCAGGAGTCAAGATGTTGACTCGAGGATGACGATTGGCTAGCTCTATTAATTTAGAAACATTAATACCTGCGTTAGCGCAAATGAGAGATAGCTCATTGGCATATGCAATATTGACATCGCGATAACTATTTTCAGCAAGCTTACACATTTCAGCAGTTGGTGCATCTGTTTGAATCACTGCTCCACGCACAAACGTTTTATAGAACTCAGCTACTGCTTCTGATGCACTTGGAAGCAAGCCTCCAACTACCCGATCATTTTCGACTAATTCAGTCATGATCTTTCCAGGAAGGACTCGCTCTGGACAATAGGCTATATGAAGTTTTGAAACATCCACCCCCAAACCGGATAGTACATGCGCCATCGCAGCCGTCGTACCAACAGGAGATGTTGACTCTAGAATGACGGCATTACCAGGCTTCAGACAAAGCGCCAAACTTCTTACCGCTGACTCGACATAAGAAATATCTGGCTGCGGAATGCCATCTCGTTTTTCAGATAAAGGAGTGGGGACGCAGACTATAAATATGTCGGCTTGGGTAGGTTCGGTTTGAGCTTTTAACTTGCCCGAACTCACTGCAGAACGCACAAATGCATCCAAATCAGGTTCAACAATGTGTATTTGACCCTGGTTGATAGTCTCAACCGTTTTTGGGTTGACATCGACACCAATGACTTGATATCCCTTGCCCGCCAATAATGCCGCTGTTGGAAGTCCTATATACCCTAAGCCAATCACGCATACTATTTTAGGCTGCATGCTTACCCCTTAAAACATCAATAATTCGATTACAGGCTTGGCCATCACCGTAAGGGTTGGTTTGCTTTGCCATCTTTTCGTATACAAAATCATTATCCAACAACTCTTTAACCCCCTGAATGATGACATCTGCCTTAGTTCCAACCAATTTTACAGTTCCAAAAGTAATGGCTTCTGGGCGCTCACTGACATCTCGCATTACCAATACAGGCTTGCCAAGGCTGGGCGCCTCTTCCTGAATACCTCCACTATCAGTTAATACGATATGGCTATGCTTCATCAGGTAGATGAACTCAGGATAGCCCAAGGGATCAATGAGATGAATATTGGAATAGCCCTTTAATAAATCATGCACAGGCTTTTGAATTTGGGGGTTGAGATGCACAGGATAAATAAAATGAACTCGAGGATAATCTTTTGCAAGCACTGCAATTGCTTCGCAAATCTGCTTTATGCCATCACCAAAGTTTTCACGGCGATGCCCAGTAATTAGCGCAAACCGCTCACGCCTCCAGTCGAACATCAACTGATCGGACAAATACTTCGTGATCTCAGCAGTTTTTTCGGCATCTAAATCGATTTGTTTTAAAGCCAAAAATAAAGCATCAATTACCGTATTACCTGTGACAGTGATGGAGGAGTCTGCAAAAGACTCTTTTAAAAGATTC
>CAITHY010000045.1 GCA_903892315.1 uncultured beta proteobacterium | reverse complement strand
TTTTACTGTCTATGAGTACTATTTATTTACATCTGTCCCGAAGGACTGGATGCTTTCACTTAGTACCCACAATTATCGGTTGACTAATTTTTAAAGAGGGCTGACTTGTTTCGTATTTCGTAAAACATTCAGCAGAGAGGTGAGACTATATCCCACATTTTCAGGGTCGTCAACACCTTTCGTACTCTTTTACTTAAAAAGACTCAGTTTTTTCTTAGTTTAAAAATATCTCCAATAAAAACATGGGGTTAGATATTAAAAAAAATTTCAACTTTTTTTGAAAAATACCTGTTTTTTAGGGTTTAGAACTAGGGAAGCCAAAATTTACGCTCTTTTTTCACACTTATTTGGGGCTAATTCCAACAAACCTAGGGAAAACCCTGAAATTTTTTCATATCCCTGCTAACATATTGCTATGCACAATAAATTAGCGAACAGCCATATACCTTCTAGCCCTTATTCGGCCTGGGAGACTGTGCCCGTACGCACGCTTCACGCAGGTTATAGAGAAGAAATATTGATTCATTTATTGCAACTAAATGATGAAGATCGGCGCTTACGCTTTGGTACACAGACGCCTGATGAGGTAATTCGTCACTATGTTGAGGGCCTCAATTTCAATCGGGACGTCATTTTTGGTGTATTCGACCTAGATTTAAGGCTTATAGGTATGGCGCATTTAGCCTATCTGCCAGATCACAAAGGCCAGGCAAAAGCCGCTGAATTTGGTGTTTCTGTCTTGCCAGAAGGACGCTCTCAGGGCCTGGGTACAGCTTTATTGCAACGGTCAGCCATTCACTCACGCAATACCAGCATTGAAACCCTTTATGTTCATTGTCTTGCCAATAACAAAGCCATGATGCATTTGGCGCAAAAGGCGGGGATGACTGTGGAATACGCCTATGGCGATGCTGATGCTTGCCTTAAGCTGCCACCAGCAAATCCCGCAACCATTGTGGAAGAGGCTGCTAATGAACAGTGGGCTGGCATGGACTATGCCCTCAAACAAAACCTCAAGCGCTCTAATCAAGCCTGGCAGTGGTTCCTAGGCAGGCCAGGTCTAGCGCGCTGATTTCCAGCTCTAGTTCTTGTAGGGTGCTCCACGCAAGATCCATCCACTTAATACAGATAGATCTACATCGCTTAATTTGGCGTTGGCCGGCATAGGCACAACACCCCATGAACCAGAACCGCCTTTAGCAATTTTATTTTTTAGAAATGCTTGTGCATTGGGATCGTTCTTATATTTTTCAGCAACGGATTGAAAGCTCGGGCCAACAATTTTTTTATTGATTGCGTGACAGCCTAGGCAGGCATTTTGTTTTGCAATGGCAAATGCTTTTTCATCCTCAGCATTCGCATATGCAGCTGCCATGAAATAAGCGAGCGTTGTAAATAAAAAAACTACTTTTACAATCACGCGCTTTTTAAACATCGCCAACCTACGAAAAAATTACTGAAATTTTGGAGGACTACGAGGTTGAGTTTGATCTGCTTTACCTTGCTTTTCTAGGCGAACTTTTTCTTCTTCAGAAATGATATCGAAGTAAACGTAAACATCTTTTACGCCATTCGTATTGCTCGCAATTTTCTTAGCAAGGTCAGCCTCACTTTGCGTCAAGATCCCCATGAGATAAACGCTACTTCCTTCCGCCACAATAGCCATCGAGTTTGACGGCAGCTTATCTGTAAAGACCATTTGTGTTTTGATCTTAGACTCGAGATAAGAATCATTTGCGCGTGCTGTGTAGCTACTGTTTGGCCCAATAACCAATTCATTAAAGACGGAGCGCGCATTCTTCATTGCCTTGACATAGGCGCCCGCCTCGCCCTTAATGTCAGCATCCTTTACTTCACCAGTAAGCAATACCTTTTGATTAAAGGAGGTGACGTTAATGTGTGCGTTATCGCCAAATCGTTTTGCTAAAGCATTTTCCGCCTCTAACTCAATGCCCTTATCGATAGCCTGCACTGCTGGTGTTCGTCGATCCGCCATGACGGCCGCACCGGCTGCCACGCCACCAACAGCAACTACTGCGCATGCTGATAACTGTGAGGCAATGACAGTTGCGAGAAACAGTCTTCTGAAGAATACGATTTTCATTTAGGTAATTTCTGTATTGAGATAATAATAATTTTTAGTCGAGCATTACGTGATCTACGCCATCACATAAAGCATGAAGTAACACTAAATGCGTTTCTTGAATGCGCGCAGTTCGTGTTGATGGTGCGCACAAATGGATGTCATCCTTGCCCAATAACTGAGCAATCTTGCCACCGCCATTACCAGTGAATGCGATGATTTTCATACCAAGCTTTTTGGCAGCCTCAATAGCTTTAATAACATTCTTTGAATTTCCTGAGGTTGAGATCCCCAATAGAATGTCGCCTTTTTTACCAAGCCCGCGAACTTGTTTGCTAAAAATCTCATCGTAGCTATAGTCATTTCCAATAGCCGTAAGAATTGAAGTATCTGTTGTCAAAGCGATCGCGGCCAACTCTTGGCGCTCTCTCTCAAATCGACCAACGAGCTCTGCTGCAAAGTGCTGTGCATCAGCTGCAGAGCCGCCATTGCCACAGGCCATCACCTTGCCGCCTTCGCGCAAACAGCCCGCCATTGCCAGCACCCCCTTGGCAATAGATTCAGGCAGCAGTTTTTCAGCCTCTTGCTTTACGGCAATGCTATCCAGAAAATGCTGGGAGGCGCGCTGACGCAAACGTTCGTTGATATCTTTTTCCATAACAATATTATGCGCCAAAGATACCCTAATTTCAGTAGCAATCAGCTTATCCCAAAAGCAACGTATTCTCTTACTTAATCGTTTAACTTTTGGCAGGCAAGCCCACATGGAATTTAGCTCTTTCGATTTCTTAAAGCAGCAGGATTTACCTGCTGGGGCCCTATACATGGTTGCAACACCCATCGGCAATTTGGGCGACATTACTTTACGCGCCCTGCATATTCTCAATGCAGTAGATGGAATCGCTTGTGAGGACACTAGACATAGCGCAGCATTACTCCAGCAGTTTGGTATTCATAAAAAATGTTTAGCGTTGCACGAACATAACGAAATTGGAGGCGCTCAAACAGTCATCCAACACCTTTTAAACAATGAGCGTTGGGCTTATATTTCAGATGCTGGCACCCCAGGGGTTTCAGATCCTGGTGCAAGACTAGTCAATGAGGTTCAAAAAGCGGGACTAAGAGTAATACCCATTCCCGGGGCAAGCGCTGTATCAAGTGCCATCTCCGCAGCGGGTTCGGTGATGCATCACTCGGAAGGGCGCTTTCAGTTTTTAGGTTTTTGGCCCAACAAAACTAAAGAGCGTGATGCTCTGATCCAAGATATTTCAAGCAGCAAAAAGGCAAGCATCTTTTTTGAGTCTCCACACCACATTAAGGAGACGCTTGCATTGCTAGCAAAAAATTTAGAGCCCGATCGTCAGCTTTTAGTCTGTCGTGAGTTAACCAAAAAATTTGAGCAGCTTGTGCCGCTTCAAGCACAAGACGTTGCTAACTGGCTAGAGGTAGCAGAGAGCCTTAAGGGTGAATTTGTCATTGTGATAGCAGGGCGATCAGCCAATAGCGATGAGGCCCCAGAGCATTCATCTCTCTTGTTATGGGCTAATGCGCTCAGCCCTTATCTAGGCAGCAAAGAAATTGCCGCCGTTCTTTCGCAAACTTTAGGCCTCACCAAAAAAGCAGCCTATCAAATTGCCTTAGATGCCAAGAGTGAATAATTGAAAATAAAAAAGCTGGCACAAGGCCAGCTTTTAAATATGCGCCGAAGCATTATTTGGCGCTAGCAGCAGGGGCAGGAGGAGTAGCGGGCTCGCTAGCATCTTTAAAATTGAGCTGCGCCACTGGCTTAATGATTTGATCGGCAGAAGCAGCTGAATCTGCGCGCTTGCCATTGTTCACAAACACCATTAATAACAAAATGATGATGAGTGGCACGAAAAAGCTTGCAAACACCATGATGATGAGTTGTTTTGGGGACTTAATTAGACTTCCGTGCTCGTTGCTCATAAGAATTTATCGTTTGACGGGTTTTAGGATGGTTTTGTCGTGATTATAACTAGAGAGTAGGGTTATAGGCACTTACAATAGAAGGGTAACCAGATTTCCACTAGCGCCCGTAGCTCAGTGGATAGAGTATTGGCCTCCGAAGCCAAGGGTCGCAGGTTCGATTCCTGCCGGGCGCGCCAAAAATCAAGGGGTTTTTGACCTACATCATGCGAAAAATTGTGAAAACCGCTATCATTTGCTCCTAACTTATTGATTCTTATCGTGTCTACACATCTAAATTCCGCCCTTTCCGAGCCTTCCTTATCCAATCCTTTGCACCCAGAGGCGCCATTACCGCATCGAAAAATCATTCGAAGCTGGCTAATCCCAATGGCACAGGGCGAAACTGGGCGCGCAATCATCCTCCTAGCAATCGATGCCCTCCTATGGCTGGGCTGTATCGCGGGAACCATCTTCGTAGAGAGCGTTTTGCTCAAAATTATTTTTGGTCTCATTGCTGGCTTTGTAACAGGCCGCATCTTTATTTTGGGTCACGATGCTTGCCATCAAAGTTACACGCCTAATCGCGAACTGAACAAAGTATTGGGTCGCATTGCATTCTTGCCATCTCTGACTCCATATAGCTTATGGGATGTCGGTCATAACGTTGTGCATCATGGTCAAACCAATCTAAAGGGCTTTGACTTTGTATGGGCGCCCTTATCGAAATCAGAATATGACGCGCTTCCCGCATGGCGTAAAGCTCTAGAGCGCTTATATCGTAGCGGATGGGGCCCTGTTTTTTACTACCTCATTGAAATCTGGTGGAGACGCGAGTACTTTCCAAATGCCAAAAACAAACCCGGTGATCGTCCTATCTTCTTAAAAGATAACTTGCTCGTTACCGCATTTGCCATCATTTGGATTGGTTGTTTGATCGCAGGCGCGATTACTACAGGTCAGTCTATTTGGCTTGGTCTCATCACTGGCTTTGCAGTGCCATTCTTGTTCTGGAACGGCATGATTGGATTTGTGGTTTATGTGCACCACACCCATCCAAAAGTTTCTTGGTATGACAAGAAATCCGAGTGGTTACGCGCCCAGCCGTTTGTATCCACAACCGTTCATCTGACCTTTAACTGGATTTGGGGCAAATTGATGCACCACATCATGGAGCACACCGCGCACCATGTAGACATGAGCGTACCGCTCTATCGCTTGCCAGAGGCTCAGCAGACCCTAGAAACCATCCTTCCAGACCGTATTTTTGTACAAAAGTTCTCCTGGGGCTGGTATTTCGATACCGCGCGTAAATGCAAGCTCTATGACTTTGAAAACAAGGCCTGGTTAGATTTCGATGGCAACAAAACAGCTGATTCGGTCCGGGTTGTGCTCAGCCCAGCCCCAGCGGGACAAAACGGGTAAAATAGACCTTCTGTATAAGTTTTGCCTTACCCGGATTGCCCATGACTACCTCGACTCCAGCAGCTACCCAAGACACCTCTCAGAGTTTGAAATTTTGCTCTTCTTGTAGTCGCGAAAAACGACTTGAGGGTGGCACATGGATTCCAACCAGTAATCGTAAGCAGCGCTGGATCTGCGCGAGCTGTTTATACAACCGTACACATCGTACCGGTTCAGCAAAAACCTAAATTCATCTGATGTAAAAAGCTTTAAGCGCCATCGCCAACATAGGGATTGGTTTGACGCTCTTTTCCGAACGTGGACATTGGCCCATGTCCCGGAACAAACTGCACATCATCGCCTAGAGGCCACAATTTCGTTTTAATCGCGTTGATTAAATCTGCATGATTGCCACGTGGAAAATCTGTTCTGCCTATTGAACCTGCAAATAAAACATCCCCAACAATTGCTAGACGATCTTCTTTGTCAAAAAATACAACGTGCCCAGGCGTATGACCAGGACAATGAAATACCTCCAGATCAACATTGCCCACCTGAACATGATCACCATTATTTAACCAGCGGTCAGGCTCGAAAACTTTGGCATGGCCAAAACCAAAACGCACTGTTTGCTCTGGTAATTGATCAATCCAAAAACGCTCTTCCTCTTGTGGGCCCTCAATAGGCACACCCAGTTGATTAGCTAGATCTTTCGCGGCCGCACAATGATCTAAATGTCCATGGGTCAGCAAAATCTTTTTAACCCTGCCGCCCATCTGCTGAACGCCTGCAAGGATCTTTTCAATGTCACCGCCAGGATCAACCACAGCGGCGTCGCCAGTCTCCTGGCAGACCAAAATCGAGCAATTCTGCTCATAGGGTGTAACGGGAACAATTCCTAATTTAATTGGCATACGTACAAGCAGTTAAATGAATTATTGGGGGGCCTAGTTTATGGGAGTCAGCATAAAATGCACCTAAAGGATAAAACAATGAACAGCCAAGATACATTTAAATTTGCAGAAACTCATGAATGGGCCGATCAGGAAAATGACGGCCTAGTATGGGTTGGCATCAGCAATCATGCGCAAGAAGCGCTGGGCGATGTGATGTTTTTTCAAGCCCCAAAGCTTGGGCAAGCTGTAAAGCAGGGTGAGGCTATTGCCGTGATTGAGTCAGTGAAGGCTGCCAGTGATATTCATGCGCCTATAAGTGGAGAGATTGTTGCTCTCAATGACGCGGTAGATACATCACCTGAAATCGTGAATGAAAAACCATATGGCGTTTGGCTATTTAAAATCAAGCCCACTTCTGCTGACAGTCTTACTGCCGAATTAAATCAACTCTTAACTTTTGAAAAATATAGCTCGGGTCCTGGGGCCTAACAATTAGATTGCAATAGGGTCGCGCTCGATTAACCAACGAATGCGGCCTTCTTTACTAATGCGCCCCTGAGAGTTTTCTCGCAAATAAAGATCCGTTGCCTCTAAGATTTCTTGCAGGTTTTTACGGTCGTCAGACTCCACCAGAAGTTGGGCGCGTTCCGAACCCGCTACGCGCATCACCGCCTTGGGAACTGGATCGTAGAACCTGAGACCTTTTTTTATCAGGCCCCGAGACTGTAAAAACCCCTTCAAGACGGCCAAAAACTGAATTGCCCTGTCTAAACTTTTAGCCTCAGCATGGATGAGAGCCTGGTAGGCAAATGGCGGCAAGCCCGCCTCTTTTCTTTCATTGGCCGTAAAGCTTAAAAAGCCATCCACGTCGTGGCGCAATAAAAATTGAAAGACCGCAGATTCCGGAAAATGGGTTTCAATATAAATAGCGCCACCCGCCTCACCATCCTTATTGGATCGTCCAGCGCGTCCTGCAACCTGAACTAATTGTGCAAATAATCTTTCAGCCGCCCTAAAGTCTTGAGAGAACAATCTGTTGTCTGCATCCAATACTGCTACTAAACCAATATTTTGGTAATCGTGCCCTTTAGCAATCATCTGAGTTCCCACAACAATATCGACATTGCCTTCGTGGATCTCCTGAAAGAGCTCCTCAGCGCCCTTACTCTTTCTGCTGGAGTCTGTATCCACTCGCAGTACTCTTGCGCTCGGCCACATCTCCTCAATAGCATCTTCGATCTTTTGAGTTCCTTGCCCCAAAGAATTCAAGTCGGCATTACCGCAGTCAGGACAATGACTTGGAATGGATTTCGCCAGACCACAGTGATGGCAACTTAATACTGACTTCCTGCCAAGGGCGCCTGCTTTATGCAGCACCATATAAGAACTACATTGCTCACACCTTGAAAGCCATGAGCAAGCACCGCAACTGAGTACTGGAGCGTAACCGCGACGGTTGATGAGTATTAAGCTTTGCTGTTTATTTTCTAAATTCTTGCTGACAGCATTGGCAAGCGTTTTAGTAATCAAGCTTTTAGATTTTGGCTTCTCACTATCGCCAGGACTAAATTGCGTTTGTGGATCGCGCGTATTAATCAAATGCACTCTTGGCAGGCTTGCCCCTTGGGCGCGTTGATCTAGGCGGATATATTCATAACGGCCAGCCCTTGCAGCCATCCAAGTCTCGAGCGATGGTGTAGCAGAGGCCAATAAGATTGGCGTCTTGAGGTCGTGGGCACGCCATATCGCCAAATCCCTTGCAGAGTAACGAATGCCATCTTGTTGCTTATAGGACGAGTCATGTTCTTCATCAACAACAATGGCGCGCAGATTAGGCAGGGGGGTTAATGCCGCCAATCTTGTTCCCAAAATAATTTGGGCTTTACCAGTCATCGCATCATGCCAAGCGATGCCTCTGACTTTTTCACTCACACCACTGTGAAGCACAACCATTTTTTTATCTGGAAAATAGGCGCGTACTCTGCGTTCTAGCTGTGGCGTTAGGTTAATTTCTGGCACTAAGAGCAATACCTGTGCGCTTGCATCTTCCAAAATTCCACTCAACCAATTTAAAAATACAGCCGTCTTCCCGCTACCAGTTTGTCCTTGCAAAAGGATTGCTCTGAATTCATTTGAATGGATGGTTCGTAATTTTTCTAAGGCGAGCTTTTGGCCATCGTTCAAATGGGCCTCATCAACCAATCCCTCGGTTGCCTCTTGCTTGTTTTTTTTCTTTTGCTTTTCTTCTGCAGCAACTAATTTTTTTGGAATCTTTTCCCAATCATCTGGCTTTTTCCACATCTGTGGAATGGTAGGAATAATGGTCTCACCAAGCCCATGAATATAGTATTGGCTCGCAAAATTCATTAGTCGCAATACCCCAGAATCCAAAGGGGGGAGTGGAGCAACCCCAGTTACTCTCTTTAATTTATTGAACTCATAATCAGAGTGAGCGCTCACTTTTATTACTAAACCCACGAGTGAGCTGCGCCCAAATGGCACTTCAACTATTGCCCCCACCTGCGGGACGCATCCCAATACTTCTTCGTCCCACAAGTAGTCAAAGCTCTGGGCAAGAGGCTTGTCAATGACAACTTGAACAACGATTAGAGGGGGCATGATTTACTTCAAATCTCTAGTTTGCTTGTGGATAAGTCTGTGGATATCATCTGAGGATTCTGATTTATCAGCTAATTTATCAGCTTTCAAATTCTGCACCCTTTTAAAGCTTTTTAGTAATTATTTATGTAAATCAGTAACTTACAATGGCATTCGAAAGTGAATTTTCATCATTATTCGCAATCTCACTGAATTTCGAGTTTTCCCATTATCTGTGCATAACTTTCGCTAAAAATCCTAGCCGCAAGTTAGCAATCACTCAGTATTACGACTTTGTCCTGAGAGCTCTTGAGCGCTCAATGACTGCTTCGGCGAGTGCCGTGACGCTTTCAGGAGGGGTAAATTGAGAAATCCCATGCCCAAGATTAAAGACATGTCCGTCTAGAGGATGCAAGCCCGATTTAAGGGCAGGAGCACTCGCCAAATCCTCAAGCAGGAGGTTTGCTTGCTGCGCAATTTGTTTTGGCTCTGCAAACAGAATGAGCGGGTCTAAATTACCTTGCAATGCTAGTGGCTTGTTCAGAGCCAGCAATTGCTTGCGTGCGCGACTCAGCGACATTGTCCAATCAATTGCAATAACATCGGCGCCAACTTGAGCCATATCGTTCAACCAAATGCCGCCACCCTTGGTGAACATGATTACGGGAATTTTTCTTCCCTCATGCTCGCGCGGCAATAAAGAAATCACTTTTTGCATTGATGCTAGAGACATTCTTTGATACCAACCGTCTGGGAGCATGCCGCCCCAGGTATCAAAAATCATCAGGGCTTGTGCGCCCGCTTTAACTTGCTCAATCAAATATGCTGCAACCGACTGAGCATTGATATCAAGGATATGCTGCAACAAGTCAGGGCGACTAAACATCATCGTTTTGGCATAACAAAAATCATCAGCGCTAGATCCATCAATCATGTAGCAAGCCAATGTCCATGGACTTCCGGAGAATCCAATCAACGGAACCCTTTGCTTACCATCCTGTATCAATGCTTTACGAATCTCCGATACAGCATCAAAGACATACTTGAGCTGATCCATGTCAGCTACACGCAATTTTTTTACCACCTCTTCAGTGCGAAGAGGGTGCTCAAAGCTTGGGCCTTCGCCAGTAGTAAATTTCAAGCCCAATCCCATGGCATCAGGGATAGTCAAGATATCAGAGAACAAAATGGCCGCATCCAATGGATAGCGATCCAAAGGCTGAAGCGTTACTTCTGTAGCGTATGCAGGATTTTTTGCGAGCCCTAAAAAACTTCCAGCTCTAGCGCGAGTAGCGTTGTACTCGGGGAGATATCGGCCGGCTTGGCGCATTAGCCAAAGCGGTGTTTGATCAACCGCTTCGCCCAGGCAGGCCTTCAAAAACCGATCATTTAACAACAAGGAGATGACCGGCGATTACTTTTTACGACGGAAACGCGCAATTGCAGCCAACTGTGCAGCGGCCATTGCAAATTCTGACTGGGCCAAGGCCATATCAAAGTCAGTGCCACGATTTTGCATTGCTTCTTCAGCACGTTTCTTAGCTTCAATTGCTTTAGCTTCATCCAGATCATGGCCGCGAATAGCGGTATCCGCTAAAACAGTAACGCGATCTGGCTGAACTTCTAAATAGCCACCTGCTACGAAAACAAACTCTTCATCACCGTCAGATTTTTCAATACGAACTGAGCCTGGACGAATACGTGTAATCAAAGGAGTGTGGCCACGCAAAATACCGAGCTCACCACTTTCGCCAGGAAGCGCAACAAATTTGGCTTCCCCGCTGAAAATAGATTGCTCAGCACTTACTACATCGACGCGTATGGTTGACATAA
>CAITHY010000044.1 GCA_903892315.1 uncultured beta proteobacterium | reverse complement strand
ATCCCTTCCTTTCCAATATCGATCCGTCGATGGTTGGATTGGTTATTCCGCTTAGCTTCGGCTGACGTTTTCGGGGGTGGGGAGAATGACTAATCTGGCTACCGCGCAGAAACTTGCGCCGTCCAATCTGCAATTGCCGGTTTCGGCATATTTTGACGCTGAGCTCTATCAGCGGGAAATTAAACTGCTTTTTAAGCAGGGGCCCGGCTATGTTGGTCACGAATTGATGGTGCCTGAAATGGGCTCCTACCAAACTTTAAGCGCAGAAAACGAAGGTCGCATCCTTGTTCGCAATGAATCTGGCGTAGAACTACTTTCCAATGTCTGCCGTCATCGCCAAGCATTAATGCTCAATGGTCGCGGTAAAGCTGACAATATTGTTTGCCCATTACATCGCTGGACTTATGACTTAGGTGGCAATTTATTAGGCGCCCCTCACTTTGAAGATAAGCCTTGTTTAAACCTTGGCAAATCCCCACTACAAAATTGGCAAGGCTTGTTATTTGAAGGTCCGCGCGATGTGCGTAATGATCTTGCCAAACTGGGCGTTGCTGAAGATCTCAAGTTTGATGGTTACGTTCTAGATCATGTCGAAGTACATGAGTGCAATTACAACTGGAAAACATTTATCGAGGTATATCTCGAGGACTATCACGTTGTGCCATTTCATCCAGGCCTAGGTAAATTTGTTTCTTGCGAAGATCTGCATTGGGAATTCGGCGATTGGCACAGCGTTCAAACCGTTGGCATTCACAAAGATTTACAAACTCCAGGCTCATCAACCTATCGCAACTGGCATGAAGCAGTCTTACGCCAATTCGACGGCAAAGCCCCGCGCCATGGCGCTATCTGGCTTACTTACTACCCTAATGTCATGGTGGAGTGGTATCCAGGTGTTCTCTGTGTATCAACACTACATCCAATGGGACCCGGTAAAACACGGAATGTCGTCGAGTTCTACTATCCAGAAGAAATTGCTTTGTTTGAGCGTGAATTCGTGGAAGCAGAGCGTGCTGCATACATGGAAACTTGCATCGAAGATGATGAAATTGCTGAGCGCATGGATCAGGGCCGAGCAGCCCTACTTGCCCGCGGCGTAAATGAAGTAGGTCCATATCAAAGCCCCATGGAAGATGGTATGCAGCATTTTCATGAGTGGTATCGCCGCGTCATGAAATTCGAAAGCGCATAATTCAAGTAAGTCTTACGGTTTTATTAATATCCTTGATTAATAACCCTCATCACTAAATATAGGAAGCATCATGACTCCTCTAATCTCAGCGAACCAATTAGAAGAAATCATTAATAGTGGTGAAAATGTATTGCTCTGTGATTGCCGCTTTGATTTAGCTGACCCGCTGAGCGGAAAAAAATCCTACGAAGAAAGCCATATTCCTGGCGCGATTTATGTCGACCTCGATCAAGATCTTTCAGGAAGTAAGACCGGTACGAACGGTAGACACCCCCTTCCCAGTCCAGAAGCTTGGGCCCAAACCAAAATGCGTTTGGGTATTAACCCCAACACCTTAGTGGTCGCCTATGACAAACAAGGTTCTGTCTATGCCAGCCGCTTATGGTGGATGCTGAAAGCCACAGGACATGCCCATGTTCAAGTGCTCGATGGCGGTTTAGATGCTTGGAATGGCACTATGGGCTCTGTTCCAAGAGCGCCTATCCCTTGCACCGAAACCATTGGAGCGATGCCTTATGCGGGCCTGGTTCTGGCCGATGAAGTGGTAGTCAATCTGGAGACAAAGAAAAACAAAATCATCGATGCACGGACGGCAGATCGCTTTCATGGCCAAAATGAAACGCTTGATCCAGTTGGGGGACACATCCCCGGCGCAATGAATCGCTTCTTTAAAAACAATCTCAACGCAACTGCATTCAAAACTCCTGAACAGTTATTCAAAGAATTTTCAGAATTTCTGGGTCCCGTTAAAGCCTCTGAAGTCATTCATCAATGCGGATCTGGAGTTACTGCTTGCCATAATCTTCTAGCGATGGAGCTTGCAGGATTTAAAGGCTCACGCCTGTATGCAGGCAGCTGGAGTGAATGGTGCGCAGACCCCAAACGGCCTGTTGAAGTCTAAACCTCGTTAGTGCAGCAGAGATAGCAGGATCACAAACCCTACGCCGCAAGCAATCAATACCGTCTGACGGAGAGACTCCACCCAGTGTGGGCGACGGTGCATTTGCGGGATGAGATCACTCACTGCAATATAAATAAAACTACTAGAAGCAATCACTAGTAAATATGGCATCGCTGCATGCGCTTTTTCCAAGAAGAAATACGCCAGTACGCCACCCACCACTGCTGATAAGCCGCAGATAAGGTTATAGAGTAAAGCGCGTGCGCGTGAGAAGCCAGCATTCAGAAGCACAATGAAATCGCCGATCTCCTGCGGAATCTCATGGGCAATAATCGCAATGGCAGTGAAGATGCCAACCTGATAGTCCGCCATAAAGGCTGCGGCAATCAAGATGCCATCTACGAAGTTGTGAATACCATCGCCAACCAAAATCATCCAGCCACTACGCCCAGCATTTTCAGCATCATGCCCATGGTGGTGTTGGTGGCCATCACCCTCGTGATGGTGATCGTGTCGTAATAAAGCAATCTTCTCGAGCAAGAAGAAGCCCAATAATCCCGCAAGCAAAGTAGCGAATAAAAACTGGGGTTTTGCACCTTCCATGCTAAATGCCTCAGGCAAGGAGTGGAGTAAGGCTGTTGCTAACAAAATACCAACAGAGAAACTCACCATATTGTTGATCATTCTAGAAAGCAATGTCACCGAGCAACTGGCGGCAATTAAGACGCTAGTCACTCCTGCGAGTGCAGTAATTAATACGATGCTTTCTAAGGCAGTCACTATTTACGCCACTCCGTTTTTCTTAAACCAAGCAATACATTTTGCCCAACCATCTTTCGCAGGACCTTCACGATAGCTAGCACGGTAATCTGCATGAAATGCATGAGGGGTGTCCGGATAAACCACAAATTCACAAGCCTTGGCAACAGGATTTTTAGGGGCAGCCTGCGCTAAAGCAGCACGCATTTGATCAATACTTTCCAGAGAGATCCCGGTATCAGCAGCGCCATACAAGCCGAGCACTGGTGCCTTTAAATCAGAAGCAATATCTACAGGATGCTGAGGACTCCCCTCAGTCTTCTCACCAATAAGACGACCGTACCATGCAACACCGGCACGCACCTGCGGCAAGGTTGCGGACAACCAAGTAATACGACCACCCCAACAGAAGCCAGTAACACCAACGCGCTTTAGGTCACCCCCATTTTTGCCGGCCCATACTAAAGCAGCTTGCAGATCGTTTAAGACTTGCGTATCTGGAGTCTTAGCCACAATATTCGTCATAATTTCGGCAATCGTGCCGTAAGCATTAGGGTCGCCAGCGCGCGTAAAAAACTCTGGAGCAATCGCAAGATATCCCAACTTAGCAAAACGTCTTGTGACATCAGCAATGTACTCATGTACACCAAAAATTTCACTCGCCACAATAATAATGGGCAAAGAACCTTTCGCTTTTTCAGGTCGTGAGACATAAGCGGGCAACTGAAAGCTACCCACAGGGATCATCTGCTCACCAGCTTTAATACCTTTGAAATCCGTTTCAATAGTCGCAGCCATCACAGGCTCAGATGCCCCCACAAATCCAACCCCAATAGCGGTCGCGCTCATCGCGGATGTTTTTATAAAATTGCGTCGACTGTTTTGAATGTCTTTACTCATTGCCTTATCTCCTGGCTTGCATTTCTTACTGAAGTCTTAGTGTGCCTCTTCCCAATTATCGCCAATCCCAATACTAACTACCAAAGGTACCTTTAACTGGGCGACATTGCACATCAACCCAGGTAGCGTTGCCTGCACTAGCTCAAGCTCATCGAAAGGCACGTCTAAGACTAGTTCATCATGAACCTGCAAGAGCAGTCTGGTCTTGAGCTGCTCTTTCTCAAGCCAATCTTCCACGGCGATCATGGCCAATTTGATTAAGTCGGCTGCGGTACCTTGCATTGGGGCATTAATTGCTGCACGCTCAGCACCCTGACGTCTCGGACCATTGGAACCCTTGATCTCAGGTAGCCAAAGACGTCGTCCAAAGACTGTTTCTACATAACCATTCTCCCTTGCTTCGAGACGGGTACGCTCCATATATTGAGCAACCCCTGGATAACGATCAAAGTATTTGGCAATATAGTTTTGCGCAGCAGAACGCTCAATACCTAAGTTTCCAGCCAATCCAAAAGCACTCATGCCGTAAATCAGACCGAAGTTAATCACCTTGGCGTAACGACGCTGCTCAGAATTGACATCATCTAATGGGACGCCAAAAATCTCTGCCGCAGTTGCCTGGTGAACGTCCTGACCTTCTTTAAATGCGGTTAATAGATTTTCATCTTCAGCAATATGCGCCATGATGCGCAATTCAATTTGCGAGTAATCCGCTGACAATAATTTGCATCCATCTGCCGGAATAAAAGCCTCACGAATACGACGGCCCTCTTCTGTTCGCACTGGAATGTTTTGCAAGTTCGGATCGCTAGATGCCAGGCGCCCTGTAACTGCCGTGGCTTGTGAAAAGTTCGTATGCACGCGCCCTGTCTTGGGATCAGCCATTCGAGGCAGCTTCTCAATATAGGTGGACATTAGCTTTGCCAAACTGCGGTAATCCAGAATGCGGGCTGGCAGTGGGTAGTCTTCAGCCAACTTCTGTAACACCTCCTCATCGGTAGAGGGTGCCCCGGAAGGCGTCTTTTTAATGACCGGAAGTTCAAGTTGCCCAAATAAAATTTCTGCGATCTGTTTAGGCGACTGGATATTAAAAGGCTGTCCTGCTAGCTTATGAATCTCACCCTCTAGCTCAAGTAAACGTTTGCCCACTTGCTGCCCTTGTTTGGCCAGTAATGCTGAATCAATTCGAATGCCATTGCGCTCCATAATGCCGAGTACACGCATAGCGGGCATCTCTACCTTTTCGTAGATATAGAGAAGTCCTGAGTTGTCCTGAATCTGTGGCCATAACTCCAAATGCAGGCGCAAAGTAATGTCGGCATCTTCCGCTGCATAGTCAGTTGCAATCTTGAGATCAACTTGATCAAAGCCAATCTGGTGAACGCCTTTGCCACACACCTCTTCATAACGAATGGTTTTCATGCCCAGATGGCGCTCAGCTAAGCTGTCCATATTGTGTGGCATGTGCGACTCAAGCACATAAGACTCCAGCAAGGTGTCAAATGCAACGCCCTTCAAGGTAATGCCATAGTTTGCAAAGATATGGGCATCGTACTTTAAGTTTTGGCCTACCTTTAAATGCGTCTTACTTTCTAACCAGGGCTTCATGCGCGCGAGCACTAGTTCACGATCAAGCTGCACTTCACCGTTGCGGTGAGCAACTGGAATGTAACAAGCTTCACCAGGCTTGACTGATAAAGAAATACCAACAAGCTCTGCAGCAAGCGCATCAAGACTGGTGGTTTCCGTATCAACCGCTGTTAATCCAGACAACTCAATTTTCTTGAGCCATTTCTCCAGACCCGCTTCGTCCACCACGCATTCGTAGTGGCGCTCGATTGCATCTTGGGAGTCCCGAGTGGCCTGTGACAAATCTTTGGTCGGAGAGCTCGCAATCACACGCGTCTTTCCTTCTTCCTCTGCACCGCTGCCAGAAGAGGAAATTGGGCTACCTGCCAAATCAAACGTAACCGCCTCACCCTGATTCTCTGGGCTTGTGAGCTGCTTCTCCACGTCACGTAACCAAGTCTTAAATGCATAGCGCTCAAATAACTCACGCAACAAAGGCGCATCTTCGGACTTGGCATGCAGATCATCCAAGCTTGGTAAATGGGGTGATAAATCACAATCGGTTTTTACCGTAATCAGTTGGCGAGCTTGTGGCAACCAAGGAAGCGTAGCGCGCAAGTTTTCTCCAACCACCCCCTTAACTTGATCGGCATTTGCCATCAAGTTATCCAGATTGCCAAATTCTGCCAACCATTTATTTGCCGTCTTTGGACCTGCCTTAGGAACGCCCGGCACGTTATCAACGGTATCGCCGATGATGGATAAATAATCCACAATTAATTCTGGTGGAACGCCAAACTTTTCTTTGACACCGTCAATGTCCAGCTTTTCATTTGTCATCGTATTGATGAGGGTGACTGAAGGATTCACCAATTGCGCTAAATCTTTATCACCAGTAGAAATAATGGTTTCCCAGCCCGCTTGCGTAGCTTGGCAAGCTAAAGTCCCAATCACATCGTCTGCCTCCACGCCGGAGACCATCAATACCGGCCAACCTAAAGCTTTGACCATGGCATGAATCGGCTCAATCTGCTTAACCAAATCCTCAGGCATGGGGGAGCGATGCGCCTTATATTCTGAGTACATTTCGTCGCGGAAGGTCTTGCCCTTAGCATCAAAAACACAGGCTATATGGTCAGCCTTGAGCTCAGATCGAGCCCGGCGCATCATATTGACCATGCCATAAATAGCCCCGGTGGGCTCTCCAGCCCCATTTCTGAGGTCTGGCATGGCGTGGAAGGCACGATAGAGGTAACTTGAGCCGTCTACCAACAAGAGTCTATGTTTAGTCATACCGCAATCGTACAATCTAGTTGTGAATTGCCTACAGGTCTGGTTAAGGAACCGCCCGAGAGTAGGCTTAAAAAGGTGAAAAAATGCATTATTTAACGAACTTAATTAGCCACTCAATGAGTCAAAGCCTAGCCTTAATGAGTTTTATGGTGGTTTTTGGACTTTTTGGCGCCACTTCAGCCCAAGCTCAGAATAACAGTCAGGCACTGAGTCCATCGGAATTAAACCGAATTAACAATCAGCCGCTCGCACCTGCAGTCAGCGCAAGCGGTGCAGTAAATGCCCCAGAGCAACGCAAACCAAACTATCAATACAAAGACAAAAATGGTACTACCGTTACCGAATATAAGGACGTCAACTCTCCAACGCAGGTGGATGTAAAAACACCTTACACCAGCTATGAAATGGCGCCACCCACAACAGTGATGCCAGGACCCGCGAAAGAAACAGACCTGCTCAGCGTTCCCAGCGTCAGCATTCCTTTTTAATTTAAAAAAGTATTGACTGATTTATGGCTGTATTTACTCCGATCGAGCTTGAAGATATTTCTCAATGGATTTCTCAAGACTTTGACATCGGCCAAGCCAGTCAAATTCGCGGCATACATGGTGGTATTGAAAACTCTAACTTTTTCTTAGACACCGTCAAAGATGAGAAAAAGCAGGAATATGTTCTAACAATCTTTGAAAGATTGTCTGCGCAACAGCTTCCTTTCTATCTAGAGTTAATGCGCCACTTAGCAAACAAAGGTGTGCCTGTTCCCAAGCCGATTGAGAGCAAACAGGGTGAGATTCTTTTTACCCTCAAAGGCAAGCCAGCGGCCATTGTTACCAAACTGCCAGGTCTTTCTAGGCTCGAGCCTGCAGCCAATCATTGCGCACTCGTTGGCGAGATGCTGGCAAAGATGCATTTGGCTGGAAAGGATTTTACGAAGTCCCAAGAAAATCTTCGTAGCCTTGGCTGGTGGCAAAAAACAATACCTTCAGTATTGCCGCACTTAAGCACGCCTCAGAAAGAACTCATAACCCATGAGTTAAAAACTCATGAGGAATTTTTTGCCTCGGGCACCTATGATGAATTGCCACAAGGGGCTAGTCATTGCGATCTATTTCGCGACAACGTCTTATTTGATCCTAAGGGGTCCGATAAATCTCACGATCAATTGGGTGGCTTCTTTGACTTCTACTTTGCCGGCACCGATAAATGGCTATTTGATCTTGCCGTCACCGCTAATGACTGGTGTCTTGCAGATAACAAGGAAGATTTAGATCCTGCTCGCTTAAGCGCCCTCATGCAAGCCTATCAGTCGGTTCGCCCGCTCACCAAAGAAGAGCAAGCTAGCTGGCCACTCATGTTGCGTGCGGCAGCCTTACGCTTCTGGGTATCAAGGCTCTGGGATTTCTATTTGCCGCGTGATGCGCAAATGCTCACCCCACATGATCCTACGCACTTTGAACGCATTCTTTTAAGTCGTCGCTCACTATGAAACTCAATTCTGTAGCACCCAAAGAAGGCTACACCTGGATTAGACAAGGCATTTGGCTTTTTAAGCAGAACCCTTTGGGCTTCTTAATGCTGGTCTTCATGTATGTCTTTGCCGCACAGCTCGCAGTCATCATTCCAGTGATTGGCGTCTTTGCAGTGCTGCTGCTTACGCCAACCCTTTCCGTTGGATTCATGACCGCTTGCCGCCAAGGAATTCAAAAAGAACGAATTAGACCGATGGTCTATTTAATTGCACTTCGGTCCAGCCCAATTGTTCGCAAAAGAATTTTGCAACTAGGTTTGGTATACGCCAGCATGATTTTGTTGCTTAGTTTCATCTTAAGCTTCTTGGTTGACTTTGAATTACTACTACCGCTGATGACCAGCGATAAACCTATCACCCCCGAGGCGCTGCGCCAGGTTTACTTAGTCCTGTTCTTTGGCGCCATACTCTACATACCGGTAGCTATGTTGATGTGGTTCTCGCCAGTGCTAGTTGCTTGGGCGGATATGCCCGTCCCTCAAGCGCTGTTTTCAAGCTGCTTAGCATGCTGGGCCAATAAGGCTGCATTCTTTTTGTATCTGTCTATTTGGAGTGCCATTTTGATTGCCATTCCGCTAACAGTAGGAATGATTTTTGATGCACTCGATTTGGGACAGGCAGCTTCATTCATCATCGCCCCGATTTCTATGGCGGGTTTGACGGTAATGCACTGCTCTTTTTATGCGACCTGGAAAGCCTGCTTCATAGAAGATGAAGTAGTGTTGCCTATTTAATTGATTGATCAATCAATCGCAGCAAGCTTCGCAATACTCAGCTGCAACCACTTGATGCCGTGACGTTTGAAATTAACCTGCGCCCTTGCATCAGCATCTACACCTTCTAAACCAGTCACTCGCCCTTCACCAAACTTCGTATGAAACACATTCTGACCAATGGTGAATGGGTAATTGCTGCGAGGTGGAGAAGCGAGCCTTTTCACTTCCATCGAAGCTGAGCCAACGCGCTTCGCTGGTCTTTGGCGCTCAGAGCCTGAATCAAAAAAGTCATTCGATTCATATTCGCGTTGACGGGTATAGCCATCTTGCCAAGTAGAGCCCGATCTTGCGTCCCCCCCACCCCAACGGGCATCTCTTGCTTTAGGAGTAAGCCATTTCAATGAATCGGATGGGAGCTCCTCTAGAAAGCGAGAAGGCATGTTGTAGCGTACTTGGCCGTGCAGCATACGGGATTGGGTATGTGAGAGGTACAGACGCTCCTTTGCGCGAGTAATCGCCACGTACATCAAACGGCGCTCTTCTTCTAAACCATTCTGTTCATTCACACTGTTCTCGTGCGGGAATAAGCCCTCCTCAAGACCAGTAATAAATACCGCAGTGAACTCTAAGCCTTTTGCCGAGTGCACCGTCATTAACTGCACGGCATCTTGACCAGCTTGCGCTTGGTTATCACCCGCCTCTAGTGAGGCGTGAGATAAGAAAGCTGCCAAGGGGGAGACTTCCACAACACCAGGAGCGTTCTCGCCTGGCAGCATGGCGGCGGCCGCGTCTTGACCATAACCCTCTTCAGCAATAAATGCGGTTGCGGCATTGATCAATTCTTGTAAGTTCTCTACGCGATCTTGTCCCTCACGCTCAGAGAGGTAATGCTGAATCAAGCCACTATGCTGAATCACAAACTCCACTGTTTCCGGCAAAGTATTGTGACGAGTGGCTTCACGCATGTGATCCACTAAACGCACAAATCCACTGAGTGCGGCACCAGCCTTGCCCTCTAAAGTAGAAGCCGCTAGATATAAAGAGCATTGTTGTGCTCTGGCGGCATCTTGCAAGGCCTCGATTGATCTTGCACCAATTCCGCGGGTTGGGAAATTCACCACTCGGGAGAATGAAGTGTCATCATTTGGATTTTCGAGCAAGCGCAAGTAAGCCAGCGCATGTTTAATTTCGGCGCGCTCGAAGAAGCGCAAGCCGCCATATACGCGATACGGAATACCCGCAGAAAATAATGCGTGCTCAATAATGCGCGACTGTGCATTGCTGCGATAGAGCAATGCGACCTCTGTCCGCTTGATGCCGCTATTGACTAAAGCCTTGATCTCATCCACTAGCCAAGCAGCTTCGGCATGATCGCTTGGCGCCTCATAAATTCGGACGGGCTCCCCATGACCAGCATCGGTTCGTAGGTTTTTTCCAAGGCGCTCAGAGTTATTTGCAATAAGGTGATTTGCTGTATCTAAAATATGGCCGTGCGAGCGATAGTTCTGCTCTAACTTCACCATCAATGGGTGATATTGCTTTTCATAGAGACGCATATTTTCAACATCAGCGCCGCGGAAAGCATAAATACTTTGGTCATCATCTCCCACTGCAAAGACAGAACTACTACCCATGCCACTGACATTGATGCGACTTGCATCATGACCCGATAACAATTTAAGCCATGCATATTGCAAAGCATTGGTATCCTGAAACTCGTCAATCAAAATATGACGGAAGCGCTCTTGATAGTGGGTCCGAATTGCTTCGCTATGCTTGAGTAATTCATAACTGCGTAGTAAGAGCTCAGCAAAATCTACTACGCCCTCCCGTTGGCATTGCTCATCGTAGGCCGCATACAGTTGTGCCATCTTGGCTTGGAAGTCATCCCCAATAGCCAAATCTTTTGCTCGTTGACCGCGCTCCTTGGCATGAGCAATGAAGTATTGCAATTGCTTTGCGGGATACTTTTCATCATCGACTTTTAAACCCTTCAACAAGCGCTTAATCGCAGAAAGTTGATCCTGGGTATCCAAAATCTGAAAAGTTGACGGTAAACCTGCTTCTTTGTGGTGAGCACGCAATAAACGGTTGCAAAGACCATGAAAGGTGCCAATCCACATCCCACGCGTATTGATGGGCAGCATGGCGCTCAGGCGGAGCATCATTTCCTTCGCAGCCTTATTGGTAAAGGTCACCGCCAGGACGCCAATAGGAGATACCTGGCCGGTCTGAATCAACCAGGCTATACGGGTGGTGAGGACACGGGTCTTGCCACTCCCT
>CAITHY010000043.1 GCA_903892315.1 uncultured beta proteobacterium | reverse complement strand
CTCCACAGCCAGCTTGGCAATATCACCACCGGCACTACCGACATAGCAAAAGCCGATGCCTTCCTTACCATCTTTGCCGCGTACTTTTACGAGGCAATAATGACGCTCGGAAACAGTGCGGGTAGAAAATGAAGTGACCTTATCCAAGGGCACTGCAACAGAAGCAACTTGGATGGATTCAATAATCGGCATCAAAACTCCTTAATCAAAAGTGGATTGTATCGAGAATTTAATTTTCCAGCGCCACCCTAAATAAGCAAAATTAACCCATCCCATTGCAAACGTATTGGGTGAACATAAGCAAGGTTTTTGTCATGTGAACAGACGCTATGAGAATGAGATGCGCAACAAAGTTGATATGTCTCTCACTTTCCAGCATTGCTAAGCCCTAAAGCTGCATGAGGAATTTGGTTAAAAGTGGCAAAACTGCTATTTCTAAGGGGGCGGGCTTTAGGGCCAATCAAGATAGGTCAAGATCAAGATTCAATCTGAATTGCTGCAGCACAGCATATTTATTCGGAGGCGCGCTCACATTATTAGATAATTGAGGGGTGAATAAAAAAGTATCTCTAAGCTCCCTGTTCACTAAGGGGGTAATCATTTTGTCTGGCTGCGCCTTTCTTAGCTCAATCCCGGGCTTGGCTTACGCAACTCAAGCTCAAACTGGCCAAACTCAAAACACGACCCAAGCACGTAAGAAGGTCGCCGTCCAAACTAGCAGGGAGGTTGGCTTCAAAGATAAATCAGCAGGTGCTAGCTCAAAAACCAATAGCATGAGCCTGAATCCATCACTATTTCAGCGCAAAGCCCCAGATGAGTTGATGCTTGATAGCGATGCAAACCTTGACTATCGCGTAACCCAAGGATGCCTACGTCGTAACTTTAGTGAAAATAATCTACCCGCTAGTGTTGGAATTGATAACCGTCAATTTTCTGAATTCTTCAAAAATCAGACCAAAACATTTTTTGATCACATGCGTGGGGACTGCATTCCTTACGCAGTCGCTTTTGGTAGTCGCAATCGCTTCGACTCATTGAGCATCATGAATGGTCCAATCCAAGATAGCAAAACTGAAGTATGGACATTTACACCATCAGCGGTTGGCGGGTTTTTGATTCAGCAAGACTATCTCAAAGATGAGTCGAAGCGTTTGACTGAGATTCGCATCCCCTTAAGAGATGTCTTATATGACACTCGAAAGGTAAGTGATCAATTACCAGTTGAGCTAGTTTGGGAATTAAATTCCTTGATCAAGCAAATCTATCCTGAAGAAAATAATTCTCTCGAAAACACAAACAGTGTTGTGCGTTTGATTGTGGACTTTGGAGATCGCGAGAGATGGGCGCAAATTTGGGCGGCAGAAATTATTGATCCCACCACTAAAGAGGTCTATGCGAATGCTTTTTGGATGGAGCGCAATGAGATTCCTGGGGGCTTCTTTACTGGAACCGGAGAATCACTTGAGCGTTCCTTCTGGACTAACCCATTAAGCTATCGTCGCATTTCTCGAGGGGTTGGCATGGTAAGAGCCTCCTCCAGTAAGCGCAGCAAGAGTGCTGCGCCAGCAGCACCAGCCCAGGCACCAGCATCAAAGCAACGCTATCGCGCTCATATGGGTATTGACTATGCTGCCCCAATCGGCACCCCCATCTTCAGCGTTGCCAATGGCAAAGTAGTGCATATAGGCTTTAGCGGTGCATTTGGAAACTTAATTGTTTTAGAGCACCCGGGCAACTACCACACTTACTATGCGCACTTAAGTAATTACAACGTAGAACTTGAGTTGGGTAACGAAGTGCGACGCGGTTTAGAAATTGGCTATGTAGGAACAACCGGCAGATCAACAGGGCCACACTTACATTTTGAATTAAGAAAAAATGGAATTTACGTAGATCCTTATGGCTCCAAAACCCAACTTGATTTATGGTCCATGCGCGATAACGAAAGCGGGCAGTTGACTAGAGAGATGCTGCTGCTAGGTAGCCCCATTAAACAGAACTAAACAAATTCAGGAATTCTGTTGCAATAAAAAGGGTCCAAGAGGACCCTTTTTATTTAACACCACACAAATTAACCCAGAACTAAAACGGGCAATGTGGAATGCACAATCACTTCATGAGTCTCACTGCCCAACAAGATACCTTTAATGCCGGTGCGCTTATGAGATGCCATGACAATCACATCCGCTTTAGCTTTTTTGGCACCAGCCAAAATACCTTCAGATAAATTGCTATTTTCAATGTGAAGACTTTTTACTTTTGCGCCAGCACCCAGTGCGGTTGTCGACTTTTTAAAAACAGCCTGTGCATATGCCTGGCAAGCTTCCGCATGCTGTTTCTTCGAAATTCCATAGCCCATGGTGCTATCTGAGTAGACCATCGGAGGCGTAGGATCAGAAACATATACCAACGTAATTGCAGCACCATCTGCCTTAGCAAGTGCAGCGACTTTTTTCAAGGATTTTTTGCTGACATCTGAACCATCTACTGGCACCAATAAATGCTTAAACATGTTGACTCCCTTTAAATTGAACCATCCATCTACTCTTTCCATCATAATACTAATTACTAGCATACAAAAGAATAAAGGTAACTTAATTGCTCAAGAATTTTGCTATCTACCTCTCATTTTTAATCACCCTCATTGCAATTGATTTGGTGTGGCTTTTGGGTGTCGCAAAAAACCTCTATCGCAATGAGATGGGCGACTTAATGGCCAGCGAACCTAAGCTTCTAGCTGGGCTCGCGTTCTACCTGCTTTATGCTTTAGGTGTCTGTATTTTTGTGGTTGTTCCAGCACTATCAAAGCAGTCTTGGTTATATGCACTGCAATATGGCGCATTGTTTGGTCTGTTTTGCTACATGACGTACGACCTCACCAATTTAGCGGTGGTTAAAAACTTCCCAACGCAATTGGCTTTCATTGATATTGCATGGGGTAGTTTTGTTACAGCTTTGTGTGCGAGTTTTGCTTACTGGGTTGGTAATCGCATCTCTTAGGCCAATTAAACAGTCATCTTATGTTTTTTCGCCCCCGACTTTTTGACTCATTTTCTGACTATAGCCGCGTCCGCTTCACTAAAGATATTTTTGCTGGATTATCAGTTGGGATTGTTGCGCTCCCATTGGCCATGGCTTTCGCAATTGCCAGCGGACTAAAGCCTCAAGCCGGTATTTTTACTGCCATTATTGCTGGGAGCCTTATCTCCCTACTTGGAGGTAGTCGCGTACAAATTGGCGGACCAGCGGGTGCCTTCATCGTCATTGTTTACGGCATAGTGGAGCGCTATGGCGTCCCAAATTTATTACTAGCAACCGCCATGTCGGGAGTATTTTTATTTCTGATGGGAGTATTTCGCCTTGGAACGCTAGTACGCTTCATTCCGATTGCAGTCATTATTGGCTTCACCAATGGTATTGCTTTTTTGATTGGGTTATCTCAAGTCAAAGATTTCTTTGGACTTCAAATTGAAAAAATGCCAGCTCAATTTTTTCAATCAGTTCATACACTCTACTCAGCGGCAGATACCTTTAACCCCATTGCACTTGGTTTAGCTTGTGGAAGTCTTGTCTTATTGATTCTTTGGAAGGTATTTCAGAAGCGCCTAGGCTGGCTCTCCTATCTTCCCGGTGCAGTCGTAGCAATGGTGTTAGCAACAATAATTACTAGCATTTTTAATTTACCAGTCGATACGATTGGCAGTCGCTTTGGTGGCATTCCATCCGGACTCCCCGCTTTTGAATGGATTCCAGTGAGTTGGGATAGCGCTCAATATATGGTGGCTCCAGCTTTGACGCTCGCTTTATTAGGTGCAATTGAATCTTTACTCTGCGCACGTATTGCCGATGGCCTCATTCATGATCGCCATGAATCAAATCAAGAGCTAATAGCTCAAGGTATTGCTAACTTCACTACTCCATTTTTTGGTGGCATGCCAGCGACTGGTACGATTGCCCGCACAGTAACTAATATAGAGAGTGGCGGCTCCACACCTATCTCAGGACTCGTGCATGCAGCAACTTTACTACTCATCGTTATGTTTGCGGCGCCACTTGCCAAAAACATTCCTTTAGCTAGCCTTGCCGCCATCTTGATGTATGTGGCCTGGAATATGGGCGAGTGGCAAAAGCTTATCGATCTCAAGCAATTCCGCTTACCCTATCGAATCACCATCTTGAGCGTCTTTATTCTCACTGTTGTACTAGATCTCACGATTGCAGTAGAGGTAGGTTTGCTGCTCGCCTTTATTACCTTCATTTACCGCATCTCTAGCCTCTCGCGTTGCGAGCCTGCTCTAGCCATTGATTACCCGGGGCTCAGTAATCAAAAAGGTCGAATGGATGCCTATCGAATTCATGGTGCCATCTTTTTTGGAGCAGTCAAACTCCTTGAAAAGATTGAGGCGAATTTGCCTTCGCAAACACTCGTGCTAGATTTAAAGAATGTGATTTATATCGACACTTCTGGTATGGATACGATTATGGAGCTAGCGCATCTATGCAAAATTCGTAACATTCGATTAATCATTTGCGGCTTAGCGCATCAACCACTGGAGATGGCGGAGCGCAGCAACTTTCTATCGACACTACCGCAAGATGCATGCTATCCAGACCTGATCTCTGGCATAGAGGCGGCAACAGCTTAAGCGCTACTTAAGAAATACAGAAGCCTCCTTTTAACAAGACTTCTGGCAACACCCAAGCGCGATACAAACCAAAGCCGCCTGCAGTGAACAAAAGAGCAGCAGCCAAATATCGCACCCATAAATATTGTCCAAACTGAGTCAGTGCCGCTGACAATTTAGAGATCAACAATAAGTTAGGTAATGTACCCAAACCAAACGCCAACATCAGTGCGGCGCCAGTGATTGCATCACCCGATAAAAATGCAATTGGCAATACGCTATAGACTAATCCGCAGGGCACCAAACCCCACAACATGCCGCTAAACCAACGCGAAGGACCGCTGGCCATCCCGCCCAAATATTTAGCCCAATAAGCTGCAATTTTTGTGCTTAACCATTTACCGCCAAGCAAGCCTTCCGATCCACTCACCCTGAGTAGACGCATTCCCATCAGAATGAGGATCAAGGAGGTCAGGGCAAATAAGGGGCGCTGGATTGGAATGAGATTTTGTTGCCAAACTACCGTTCCCAATGAGGCCGCAAGAGTACCCAACAAGACATAAGTTGTTACTCGCCCCAAATGCATGATCAATTGCAGATAAAAAAGCTCCGATTTGGGCCGCAAAGGGGCCTCTAAGGCGATGGGGCGCTCTATGGCAGCCGCTATCCCACCGCACATCAGAGCGCAGTGCCAACCGCTCACAAGAGCACCTAGAAAGACCGCAATGAGCAAGCTCGTTGTCAGCATAAAATCAACAGAAAATAGGTAAAAGCCATCATCCTCATACTTATAGAATAAACTGAATGCACAAATCAGCCCTTATATGAACTACAAACCTACCGATAGCCCAACTAGCAAATGCTCAGTTTGCGTATTGGGTCAGTTTTGCCTTCCGGTTGGATTAAATAGTAGCGAAGTTTCCCAGATCGATACTTTGGTTAAAGAGCGTGTT
>CAITHY010000042.1 GCA_903892315.1 uncultured beta proteobacterium | reverse complement strand
TGATGGCACTGCTTATAGCTTCGAAGTGGCCCCATTTAGAAAGTATTGCCTTCTTAACGGCTTAGACGATATTGGCCTAACCCTGCAACATGCAGATAAAATCAAGGCTTATGAAGCCGAGCGCATTCTCAAAATGCCTTGGCTTGCGACACAATTGCCGTAATTTCGTTGATTTAAAGGTCTTTCATGAAAATTGCAGTTCTACCGGGCGATGGTATCGGCCCGGAAATCGTTGCTCAAGCTGTGCGAGTGCTTCAAGCGCTTGGTCCTCAGTTTGATTTAGAAGAAGCCCCTGTGGGCGGAGCGGCCTATGACGTTGCTGGTCATCCCTTGCCGCCAGCTACCTTAGAGCTCGCAAAAAAAGCCGATGCCATTTTGTTTGGTGCGGTAGGTGATTGGAAGTACGACACGCTTGCACGCGAACTTCGTCCTGAGCAAGCCATCTTGGGTTTGCGTAAACATCTCGAGTTGTTTGCTAACTTCAGGCCAGCCATTTGCTACCCGGAACTTACTGCTGCATCCAGTCTTAAGCCAGAAATTATTGGCGGCTTGGATATTTTGATTGTGCGCGAGCTCAATGGTGATATTTACTTTGGTCAACCACGTGGTATTCGTGCTTCAGAGTTGCCTTTGTTTAAAGGTGCACGCGAAGGCTTTGACACCATGCATTACAGCGAGCCAGAAGTGGAGCGTATTGGACATGTAGCTTTTGAAGCGGCACGCAAGCGTGGCAAGAAAGTTTGTAGCGTAGATAAGGCAAACGTTTTGGAAACTTCTCAGCTTTGGCGTGAGGTGATGATTCGGGTTTCTAAAGAGTATCCAGATGTTGAGTTATCCCATATGTATGTGGATAACGCTGCAATGCAATTGGTCAAAGCGCCTAAAGCATTTGACGTGGTTGTGACCGGCAATTTGTTTGGCGACATCTTGTCTGATGAGGCTGCTATGTTGACTGGTTCTATCGGCATGCTGCCATCTGCTTCTTTGGATAAAAATAATAAGGGCTTGTATGAGCCTAGCCATGGATCTGCGCCAGATATTGCTGGGAAGGGTATCGCTAATCCATTGGCAACGATTTTGTCTGCGGCAATGATGTTGCGTTATTCATTGGGTATGCCTGCAGAAGCGGATCGTATTGAAAAGGCGGTACAAAAAGTATTGGCGCAAGGATTGCGTACAGCGGATATCTATACAGAAGGTACGACAAAAGTGTCTACCGTTGAAATGGGCGATGCTGTTGTTGCAGCGCTTGCGTAAGAATTTAAATTAAAGCAAAAAACACATTTACTAGATAGTTGATCATGGCAAATTCAAAAACACCTTTGGTTGGTTTAGTTGGCTGGCGCGGTATGGTTGGCAGCGTTCTCATGGAGCGCATGCTCGCTGAAAAAGACTTCGATCTGATCGAGCCCGTATTTTTTAGTACCAGCCAAGCGGGCGGAGAAGTGCCTTTGCTTAATGGTCAAAAAGTAACCAAGAGTGAAAACACTTTGCAAGATGCAAATGATATTCAGGCGCTCTCACGCTGCGACATCATCTTGACTTGCCAAGGTGGCGATTACACCAATGAAATATTCCCTAAGCTTCGTGCTACAGGTTGGAATGGCCATTGGATTGACGCGGCTAGCGCACTGCGCATGAAAGATGATGCCGTATTGATTTTGGATCCAGTCAATCGCCCAGTGATTGACAAGGCTTTGGCTGCTGGCGGTAAAAATTGGATCGGTGCCAATTGCACTGTGAGTTTGATGATGATCGCCATGGGTGGTTTAGTGAAAGCTGACATGGTTGAGTGGATTAGTGCCATGACCTACCAGGCAGCTTCTGGTGCTGGTGCGCAGAACATGCGTGAGTTACTCCTACAAATGGGCGCATTGCGTGATAGCGTTGCGACAGAATTGGCTGACCCATCTTCTTGGATTTTGGATATTGATCGCAAAGTAACTGAGACATTGCGCTCAGCAGACTTTCCGAAAAAGAATTTCCGCAATACTGCCTTAGCGGGTAGCTTGATTCCGTGGATCGACGTGCCTGTTGAAAATGGTCAAACCAAAGAAGAGTGGAAGGGCGGAGCTGAGTTCAATAAGATCTTGGGCCGTCCAGCATTCCGTGCGCCTGGCAGCATTCCTGTAGATGGCTTGTGTGTGCGTGTTGGTGCAATGCGTTGCCATTCGCAAGGTTTAACTGTCAAGCTCAAAAAGGATATCCCCCTGAAAGAGATTGAGGCGATTTTGGCTGCTGATAATCAGTGGGTAAAAGTGGTTCCCAATGATCGTGAAACTACTGAGCGGGATTTATCACCTGCAGCAGTCAGCGGAACATTGACTGTGCCTATTGGTCGTTTGCATAAGATGGCGATGGGTCCTGACTATCTAGGCGCATTTACTGTTGGCGATCAACTCTTGTGGGGTGCTGCTGAGCCATTGCGCCGCATGCTTCGCATTCTGCTTGAGAAGTAATCTACCGTTTATGTTGCGCATGGGCCAACAGGTCTTGAAGCTACTTTGTGTTGTTCTGCTGAGTTGGTCATCTATTGCTGGCGCCATTACCTTAGGCGCTCCTCAACTTCAGTCTCGCCCTGGTGAGCCATTACGCGTAGAGATTCCGATTCGGGTTGGAGCGGATGAGCAGGGCGCATTATCGAGTCTTAATGTGGCAATCCCCAATAAGGCAGCTTACGAGCGCTTAGGCATTTCTCAAAAGATACTGGACCTCAATCCCCAGGCGATGGTGTATCGCAATCGCCAGGAGCAACTCATGGTCTTGGTGGAGACAGTGAATTCTGTGCCGATGGCTGATGATCCCTTCTTGGATGTCTTGGTTAATCTCAATTGGTCAAGCGGCAGCCTTACTAAGACATTCACATTATTGCTGGGTGATGTGCAGAAGATTGCCGTGAAGCCGGGGCAGTCTTTATCTGAAATTGCCGCCATCATGGCGCCTCAATTGGATGGCGCAACCTTAGATCAAACTATGATGGCTTTGTACAAAGCCAATCCGGATGCTTTTGCTAGCGGTAGCATCAATCGCTTGGCAGCCGGAGCTGAATTAACTAAGCCAAGTCAGGCGCTACTGCGTTCTATTAGCCCAGCAGAGGCAAATCAGTTTGTTGCGGATGCTAATGAACAATGGCGTCAAGAACGCGGTGAAAGGGATGGCACCTCAGGCGCTGTCAAAGCTACGAACATCAAAACGACCGAAGCATCAGCTAAAGATCGCTTGAAGATAGGTGCAAGCACAGATGGCAACGATCAAGAACGACGCTACACAGAAGAGTTGGTTGCCCAAGAGAAGATGTTGGAGCAGACTAAAGCCCGTGTTGCTGAGTTAGAAAAGAATATTGCCGACTTGCAAAAACTCTTGGATAAATCTCAGGAGAAGAAAGCAGTCGACAATAACTTTGGCCTAGGTGGCTTCGGACCAGCAATCTTGGCAATTGCCTTAATTGGATTGACTGGTTTATTGCTCTGGGGTTTAGCTCGCAACGCGCGTCGCTCAGAAGCACCGAGTTTTCATACGGATACACATCGTGTTGTGAGAGATGGGAAACCTGCAGCCAGTGCTCATTTTGAAATGCCAGCTCGTGCAAAGGCATTGTTTGAGGGTATTGATCTGGATCTTTCAAAGCCTGCAAAAGAGGCGCCATCAATATCTGCTACCCCGGTAGCGAATCCTCTAGTCGATACCTTGCGTGTCAAATTGAATCTAGCGCGCGCCTACATCACGATTGAAGATTTTACTGCTGCTAAAAAGTCGCTTGAAGAGGTGCTTTGTATCAGTAATTCTGTTGATCCAACAATTACCATTGAAGCGCAAGGCTTGTTAACAGAAATCTCGCACCGTAATACCTGATCATGCGCATAGCCCTTGGCCTTCAATATGATGGCAGCCCCTATTCAGGCTGGCAAACGCAGGTCAAGCACAACACGGTACAGGACGAATTAGAAAAGGCCATATGCGCTTTTGTTGGTGAGGAAGCTTGCAAAGCGCAGCCTATCCACACCATTACCGCAGGTAGAACCGATACTGGAGTCCATGCCTTAGGGCAGGTTGTACATTTCGACACCAATGTTGAGCGTGAAAACTTTTCATGGGTAAGGGGAGTGAACTCATTCCTGCCCCCAGCCATTGTGGTGAATTGGGCTAAGCCAGTTTCCGATCAATTTAGTGCGCGATTCTCTGCTTATGAGCGCGAATATATTTACGCCTTACAAGCGGGACCTTGTCGCTCGCCGATGTCTCATTCGCGTGCAGGTTATTTGCTGCTACCACCAAATCAGTGGCTTGATGTTCAAGCTATGAAGAAATCCGCGCAATGTCTCATTGGTGAGCATGACTTCAGCTCTTTCCGTTCCTCCGAATGTCAGAGCAAAACGCCGGTGAAAACGATTTACTCGATTGAGATTGTTGCCGAGCAACCATGGCTATATTTCCGAATTCGGGGTAATGCCTTTTTGCATCACATGATCCGCAATCTCGTCGGTTGTTTTCTGCAAATTGGCCAAGGTAGACAAGGTCCGGAATGGATGGCGGAAGTATTGGCTGCTAAGAATCGGCAAATAGCGGCCTCTACCTTCATGGCGGATGGCCTATATTTGGCCAAAATTACTTACCCAGACGAATTTGCTATCCCGCGGCCTTGGTTGGAAAACTCCTGGTTACCTACCGCACTTATCGGGAAACATCAGAAATAAGGGGCCCTTGGCTTTATCATTCACTTATGGGCTTACTGACATACTCTCCGGGCCGCACTAGGGTCAAAATCTGCGGTTTAAAGAACTCGGCGGATGTGGATTCTGCAGTTTCTGCAGGGGTGGATGCGGTTGGCTTTGTTTTTTATCCCCCTAGCGTGCGTGCAGTAAGTCCTAATATCGCTGCCCAGCTCATCTCAAGACTTCCAGCAGGGGTGGATGCCGTTGGGCTGGTAGTCAACCCTACAGATGAGGAGTTTGCCGCTATTCGAGCTGCTGCCTCGATCACCTTATGGCAGTTTCATGGGGATGAGACCCCAGAACGTTGTGCCCAGCTTGCCGCAGGTGAACCCTGGATGAAGGCTGGTCGGGTCGGAGCCGGCTTCGCTTTTGACGATTTTTCCCTACAATATGGGGATGCAAACGCTTTTCTGCTGGATGCCCTCGTTGAGGGATATGGTGGCGGAGGCGTTCCTTTTGATTGGCAAGGAATTCCACAGACATGGGTAAGCGAAAACGCGCCTCGGGTCGTTTTGAGTGGTGGATTGAACACGCACAACGTGGGCGAGGCGATTGCACGCCT
>CAITHY010000041.1 GCA_903892315.1 uncultured beta proteobacterium | reverse complement strand
TGATTCGTCACAGGCGTTTTTAAGCATTTTTAACTCTAGAGTGCTCTAGCCATGTAAAATCAAAGGCTTAGCCAGGTTAATCATGCTTACTTTTCAGCAAATCATTCTCAAACTTCAAGATTATTGGGACCAACAAGGTTGCGCCCTATTGCAACCCATCGACCTCGAGGTTGGTGCCGGTACATCGCATACCGCGACCTTTTTGCGAGCCATTGGTCCAGAGCCTTGGAAAGCAGCTTACGTTCAGCCATCCCGCCGACCTAAAGATGGTCGCTATGGTGAAAACCCAAATCGCTTGCAACATTACTATCAATATCAAGTCGTTCTTAAACCAGCACCTGAAAATATTCTCGATCTTTACTTGGGATCTCTTGCCGCTCTAGGCTTAGACCTTAAAGAGAATGATGTTCGCTTTGTAGAGGACGACTGGGAAAACCCAACTCTAGGAGCATGGGGTCTTGGGTGGGAGGTCTGGCTCAATGGCATGGAGGTAACGCAGTTCACTTACTTCCAGCAAGTAGGTGGCCTAGATTGCAAACCAGTTCTTGGCGAAATTACTTACGGCATTGAACGTTTGGCAATGTATATCCAGAACTGCTCTAACGTCTATGACTTGGTATGGGCAGATGGCATTTCCTATGGCGATGTTTATCACCAGAATGAAGTGGAGCAATCCTGCTACAACTTTGAACATTCCAATGCAGATTTACTTTTCGCCAACTTCACAAACTATGAAAGTGAAGCCAAGCGCTTGATGGAAGTTCCACTAGCGCTACCTGCTTACGAAATGGTTCTAAAAGCTGCGCACACCTTTAACTTGCTGGATGCTCGCGGCGCTATCTCAGTGACTGAACGCGCAGCCTACATAGGGCGCATTCGCAATCTTTCTCGAGCAGTGGCCCAAGCTTACTTTGAGTCTAGAGAAAAACTGGGTTTCCCAATGTGTCAACGTCTAGCTAAAGCTCAGGCTTAAGCAAATCGAGATTTTTGCCTTCTATTTATGAGCACATCTAATTCAAAACCTCAATCAGCGACTTTATTGATCGAGGTATTTACCGAAGAATTGCCTCCTAAGTCTCTACGTCGCTTAGGCGATGCATTTAGCGATGGCATGTTTGCGGCACTCAAATCAGCTGGCCTAGCATCTGATATATCGAAAGCAACCGGCTTCGCAACACCACGCCGTTTAGCCGTTCAAGTCACCAATGTTCTTGATCAAGCGCCTGACTATCCTGTGCGGGAAAAATTACTACCTACCAGCATTGCATTTGACGCTGAAGGTAAAGCAACCCCACCACTACTCAAAAAATTAGGCGCTCTTGGGTACGCAGATATGGATCTGGCTACTTTAGAAAAAGCAGGCGAGGGTAAGAATGAAGCTCTGTATCTGAATGTCATTGCTAAAGGTGCCGCGCTTGAGCAAACTGCGGAAGCGGCGCTTGAGCAAACATTAAGCAAGTTACCGATTGCAAAAATGATGCACTATCAAGTGCTGCAGAAAAATGGTCAATTGGCCGATGTGCAATTTGCTCGTCCTGCCCACCGCATCATTGCGCTACATGGCGCTACCATCTTAAACATTAGCGCACTTGGTATTGATGCAGCCAATCAAACCGAAGGGCATCGTTTTCTAGCACCTGGCCTCATCACGATTGAGAATGCAGACCAATACGAGACTGAGCTCCAATCCAAAGCCAAAATTATTCCTAGCTTTAATCAGCGTCGCACCCAAATCGAGACCGCCCTATTAAAAGCAGCCGGTGATGATTTGGTATTGATGCCAGATAGTCTTTTAGACGAAGTAACAGCTCTCGTTGAGTGGCCAGCTATCTATGAATGCCATTTTGATCAAGAGTTCTTAGAGGTACCACAAGAATGCTTAATTCTGACAATGCAAACCAATCAAAAGTACTTTGCATTAACGGATCAACAAGGCAAATTACGTAATCGTTTCTTGATTGCTTCTAATATCGAAACCAGCAAACCAGACGCCATCATTTCAGGCAATGAGCGTGTTGTACGTCCACGCTTATCCGATGCCCGATTCTTCTTCCAGCAAGATCAAAAGCGTCCGTTGGCTTCTCGCGTGGCAGATCTTGGTAAGGTGGTTTATCACAATCAACTTGGCAATCAACTGGATCGCACCAAGCGCGTTCAAGGATTGGCTGTAGGTATCGCTAAAAAATTGGGTGCCGATGAAAAGCTGGCTGCTCGTGCCGCAGAAATTGCTAAAACAGATTTACTAACCGATATGGTTGGCGAGTTTCCGGAGTTACAAGGAATTATGGGGCGTTATTACGCCAATCACGATGGTGAGAATGCTGATGTTGCTAGCGCTTGTAGCGAACACTATATGCCGCGCTTTGCAGGCGACACACTGCCGCAAACGCAAACCGGCACAATACTAGCTATTGCTGACAAATTAGAAACTCTAGTTGGTATTTGGGGTGTTGGACTTGCCCCGACTGGCGATAAAGACCCCTATGCTCTACGTCGTCATGCCTTAGGTATTTGCCGTTTGCTCTTAGAGAAAAATCTTTCACTCAATTTGCCTGAATTAATTGAATTGGCTCGTGCGCAGTTTCCCCAAGCAGATGTGCAAGAAAAAGCAAAAACTGCCGATATCTATGCCTTTATTATTGATCGCTTACGTGCCTATTTGCGCGACCAGTCGGTTGCTGGTAAAGCATTCACTAGCGCGGAGATTGATGCCGTCCTAAGTCAAGACCCAGCACAAATTAATGATTTGATCGAGCGCTTGACGGCCCTTCGTGAATTTAATGCGCTGGCAGAAGCTGCTCAACTCGCTGCCGCCAATAAGCGGATCAGCAATATTCTGAAGAAAACTACTACCGCTATTCCTCCGGCCTGTGCAGCGCAGTTACTGCAGATTCCAGCGGAGGCAAGTCTGCATAAAGCATTGGAAGCGGTCACTCCCACATTGAATGCCGCTTATGAAAAACGTCAATTTGTTGAGCTCTTAAGAGCGCTGGTTGCTTTGAGCGAGCCAATTGATCAATTCTTTGCCGATGTGATGGTCATGGACCCTAATACCGAGCTACGCGATAACCGCCTCGCTCTCCTGCAACAACTTCACCAGAAAATGAATCTCGTTGCCGATCTCGGCAAATTAGCATGAGCACTAGCTCTTCTAAATTAGTCATTCTTGATCGCGATGGCGTGATCAATGAAGATCGCGATGATTATGTGAAGTCAGTAGATGAATGGATTCCCCTCCCAGGAAGTTTGGAAGCCATCGCTCTACTTAACCAAGCGGGCTATCAAATTGCTTTGGCGACCAATCAGTCAGGCCTTTCTAGAGGCTACTTCACCATCAATGATTTGCATGCCATGCATAGCAAAATGGAGGCTCTACTAAAGCCATTGGGTGGCCATATCGATGGTATCTTCTTTTGCCCTCACCAAGATTCTCATCAATGTGATTGCCGTAAACCGGCGCCAGGCATGATGAAAGAAATCGCATTGCGTTACAAGAAGGCAGGTAGCATCAAACCGTTGGCTGGCGTTCCTATAGTGGGCGATTCTTTACGCGACCTCCAAGCTGGAGTAGCCTTAGGAGCCGCACCCCATCTGGTACTCACCGGCAAGGGTGAAAAAACACTTGCAAAAGGTGGTTTACCTGAAGACACACAAATTCATGCTGATCTCCTGACTTTTGCAAATGCACTTTTAGAAAATAAGGCTTAGACCAATCGTGAAATTAATTCGCTCCATCCTCTTTGCCTTATTTTTGGTGATATTCACACCCATTTGGTCGGTGCTATGCATGCTGGCCTTTCCATTCCTGAGCCCAGAAAATCGTTACACCTTTATTGGACTCTGGAACAAAATCGTGATCGCTTTATTAAGGCCGTTGTGTGGCATTCATTATGAGATTCGTGGCATGGAAAATATGCAGGCCGTACTCAATGAGCGCGTCATCATCTTGAGCAAACATCAGTCCGCCTACGAAACTATTGCATACATCGCATTACTTCCAAAACAACTCTGCTTCGTCTTTAAACGTGAACTACTTTGGATCCCTTTTTTTGGCTGGGCCCTAGCCTTACTCAAGATGATCCACATTAATCGCTCTAATAAGCAGACGGCAGCTCATTCTGTTGCGACTCAAGGCCGTAAACGCTTGAGTGAGGGCAAATGGATCATGCTCTTTCCAGAAGGCACAAGAACCCCTATTGGATCAACTAAGCCCTACCGCAAGGGAGGCGCGCGTCTTGCGAGTGCCACCGATGCACTAGTGATTCCAATTGCGCACAACGCGGGTCGTTGCTGGCCGAAAAATCGCTTTATCAAGGAACCCGGCACAGTGATCTTTTCAATTGGTCCCGCAATTAGCTCAACAAATAAATCAGCAGAAGCGCTCCAGAAGGAAGTAGAGGGTTGGATTGAGGCTGAAATGCGTGTGATCGACCCTAGCGCTTATCAATCAACTACTAGAAGATAATATTGAGTGTCGAGTCAGTACCGAGTATTGATTTAAGCGGCGAGAATTTTGGCCCAATTGATATAGCGATCAACTGAAATATCCTGAGCTCTTGCTTTAAGCTCTACTTCAGTCAAACTCAATCTATCTGCAAAAGCACTCAAGTTGGTCCGCAACATTTTTCTTCTTTGAGAGAAAGCGGCAGCAACTACTTTTTCTAATGAACTCCATTGTGCATCTGTCAATGTGAAATCCCTTCTCGGGACCATCCTTACAACAGCTGAGTTCACTTTGGGCTGGGGGTCAAAAGCTTCAGGAGGAACCTCTAGCACCAACTCCATATCGTAACGAGCTTGCAGCATGACCGACAGACGACTGAAATCTGAGCTGCCGGCCTTTGCAACCATTCTTTCTACTACTTCCGCTTGCAACATAAATACCTGCTCATCAATTGAGGCTGCCGCAGAGACCAAATGAAACAGTAAAGGGGATGAAATATTGTATGGCAGATTGCCAACCACTTTACATAAACCTTGCTTGGTTGATCTATTCTGAGCCCATGTCAAGAAGTCAAACTTGAGCGCATCGCCCTCAATCACCGTGAGTCCTTTCAGATTTTTCTCATTCCAAAAAGCTACTAAATCGCGGTCAATCTCCAGAAGATCTAGGTGATCAAGATTGCTCAGCAAAGGAAGTGTTAGCGCGCCCAAGCCAGGGCCGATCTCAATGACGTGCATTTCCACGCTGGGATTAATGAGCGCAACAATAGAATAAATAATTCCGTTGTCCTGCAAAAAGTTTTGGCCAAATCGTTTGCGAGCGCGATGCATGTATTAGTTTTGCTTTCTTTGATGTAGCGCCAACTCATAAGCTAAGCGTAAAGCTTCAAGCATGCTCCCCGAGTCAGCCGCTCCTTTGCCAGCAATATCCAAAGCGGTTCCATGGTCGACGGAAGTTCGAATAATCGACAATCCTAAGGTGACATTGACGCCATTCCCAAAAGTAACAAACTTAAACGGCGCGAGCCCTTGATCGTGATACATCGCAATAAAAGCATCCACTTGCGCAACAGATTCTGGGTCAAACATCGTATCGCCAGGATAAGGTCCAGAAACAGATATCCCCAACTTTTTAGCCGCTTCAATTGCTGGTGAAATAATCTCAATTTCTTCTCGGCCCAAATAACCAGACTCGCCTGCATGTGGATTTAAGCCTGCCACTCGAATAATGGGCTTAGCAATTCCGAATTTCTTCTGCAAATCTTGGTGAACAATTTGAATGGTTTCCAATATCAAGTCATCACTCAGCGCTTGCGGAACATTCTTTAAGGGAAGATGGGTTGTGGCGAGAGCAACACGCAAATCTCTAGGCACCTTGAGCCCCAAAAATCCGATGGGTAAAGGCGCGCACAACATCATCACCACATGAGAAGCCTGGCAGCGCTGCGCCAGGTACTCTGTATGGCCTGTAAATGGCGTCCCAACATCATTAATAATACTTTTTTGAAGTGGTGCAGTCACCATGGCATCAAAGTGCCCCCGCTGACAACCGTCAATTGCCTGATCTAAAAGGTTCACTACATACTGAGCATTTTGGGAATTTAAGACTCCGGGAATGACGGGCGCCCCCAGTGGGATGGACTCGATCTGCAATCGACTGGACCAATCTGGACTAAGACCCTTGGGCAATACCAATAACTGATCATTACCTAATAAAGTGATTCGAGCATTTGCATGTGCACGCAGAAACTCAAGCGAAGCAACTAAAGAAATTTCAGGCCCGACACCGGCTGGTTCACCAGTACTTACAACGAGATTAACGGGGTGCGCTGCTTGCTGCATCTTCCACGTTCAGAATTTTTACAGTTGCGTTATCACGTAGCTCAAGCATCCACTCTTGATAGGCTTGATCAAACTTTCTCTCACGGATCGCTGCTCGTGCAAATTGACGTTGTTTCTCAACAGTAAGCTGACCTTCGCGACGGTCCAATACCTGAATTAAGTGCCAACCAAATTCTGATTTGACCGGATTGCTAACCTCGCCAATTTGCAAGCGATTCATGGCCTGCTCAAATTCAGGAACCAAATCTCCCGGGCTCATCCAACCCAGCTCACCACCATTGGCCGCAGATCCATCTTCAGAATACTTCTTTGCAAGTTCCGCAAAGTCTGCAGTCTTTGCTCGCACCTGATCGCGGTAGCCCTGCAAGCGTCTCTCTGCGTCTTGATCGCTTAAGCCAGCACGGCTACGCAATAAAATATGGCGGGAAAGGGTTTGTGTAATCGGAATATTTTGCGGAGTTGGTGAACCAGCATCAGGTGCCGCAGCCTGCTGCGGAGGCGCACTTGCTCCTGCTGCACGGCGATCCAAAACTTTAAGAACGTGGTAACCAGCAGGACTTTTCACAACAGTATTGGCAAGCTGCCCGCTACCAGCATTACGAATAGCTTCATAAAATAATTGCGGCAAACGATCAGGAGCCCGATAGCCTAACTCTTGAAACTTAATCTTTGGATTTTCCTTTGCAGCCATTGCACCTAGCTGCAGAAAATCAACATCCCCACGAGCATCCCTTAATAGGGCCTCCGCTTTCTTTTTTGCTTCAGCCTGAGCGCCTGCGCCGGCGCCAGCATCCACAGGAATAAAAATTTGAGCTACGTCAATTTCTTCAGGCTCACCTTTGGCAGCAGGTGCCGACCTCGGAGCTCCAGCACCCGAAATTCCCCGCGTACGCTCAGCAATGAAGTTATCAATTTCAGCGTCTGAAATTTTGAGCTTACCTTCTACTTCTCTCTCTCGATAGCGGGTGATCATGATGTCATCCCGCAATAACTGCCTATAGCGCTCAAAGGTGGTGCCAGACGCAATTACTTTTGCCTTAAATTCAGCAAACGATAGCTTATTTTTTGCCGCAATATCACCAATGATCTTGTCTAATTCTTTGTTGCTTACAGTAATACCCTCCTGTTCAGCATTTTGTAATTGAATTTTTTCAATAATGAGTCTATCCAGAATGGTTTTACGCACAGTGCCATCTTCTGGCAATTTCACGCCTTGTTTTTTAAGTACGGCAATTCGGTCATCAATTTCTTTGCGCGTTACAAATCCTGTATTGACAACTGCAGCCACACCATCAATATTACGAATCTTATTGCCAGCAGAATCCGATCGACCCTGATCTTGCGCGCTAGCTAGCCCGAAGCAAAATAGGGCATTAAGAAAAAATATCGAAATGAGAGTGCAGCGCGTATATTTTTGGCAAAAAATCATTGGTAATTCGCAAAAGTGGAGATTGGTAATGGTTTGGGCGTTGGCATGTAACCAGGAACATTTAACTTCATTAAATCCACAGGATTATCTCCAGCAACACCAAGACCCCTAAATTCCAACTGAAACAAAATTTGAGTCGTCGTATTGTTATTTAGCAACAATTGAGAGTACGCACCACGAAACACAATACAGTCACGAACATACTCAAGCGCAATTAAGGTGTTCAATGTTTTCGTTGTAAGGGCATCATACCCCCAGCGTCCAACTAAAGAAACCTCTCTCGTGACTGGCCATTGACCAGAAATATTATACTGATCGGTAGTTGTAGCGGCTGGCGTTGCTATCGGGTTAAGCGGGGATGCCTGAATAGGTGGTTGCCAAACGTTTCGATATCCAAAATTTAGACTACGCCCTGGAGTTGGGCGCCAGCTACCACCCACCGTGGTTTGAACAAATCGATTCAGTTGGGTGTTGTAATCCCCAAAAAAATCCGCGTTGAAATTACCCATCACTCGAACTGATGCCGAACCTAAGGTATCTGAATAAGCAGTAGGGCTTGCAATATTTCCTGTAAGCCCAACTTTCTGCGGAGAAAATTGTTGTTGCTGAGCTAAAGTAAGAACTGCGCGATCAGCTCCAGTTGTTGCCTCAGCGATTCGGCTGGTTAAACCAACAGTCATCTTATTGCTATCAGAGATACGGTCGTTACCAATAAAAGTATTCTCACTAAAAATTTGCGACATACCAAATCCTGCGTCAGCAGTATCAAACAAAGGAGTATTCGCTTGATTGACATAAGGCGTATATACATAGAATGCTCTTGGCTCAAGACTTAGCAACATGTCTCGACCAAAAAAACTACCCATTTCTAATGCATCTCTTTCGAACGCTAAACCGCTATCAAGACTTACCGTAGGAATTACAAACCCTTGGGCAGGTTGATAGCCCGGCTGAAAAGCAATCGCGTTATAGGTATTTGACTGGAAAGAAACTTTTGGACGCATGTAGTACCCAGGGGTATTTGTAGGATACTCAATTGCGCCCTTTACAACAGTTCGGTCAGCCTGACTAAATACTCCGGGAGCTGAACCAGGGGGAGCGCTAGCAATGTCGTACTGAAAGCGAGTAAAGTCGGTAGCCAACATGGTTGTAGGCCCCGTAGGTAAGGTGATGTACTTTCCATCCATACCCGACACAGCTGGAACTAAATTACTACGATACACAGCCGTTACCTGCGGAAGAATATTGTAAGGAGCGCCAACCACACTTGGTAAGTTGGGCTGCAAGGTTTGGAAGGTCTGAGCTTTTGCACCAACCGTCCAATTACTCAAACCTGACGGTAACTGCGATAGAAATCCAACCTCTTGGCGGAATTGACTTGTAACACTACCCGCTACCGTTTGCGAAAAATCAGTTGGATATTGATTATCCGAAACCTTTGCTGCATTGATATAAGCATTTACAGAGCCTGGCCCTCCAGCGGGCGATCCAATCAGATTTTGGCGCTGCTGCCAATCGTAGCGCCAACGATTTATACCGCCAGCCTTTTGGTCGCTAGGGAGGTAGTCACCCATGACATTTCCGGTATAGGCGGGATTAATAAATCGATAAGCCATTCCAAGCTGGACCCCCCTTTCACTCATATACCGCGGCAATATAGTTAAGTCTTTGTCGGGCGCAATATTCACATAGTAGGGCTGAGTAACATCAATACCATTTTTTGAGTTATACCCTGCAATTGGTGCAAGCAACCCCGATCTTCTCTCTTTACCGGTTGGCACACTAAAGTAAGGAACATAGGCAACTGGGACATCAAAAAGATGCATTACCCCTTGCTCTCCTTGCATCTCTTTTTGCTCAGTATCAATTTCAATCTTGCTAGCTGAAAAATACCAATCTAAATTTTGTGGATTACAAGTTGAGTAGGTCGCATCATCAAAACTAAAAACATCACCGCCTTTAATAGTTAATTTATTTGCTTTTCCACTTGCGGGAGTATCACCAAATTCATACACAGGAAGATCCATTGAGCCACTGCGTGCGTCAACATTCAACTTTGCTTTTGGTCCCTTAAAGTTTGTATTGTTTTTAATTAACTCTGCATTACCAACTACGTCTGCTATATCAGTGTCTGGATCATAAATAATTTCGTCGCCTTTAATAGAAGTTCCGTTACGACGAATTTGCGCACGCCCCTGCAGATGCATATCTCTATCGACCACCCCATCAATGACATCACTAGCAGTAAATGTGAGCGCTTTGCCATCCTGGATTGGGGTACCAGTACGCAATTGATCATCTAACTTAAGCACGGTTACCTTGCCGCGATCCGGGAGAATTACCGGCGCCTCGGCAGGCTTTGAAGCAGTGGGCAGCGGCGAGGGGGTCTGGGCCCAAAGCAAGGGTGCAAACTGTAAGGCCGCCACTCCGAGAATCACACGCAGAGTTGCAAAGAAGAAAAGAGGGGCGCAAAGGCCGGCGCGACGGCGATAATGATTCATAGATCCAGACCCGCCTTATTATACGAATCGACCATGACTGACTCACGCTTAAACACCCTCCGTAGCTGGCTAAAAGCCCTAGAAGCTAGCTGGCAATTAGATCTCGACTCTTTGGCGCCAGCCTCGGCTGATGCCAGCTTTCGACGCTATTTCCGAATTGGGTCCAAAAACCCCCATTTTGGGACTTTGATCGTCATGGATGCCCCGCCCCAACATGAACCTTTGGACGCCTTCATAAAAGTTGATTTATTACTCTCAGAAGCAGGCTTAAATGTGCCAAAAATCCTAGAGCAAAATCTTGCAGAAGGCTTCTTGCTATTAAATGATTTGGGCACCAAAACCTACTTAGCGGAACTCAACAATGAGACGGCTGATCATCTTTATAAAGATGCAACCCATGCTCTAGTGCTCATGCAATTGGCTAGTGAACCCGATGTCCTGCCCAATTACGATGAAGCTCTTTTGCAAAGAGAGTTAGATCTACTACCTGAGTGGTATTTAAGGAAGCATCTCAATATTGCACTCAATGAACAGCAAACAGAACAGCTCAAAAAATCTTTTGAACTCATCATTGAGAATAATTTAGCGCAAGCCAAGGTGTATGTTCACCGCGATTACCACTCTCGCAACTTGATGGTGACCGAACAAAATAATCCTGGAGTGATTGATTTTCAGGATGCCGTTTATGGGCCCATTACTTACGACGCCTCTTCGTTGTGGCGTGATGCTTATATTGCATGGCCAGAAGAACGTGTGATTGACTGGGTGATTAAATTTTGGGAAGAAGGTCGTAAGGCGGGCCTACCCATGCCAAATGATTTTGGACAGTTTTATCGTGATTTTGAATGGATGGGTTTACAACGTCACCTTAAAGTCTTAGGCATTTTTGCAAGACTCTTTCATCGCGATGGCAAGGATGGCTATCTCAAGGATATTCCGCTCGTACTGGAGTACGCCATTGCAACTGCGAATCGTTATATTGAACTAAAACCATTGGCCCGAATTTTGGAATCTACCCGCATAAATCAAACGTAATTCATAAGCCATGAGTCAACTCAATTCCATACCTTGTTTTTTACTGGCGGCTGGACGCGGTGAGCGCATGCGCCCCCTGACGGATGAGTTACCCAAACCATTACTCAGCATTCAAAATAAATCTTTGCTGGAGTGGCATTTGGAAGCCCTAGCAAAGGCAAACGTTCAGGATGTGGTCATTAACCACGCTTGGTTGGGTGAAAAAATTGAAGCTGCTCTAGGTAATGGCCAGCAATTTGGTATACATATACAGTACTCCCCGGAAGGCAACGCCCTGGAAACTGCTGGGGGGATTCGCAAGGCACTGCCCATCATTGCACCAGAAGACTACTTCTTGGTGATCAATGGGGACGTATTTAGCCCAAACCTACCAGTTACCCAGCTTTTGGAAACTGCCTCCAAAATGCGAAAGGGTGCCAGCAAGCTTTTGGCCCACCTATTGATGGTTCCCAACCCGGCCCAGCACCCCGAAGGTGACTTTTACCTCCAAGACACATCCGTCAGCAATACAGGGCTCAGCGGTGCTGAAAGGCTCACCTTTTCGGGAATAGGTATTTATCACAAAGATTTATTTAAAGAACTAGTATTTGGGGCTTCAGCCAAGCTCGCGCCCCTATTAAGAACCGCAATGGAGCAAAATAAAGTGTCTGGTGAAAAATATCTCGGTCCATGGCACGATGTAGGCACGCCACAACGCTTACAAGAGCTTAATGCAGCATATGAATAAAACGAAAATTTATCAACTTCGTAGAAACCAATTAGCAGAACAAATCTTTGCTAAGACTGGTGGGGGCATTGCCGTCATCTCAACTGCCCCTGAGCTCTCCCGTAACCGGGATAGTGAATTCCCTTATCGCCACGATAGCGACTTTTACTACTTAACGGGTTTTGAAGAACCGGGCGCAACACTCGTCATGAAGGTTGGAGGCAATGGAAAAAACTGGCAACTGCAATCCCACTTATTTTGCAGACCCAAGGATTCTGAACGAGAAATTTGGGATGGCATTCGCCTTGGCCCCGAAGCAGCACCAGAAGCTTTGGGCATTGAATATGCTCACAGCAATCAAGAGCTAGATCAAAAACTGAGTGATCTATTGGCCGACCAAGATGCGGTTTATATTCGCCTTGCTGAAAGCGCAGAAGCCGATAGACGCCTGCGTCACTGGATGAAGCAAGTGCGTGGACAAGCACGCTCTGGAGTAAATTCACCATCAGAATTTCATGATGTCGAAACACTGATTCATGAAATGCGTTTATTTAAAGATCAGCATGAAATTAACATCATGCGTCGCGCTGCGGCCATCTCTGCTCATGCTCATATTCGCGCCATGCAAATCTGCAAGCCTGGCATGCGTGAATATCAACTTGAAGCTGAATTACTGCATGAGTTCCGTAATAGTGGTTCGCAAAGCGTTGCCTACAACAGCATTGTTGCTAGTGGCGCAAACTCTTGCATTCTTCACTATCGCGCAGGCTCAACTGAATTACGTAGTGGCGAGCTTTGCCTAATTGATGCGGGATGTGAACTTGATGGCTATGCATCAGACATCACGCGCACCTTCCCTGTCAATGGAAAATTTACAGGACCTCAACGCGCCTTGTATGACATCACGTTAGCTGCACAAGAAGCTGCGGTTGACCTGACTAAACCTGGCAATACATTTATGCAGCCACATGAAGCTGCACTTAAAGTGCTTACCCAAGGCCTGCTGGATGAAAAGCTATTGAAGCTTTCGGAAGTAGGCTCCCTTAATAGCGCCATTGAAACGGGCGCTTATCGTCGCTTCTATATGCACCGCACCTCCCACTGGCTAGGCATGGATGTTCATGATGTGGGTTCCTACCGTGAAGCCACTCAAAATCCATCAATTGAAGAAAAGCCTTGGCGCATTCTGAAGAGTGGCATGGTGATTACGGTGGAACCAGGCCTCTACGTCAGACCCGCGGATGATATTGATGAGGCATTTTGGAATATTGGTATTCGCATTGAAGATGACGCTGTCATCAATGATTCAGGATGCGAGTTAATTTCTCGCGGCGTACCTGTCAATGCCGATGAAATCGAAGCACTCATGAAAAATGCTTAAGATCGCTCTAATCTAAATGAACTCATCTAGTTGCGATATCTTGATTCAGGGTGGCGGTCCAGTTGGACTCGCTTGTGCCGCGTGGATCTTGCAGAAGTTCCCTGAAGCAAAGATTATTTTGCTTGATCGCAATCCAGCAAACGATGAGGACCTTGCAGGTGCTGACTCTAGAGGTATTGCCCTCTCCCACGGTAGCAAACTCTTGCTCGATACAGTTAATGCATGGCCAAAAGAGTTCGCAGCAATTCATCGAGTACATGTCTCACAAGCAGGCCGCTTTGGTCGCGCACTCATGACGCGTGAAGAGCTCAAGCAAGATGCATTAGGCCACATCATTCGCTATCGCGATATTCACATGAAGCTACGCGAAGCCCTGCGAACTATTCAAATGAAGAGCCCTAATTTGGTTTGGCAGCATATCAATAAAGACGCTGGAGAACATCACATCCACGCCAAATGTATTGTGCATGCTGAGGGTGGTTTATTTAAGACCCAAGATTGGGTTGAATCTGGACGAGACTATGGGCAGTCAGCTCTCGTTGGTTTAGTTGAGGTTGAAAATGCTGAACCTTATCAGGCCTGGGAGCGCTTTACTTCTGAAGGCCCTTTAGCGGTTTTACCAAGTCACTATGGCTCTAACATTTTGAATCTGATTTGGTGCGGCTCACCAGCATCGTCGCAGCATCGTTTGCAACTGAGTGATGCTGATTTCTTAGTAGAACTACAAAAAGAATTTGGTTCGCGCATAGGCCACTTTCTGAAAATTCAAGATCGTCGTTTATATGAACTTGGCTTGAACTATCGCAAAGAAATTGCAAAAGATCATGAAGTTTGGATTGGTAATGCGGCTCAAACTTTGCATCCTGTAGCGGGTCAAGGTTTGAACTTAGGATTGCGAGATGCCTTTTTGCTGGCAGAAAAATTAGTTGGCGTATTTTCTGGTTCGGCAGAGAGGCAATCCCCTTCTGATATCCAAAACTCACTTCAGAGTTATGCCCAAAGTCGCAAATTTGATAGAAAAACTACAATTGGCCTTACGGACTTTATGGCAAGAGTATTTACATCCAATTTAGTCCCCGTTGTTGCAGCCCGTGGACTGGCTTTAAGCGCCCTTCAGTGGCTTCCACCAGTCAAGACAGCCTTAGCTCGCCAGATGATGTTTGGTAGGCGCTAAAGGGCTTAAATTGCCCCCAAAGTATCAGCATTCTCCGTTGGATCTGTAACCAGCAATCTGCCTAAAAAATAGGCAAATAAGGGGCTGACTGTGCTAAAGTGTCATGCTTTCTGCCCAAGCCTCTTTTAGATGAACATCGGTCCTCACCTCCTAGCAAATAAATTATTTGTAGCCCCTATGGCTGGGGTAACGGACCGCCCATTTAGACAGCTTTGCAAGAAATTGGGTGCGGGGTATGCCGTTTCTGAAATGGTGGCCTCAAATGCCCTGCTTTGGAAAAGCGAAAAAACCCAACGTCGGGCCAACCATGTTGGTGAATTCAAACCGATTGCTGTCCAAATCGCCGGCGCCGATCCAGCAATGATGGCGGCAGCGGCAAAAATCAATGTCGATCACGGCGCTCAGATTATTGATATCAATATGGGCTGTCCCGCAAAGAAAGTTTGTAATGTTGCAGCGGGCTCCGCATTGCTGCGCGATGAACCTTTGGTGCAACAAATTCTAGAGGCGGTTGTGAATGCCGTTGGCGTTGGACCAGATGCAGTACCAGTGACTTTAAAAATTCGTACGGGCTGGGATCGCGAACATAAGAATGCTATTGAGATTGCACGCCTCGCAGAAAAATCAGGCATCTCGATGCTGACGGTGCATGGCCGTACGAGAGCGGACTTGTACCTTGGTGAAGCAGAGTACGAAACGATTACCGCAGTCAAAAATGGCGTAGGCATCCCCGTAGTAGCTAATGGCGATATCAATAGCCCAGAAAAGGCAGCGCAAGTATTAAAGATTACTGGCGCTGATGCCATCATGATTGGTCGTGCTGCTCAAGGTCGTCCTTGGATCTTCCGCGAAATCAACCACTTCCTTGAGACAGGTGGCAAACTACCGACCCCTGAGATCAATGAGATTCAGGACATCATGAACGCGCACCTTTTAGACCACTATGAGTTCTATGGTGAACACACTGGCCTACGCACTGCCCGCAAACATATTGGTTGGTACTGCAAAGGGCTACGTGACTCGCATGCGTTTCGCCAACGCATGAATACCGCCGACGACTGTAAAACCCAACTTCAAATGGTTAATGATTATTTTGACGAGATGAAATCGCATTCTGACCGCTTATTATTTTTAGAAGCGGCGTAGTTATAGCTGTATGAAGTTTTTTATTTTTATTATTGTTTTTTATTTTCCAGTTTTTGCATTGATAGATTGTTATGACTAATAAGCACCCAATTACCGAATGTATTGAAACCCAATTGCAGGGTTATCTGAATGACCTCAAAGGCACAGCCCCAACCGATATCTATCAAATGGTATTGGCTGTTGTTGAAAAACCGATGTTGGAATTAGTGATGCAGCATGCCAAGCAAAATCAATCCCTGGCAGCGCAGTACCTGGGCATTAATCGCAACACCCTTCACAAAAAGCTAGTTGAGCACCAACTCCTCAAATAAGCATTAGTAGCCAAGATATCAAAGTTATTTTCTTTTAATTAAATCCTCCGACAACCATGATCCGTACAGCACTCCTATCCGTCTCCGATAAAAATGGCATCGTGCCTTTTGCTAAAGCCCTCCATGAGCAAGGTATTAAACTCATTTCTACTGGTGGTACTGCAAAACTCTTGGCCGAAAACAATCTACCAGTGGTCGAGGTTTCCTCTTTAACGAAGTTTCCAGAGATGCTGGATGGTCGCGTAAAGACGCTTCACCCTATGGTGCATGGCGGCTTATTGGCTCGTAGAGATTTTCCGGAACATATGGCGGCCTTGAAAGAACATGGTATCGATACCATCGATATGCTCGTCATCAACCTATATCCGTTTAATGAGACCGTTGCTAAGGAAAGCTGTTCATTTGAAGATGCCGTTGAGAACATTGATATCGGTGGACCAGCAATGCTTCGTGCAGCAGCCAAGAATCACCAAGACGTTACCGTCTTGATCTCGCCGGAAGATTACACTCCCGTCTTGGCTGAAATGAAAGCCAATCAAAATACTGTTTCTTACAAAACCAATTTAGCTTTAGCGAAAAAGGTATTTGCACATACTGCTCAATACGATGGTGCGATTGCGAACTATCTTTCAGCATTAGGCGAAGATCTCGATCACAAAGCCCGTTCTGCCTACCCAGAAACCTTGCACCTGGCCTTTGAAAAAGTCCAAGAGATGCGTTACGGCGAAAACCCACATCAGTCTGCAGCGTTCTATAAAGATATTTACCCTGTAGATGGCGCTCTAGCGAATTACAAACAGCTGCAAGGTAAAGAGCTTTCTTATAACAATATTGCTGATGCAGATTCTGCATGGGAATGCGTTAAGAGCTTTACTGGCAACGCCGGTGGCGCTGCAGCCTGCGTCATTATCAAGCACGCTAATCCTTGTGGTGTAGCGGTTGGCGCTTCAGCCCTTGAAGCCTATCAAAAAGCCTTTAAGACGGATCCAAGCTCTGCTTTTGGCGGCATCATTGCCTTTAACGTCCCCTGCGATGGCACTGCAGCTGAAGCCATCTCCAAGCAATTCGTGGAAGTATTGATTGCTCCTAGCTTTAGTGATGAAGCGAAAGCGATCTTTGCTGCGAAACAAAATGTACGCCTTCTAGAAATTCCATTGGGAACTGCATTTAATACTTTTGATTTCAAACGCGTTGGCGGTGGTTTGCTCGTTCAATCTCCGGATGCCAAGAATGTTCTCGAAAGTGAAATGCGCGTTGTTAGCAAACGTCTGCCCACTCCAAGCGAAATGCACGACATGATGTTTGCATGGCGCGTAGCTAAGTTTGTGAAATCCAATGCGATTGTGTATTGCGCCAACGGCATGACCCTGGGAATTGGTGCTGGGCAAATGAGCCGCGTAGACTCTGCGCGTATGGCAAGCATCAAGGCTGAGAATGCTGGCTTAAGTCTTAAAGGGTCTGCAGTAGCTAGCGACGCCTTCTTCCCATTTCGTGACGGCTTGGATGTGGTTGTGAATGGTGGCGCCAGCTGCGCAATCCAACCCGGTGGCAGCATGCGTGATGATGAAATCATTGCAGCAGCCAATGAACATGGTATTGCCATGATCTTTACTGGCACGCGTCATTTCCGTCACTAAAAATAAGCCGTTATCAACAGACTCATGCGCTGGATAGGAATCGACCCAGGTTTACGGACTACCGGTTTTGGAGTTATCGATGTCGATGGCCAAAAACTGACTTACGTAGCTTCTGGAACTATTGAGAGCGGTGATCCAGCCAAGGGCCTGCCTGAACGCTTAGGTGCTCTCTATGCAGGCGTTAAAGAAGTTTTAGAGACCTATCGACCGGAGTCTGCCGCGATCGAAGAAGTTTTCTTAAACGTGAATCCCCGCTCTACGCTGATGTTGGGCCAAGCTCGGGGTGCAGTCATTGCCGCCCTTGTTTCTGAGAAGCTCCCAGTAGCTGAGTACAGCGCCTTAAGAGTCAAGCAGTCCATTGTTGGTACTGGTAGAGCAGCCAAGCCTCAGGTCCAAGAAATGGTGAAGCGCTTGCTTAAACTCAATCGCGCCCCAGGGACTGACGCCTCTGATGCACTGGGTGTTGCCATTTGTGCCGCCCATCATGCACACATCCCAAAAGCAATGACTGCTACCTTGGCCCCTAAGAAACGCAGTAAGTAAAAATACACATCACAGGTTAAGATCTCTACATGATTGGTCGCATACAAGGTACCCTCGTCTCAGTTCACCCTCCGCGTCTTTTGGTCGATTGCCAAGGGATTGGCTATGAGGTTGATGTGCCTATGAGCACCCTGTATCAGCTACCGCAGGCAGGACAAAAGATCACTCTGCTGACCCATTTTCAGGTACGTGAAGATGCGCAGCAACTTTTTGGTTTTGCTACCGAAACTGAACGTGAAGCATTTCGACAGCTCATTAAAATTAGTGGTGTTGGCTCGCGCACAGCGCTAGCTGTTCTCTCTGGCATGAGCGTCAATGAATTGGCCCAAGCCATTGCACTTCAAGAAGCTGGACGCCTTACGCAAGTACCTGGCATCGGCAAGAAAACTGCTGAGCGTCTCTGCCTAGAGCTCAAAGGCAAGCTAGCTCCAGACCTAGGAATTACCAGTGGCAAACCTCAGGCGATTGAAGCCAGTAGCGAAGTATTGCAAGCACTGTTGGCTCTGGGCTATTCAGAAAAAGAAGCGCTTTTGGCTCTCAAGCAAATTCCGCCCGACACCACTGTTTCGGATGGCATCCGCATGGGCTTGAAGTATCTATCCAAAGCGTAATAGCCAAACAGCACTAAACTCTCAGCATGGCAATTCATACAGACGACCTCAGCTCTATCCCAGATGATTTACCGGAAGGCGACCGCATTGTGAGCGGCTCAGCCGGTAACACTGAAGCCGTCTTCGAAAGAGCCCTTCGCCCCAAGCAACTCGATGAGTATGTTGGCCAAACTAAAGCTAGAGCGCAGTTAGAGATTTTTATCAGCGCTACGAGAGCACGCCAAGAAGCTTTAGATCACGTTCTTTTATTTGGTCCTCCTGGACTTGGTAAAACTACTCTTGCTCACATCATTGCAAGAGAGCTTGGTGTAAATCTACGTCAAACGAGCGGCCCAGTGCTTGATAGGCCGGGCGATCTTGCAGCTTTGCTAACCAATCTAGAAGAAAACGATGTGCTCTTTATTGATGAGATTCATCGCTTATCTCCAGTAGTAGAAGAAATTTTATACCCTGCGCTTGAGGACTACAGCCTAGACATCATGATTGGCGAAGGTCCTGCAGCGCGCAGCGTCAAGATTGATCTCAAACCATTTACTTTGATTGGCGCCACTACTCGTGCTGGTATGCTAACCAATCCATTGCGCGATCGCTTTGGTATTGTGGCGAGACTTGAGTTCTATACCACTGAAGAGCTCACCAAAATCATTAATCGCTCAGCCAGCCTACTTAAGGCCGATATCGATCCAGAGGGTTCAGTAGAAATTGCCAAGCGTGCACGCGGCACACCACGTATCGCCAACCGCTTACTACGCAGAGTTCGCGACTATGCTGAAGTCAAAGGCACCGGCACAATTACCAAAGCCATGGCTGATGCAGCACTAAAGATGCTCGATGTTGATCCAAGTGGCTTTGATGTGATGGACAGAAAACTATTAGAGGCCATCTTGCACAAGTTTGATGGTGGGCCAGTAGGCATCGATAATTTAGCAGCAGCCATTGGCGAAGAACGCGACACCATTGAAGATGTGCTTGAGCCCTATTTAATTCAACAGGGCTATCTACAAAGAACCTCGCGTGGCCGTGTGGCTACAAGACAGGCCTATGAGCACTTTGGATTAACACCACCTAGTGGTAATGCTAGCTTAGAAATTTAGGTGAGCGTCACTTTCGCAAACTTACGTTTACCTACTTGTACTACGTAAGTTCCAGCCTCAACCTTTACCTGCTTATCAGCAACCGTTGCACCATCAATCTTTACGCCGTTTTGCTCGATGTTGCGTATCGCTTCAGATGTCGATGGGGCAAGACCTGCGGCCTTCAATAAATTAGCGATTGCCATAGGCGCGCCAGAGAGGTTTACTTCTGGAATATCGTCAGGCACACCACCTTTAGCGCGGTGATTAAAGTCTTCTAATGCTTTCTCGGCTGCCGCTTGGGAATGGAAGCGTGCCACGATTTCTTGAGCAAGTAGTACTTTGCAATCCTTTGGATTTCTGCCGGCAGCAACTTCTTGCTTCATGAGATCAATTTCAGCCATTGGCCTAAATGACAGCAAGGTGAAGTAATCCCACATCAAATCGTCCGAAATACTCAAAAGTTTGCCGAACATATCACCAGCTGGCTCGCTGATACCAATGTAATTACCTTTGGACTTACTCATCTTCTCAACGCCATCAAGCCCAACGAGGAGTGGCATCGTCAAAATACATTGAGGTTCTTGGCCATACTCACGCTGGAGCTCACGACCAACGAGAAGATTAAACTTCTGATCAGTGCCACCAAGCTCTAAATCACTCTTGAGTGCAACGGAGTCATAACCCTGCATGAGTGGATACAAAAACTCATGAATCGAAATGGGTACGCCATTGCGATAGCGCTTAGTAAAGTCATCGCGCTCTAACATACGAGCAACAGTATGTTTAGCGGCCAACTGAATCATGCCCCGCGCGCCCAAGGGATCACACCACTCACTGTTATAACGGACTTCAGTTTTAGAGGGATCAAGCACCATGCTCGCTTGGCGGTAGTACGTTTCTGCATTGACGGCAATTTCTTCTGCGGTCAATGGAGGGCGGGTGGCATTACGGCCCGATGGATCACCAATCATGCTGGTGAAATCGCCAATCAAGAAAATAACGGTATGGCCTAAATCTTGTAACTGGCGCAACTTATTCAAGACAACGGTATGACCCAGATGAATATCGGGGGCTGTAGGATCTAAACCTAATTTAATCCTGAGTGGAGTCTTGGTAGCTTGGCTACGAGCCAGTTTCTGAACCCAATCAGCCTCAACCAATAGCTCATCACAGCCACGTTTAGTGACTTCGAGCGCCGCAAAGACTTCGGGGGTCAAAGGATATTTTTGTTCTGGTTTAGCTGTCATGCTGATTCGGATTGCTGATTCAGTTAAATTAGTAGTTAAATTGCTAAAGCATAATTGTCGCATTCCTGAGAATTACATGAATAAACCCCATTCCTTCTATATCGGCCTAATGTCCGGCACCAGCCTGGATGGGATAGATGCTGTTCTGGCCAAGATTGGGCCCAATGGCGAAGCCAGTGCTGTAGAGGCAATTAGCGCCCCTTTCTCACCAGAGCTCCGCAAAACCCTATCTGAGCTCCAAAGTCCTGGTCCAAATGAGCTCCACCGGGAAAAGCAGGCAGGCAATGGCTTAGCCTTGGCCTATGCAGATGCTATCGATCGGTTACTCAAGAAGGGCAAACTAGAGGCTTGCGATATCGCTGCGATCGGCGCACATGGTCAAACTATTCGTCACCAACCTCATCTTGGTGACATGGCATATACGCATCAAACCCTTAATCCTGCGCTCTTGGCAGAAAAAACGGGCATTGATGTTATTGCTGATTTTAGAAGCCGAGACTTAGCTGCGGGTGGGCATGGCGCGCCCTTGGTACCCGCATTTCATGCGCAGCAATTTGTAGAAGATAAAAATTTAGCCATTCTCAATATTGGCGGTATCGCCAATCTCACATTACTTCCCAAGAATGGTGAAGTCACTGGTTTTGATTGTGGTCCTGGCAATATGTTGATGGATGCTTGGATACACGAACATCAAGGCAACCCGTTTGATGAAAACGGTAGCTGGGCATTGCAAGGCAAAGCAAATGAAGTATTGCTAACGAAAATGTTGGCGGATCCATTCTTTACCAAAGCTCCGCCCAAGAGTACTGGTAGAGATGACTTTCATCTTCTTTGGTTACAAGAAAAAATAGGTGCCGACAATTATCTTTGCGAAGATGTACAGGCTACTTTATTGCTGCTCACTGTACACACAGCCTTAGATGCTTTAGCACGTCATGCCCCGCAAACCCAGAAGCTGATTGTCTGTGGTGGGGGTGTCCGTAATAATGCCTTAATGAATTTATTCAAAGTGAAGTCGCAACATTTCTTTAAAAATCCATTAGAAATAACTACAAGTGAGTCCGCAGGAATTGATCCGCAACTTGTTGAAGGCCTTGCTTTTGCATGGCTTGCATGGGCCCACAAAGAAAAACGGCCAGCAAATTTGCCAGCCGTTACGGGAGCGAAAGGCCCTAGAATTCTAGGTGCTTGCTATCCCGCTTAAATGATTAAATACTTTTTTAGTTAAGCAGAGAAAGAAGATCCGCAACCACAAGTAGTTTGCGCATTTGGATTCTTAATCACAAACTGTGAGCCATTGATATCTTCTTTGTAATCAATCTCAGCGCCAACCAAATATTGAAAGCTCATTGAATCCACTAACAAAGTAACGCCATTCTTTTCAAATAGAGTGTCGTCTTCATTCACAGCATCATCAAATGTGAAGCCATACTGAAATCCTGAGCAACCGCCACCTTGTACGAATACGCGTAACTTCAACTCTGGATTACCTTCTTCAGCAATCAAGTCCGCCACTTTCGCAGCGGCACTATCCGTAAACACCAATGGAGTTGGCGGCTCGGCTAAATCTTGTGCAGATTGTGTAGCTAATTCAGTCATGATTCACTCCCAATTCAAAAGGCAATATCTTATTTTAGGCTTTTAATGGCCAACTTGCTGAAGGGTCATTATGGGGAAACAGCGATCTGGGTAAGGCCTGTAGTTTCTGGCAACCCAAACATCAAGTTCATACACTGCACGCCCTGGCCTGAAGCACCCTTCACCAAATTGTCTTCAACCACCAAAATAACTAATGTATCACCACCGCCTGGGCGATGAATCGCAATCCGAATGCCATTGCTCCCCCGAACAGAACGGGTCTCTGGATGGCTACCTGCCGGCATGACGTCGACAAACGGCTCATCCTGATAGAAGTTCTCATAGAGCTTCTGGTAATCAACGTCTTTACCAGCCTCAGTCAAACGGACGTACAAAGTCGAATGAATACCTCTAATCATTGGCGTTAAATGCGGCACAAAGGTCAAACCGATCTGATCGTGGCCGGCGATTGCTTTTAAGCCCTGTTCGATTTCCGGGAGATGGCGATGTCCTTTAACGCTGTAGGCCTTAAAGTTATCGGACGCCTCAGACAACAAAGTACCGATCTCTGCTTTTCGGCCAGCACCAGAGGTGCCTGACTTTGAATCAGAAATAATATGCGTGCCATCGATGAGGTGTTTACCGCCAGTCGATTTAGGCGAAAGCAATGGAGCAAGTCCAAGCTGCACCGAGGTTGGATAGCAACCTGCCAAACCAACTACACGCGCCTTCTTAATGGCCTCACGATTAATCTCCGCCAAACCATAAACCGCTTCAGCCAAAATTTCTGGACAGGCATGCTCCATGCCGTACCACTTTGCGAACTCTTGCACATCCTTCAAACGAAAGTCTGCAGCAAGGTCCAAAATCTTCACATTATGAGCGAGCAAATCTTTTGCTTGTGCCATCGCAACACCATGTGGGGTTGCAAAGAACACCACATCACATTCATTGAGCTTGGCTTCATCAGGCGTCGTAAATTTCAGAGCAACACGGCCACGCAAAGATGGGAACATTTCAGCTACTGGCATGCCAGCTTCTGTGCGAGAAGTAATTGCGGTGAGCTCTACCTCAGGATGCTGCGCCAATAAACGCAACAACTCCACTCCAGTGTATCCAGTGCCGCCTACGATGCCAACTTTAATCATGTCAATCTCCAAAATGCGCTATATCGAAATTATCGTATAGAGCTTACTACTTGATTCTTACAATTGTCTTGATTGTAGAAACAAAAAGGGCCGCTTGCGCGACCCTTTCGATAAAACTTGAGCGACTGAAAGAATTAGCGCTTGCTGAACTGCTTACGACGACGCGCGCCGTGCAGACCAACTTTTTTACGCTCAACTTCACGAGCATCGC
>CAITHY010000040.1 GCA_903892315.1 uncultured beta proteobacterium | reverse complement strand
GCAATCCAGGGAACCTGTCCAAAGGTGAGATATACCCATGACAAGCCAATCAAAATAAATAAGGAAGGTAATATAAATAGGCTACCCGCCAGAATGCCGCCCCAACTGCGGTGCATGAGCCAGCCAATATAGGTCACTAGTTGTTGAGCCTCAGGTCCTGGCAATACCATGCAGTAGTTCAGCGCATGTAAAAAGCGCCGCTCAGAAATCCAGCGACGCTTGTCAACTAACTCTTGATGTAGAACGGCAATCTGGCCTGCGGGCCCGCCAAAGCTGATGAAGCCAAGCTTAGCCCAGAACTTCAGGGCCTCGCGCAGTGGAATGCTCAAACTTCATCCATTCCGCCAACGACTTGGCTAAAGCCGTTATCAACATAAATGATTTCAGCGGTAATGCCATTAGCTAGGTCAGACAATAAGAATGCAGCAGTATTGCCCACATCATCAATCGTCACATTACGACGCAATGGAGCTGTTTCCTCAACCGCTTGCAAAATCTTGCCAAAGCCCTTAATGCCGGAAGCGGCCAAAGTTTTAATTGGGCCAGCAGAGATGCCGTTAGCGCGAATCCCTTTAGGGCCAACTGAGCCGGCGAGGTAGCGAACAGAAGCCTCAAGCGATGCCTTTGCTAAACCCATAGTGTTGTAGTTAGGAACATTCTTCATGGATCCCAAATACGTCAAAGTAAGTAATGAGGATTTGTCACGCAGCATTGGGAGTGCTTCTTTTGCCATTGCAGGGAAGCTATAAGCGGAAATGTCGTGAGCAATCTTGAAGCCTTCACGCGAAAGACCTTCTAAGAAATCACCTGCAATTGCTTCGCGGGGGGCAAAACCGATGGCATGGACAAAACCATCAAACTGGGGCCAAGATTTCGTTAAATCCTTAAAAAGAGCGCTAATTTGCTCATCGCTGCCCACATCGCAGTCAAAAATGAGTTCGGTATCGAATTCTTTTGCAAAATCAACAATACGATCCTTAAAGCGCTCGCCCACATAAGTAAAGGCCAGCTCGGCGCCTTCACGGTGGCAGGCCTTGGCGATGCCATAGGCAATAGAACGATTAGAGAGGAGGCCGGTAATGAGGATTTTTTTGCCGGTGAGAAAGCCCATGTTTTGTCCTTTACTTCAAATATGATTAGCTATCTACAATTGTTGCATATATGCCCACCCTAAAGCCCATTCGACAAATTGCCTATTTCTTGCTGCTAGCCCTGCTAGCGGGGCTTGGGGCCACTACCACTCTAGCGGGACAGGGGATTGCGCAATACGGCAAGCCCAAATACCCCGATGGATTTGCCCATTTTGATTACGTCAACCCCAATGCCCCCCGTGGTGGAACGCTAGTCTTGCCAAACCCAGGGCAAAGAACGAGCTTTGATAAATTCAATCCATTTACTCTGCGCGGTATTACAGCTCCAGGTATTGAGCTCATGTTTGAGTCCTTGGCTGAAGGAAGTGCCGACGAGGTCTCCAGTATTTATGGTTTATTGGCAGACGATATTCAAGTGGCCAAAGACCATAAGTCGGCTACCTTTCATATTCGCTCTGAGGCAAAATTTTCGGATGGTAGTCCAGTCCTGGCTGCTGACGTTAAATATAGTTTTGATACCCTCATGAGCGGTAAAGCGCATCCTCGCTACAAAACAACGTTTGCCGATATTAAAGAGGTAGTTGTTTTATCAGATCGATCTGTCCGCTTTGACTTTAAAAATGACAATACTGAACTACCTATCTTGGCGGGAACCTTTCCAGTGTTCTCCCGTAACTGGGGTAAGCAAGCAGATGGAACCGTGATTCCGTTTGAGAAGCTTGCCTTTGAAACGCCCATCGGTAGCGGGCCTTATTTGATTGAATCCTTTAAAGCAGGCAAATCAATTGTTTATAAAAAGAATCCAAACTATTGGGCTGATCAACTCGGAAAGCCATTAAATGTCCGCGTTGGCTTTTATAACTTTGATCGCGTTCTATATAAGCTCTATAGCGATGATGCTGTTAGGCTGGAAGCCTTTAAAGCGGGAGAGTTTGATGCTTTGGTTGAGTATCGCGCCAAGATCTGGGCTAAAGGATATGTGGGCTCCAAGTTTGATCAAGGCATTCTCTTAAAGAAAGCATTTTTAAATCACAACGGCGCTGGCATGCAAGGTTTTGCCATGAATGTTCGACGTCCTATTTTTAAAGATGCACGCGTACGCGAAGCTTTAGGTTATGCGCTTGATTTTGAATGGCTCAATCGCCAAATATTTTTTGATCAATACAGCCGTATCAATAGTTATTTCACTAATAGTGATTTGAGCGCTAACTTTGACGGCCCTCGTAACCCTACAGAGTCAGAGTTGAAGCTACTCAAACCCTTGAAGGCAAAGTATCCTCAGTGGGTCCCGGATGCTGTCTTTGGCCCAATGCCTTTAGCGCCATCAACTAAGTCACCTGGTAGCTTGCGCCAGAACTTAAAAAAAGCCCGTGAGCTCCTCCTGCACGCAGGCTGGCAATATCGTGATGGTGCATTGCGTAATGAAAAGGGCGAGCCATTTCGCTTTGAGATTGTGGAGGACGGCGGCTTCTTCTTGAGGGTGATCTCTGCTTATGTACGCAATTTAGAAAAGTTGGGAGTGCAGGTAGATATTCGAACAAGCGACTTTGCCTTGCACCAAAAGCGTATGAATGAATACGACTTTGATATGACTACCGTCAGATTTCAGGATTCCCAAAATCCAGGCAACGAACTCTGGGATCGCTTTGGTAGTCAGGCTGCTAAAGAAAAAGGCTCTGACAATGTAATCGGCGTGCAGTCGCCCGTGGTTGATGCTTTGATTGATGAAATTACCAAAGCACAAAATCGGGAGCAGTTAAGAACCGCCACCAGAGCCCTGGACAGAGTCCTGTGGAATAGTTATTACGTTGTGCCGCAGTGGTACAACCCAACTCATCGCGTCGCCTTCCGTCATGAGATGCGCTACCCAGAACCTCCTTTGTATTACTCAGCCGAAGCATGGATCATGCAAAATTGGTGGAAAGAAGAGGCCAAATAATGCAAGGTCAAATGCGCGCTTATATTTTTAAACGTTTGCTCCTGATGATTCCGACAATCTTGGGCGTGTTAACACTTACCTTTGCAGTAGTGCAATTTGTTCCCGGTGGTCCAGTAGAGCAGATGGTGTTGGAGCTAAAGGGGAAGGGCAGTGCTGCAACAGGTGGCTCCGAGTCTTCGGGTTCTGGTTCAACCTACCGCGGTCGTCAAGGAGTTGATGCACAGCGTTTAGAGGAAGTGAAGGCTTTATATGGTTTTGATAAGCCGCCACTCGAACGCTATTTCATGATGTTAGGCCGCTTTGCCAGATTTGATCTGGGTCAAAGCTACTATCAACACGAAAGTGTTTGGACCTTAGTGGTCTCTAAGTTACCAGTCTCGATCAGTATTGGACTATGGACCTTCTTTATTACGTATTTAGTCTCGATTCCCTTGGGCATTGCCAAGGCGGTTCGCGATGGCTCTCGCTTTGATGCTGTGACCAGCAGCATGATCCTGGTTGGCTATGCAATTCCTGGTTTTGTGCTGGGTGTCTTATTACTGGTTCTCTTTGGTGGCGGTAGCTTCTTACAGCTCTTTCCGCTGCGAGGTCTGACTTCAGACAATTGGAGTGATCTGAGTTTGATTGGCAAAGTCATGGATTACTTGTGGCATTTAGTATTGCCGATTACCGCCTCGGTCCTGGGCAGTTTTGCAGTAGTGACTATGCTGACCAAAAATTCTTTCCTGGAAGAGATTCGTAAACAGTACGTTCTGACTGCGCGCGCAAAGGGGCTTACTGAAAAGCAAGTATTGTGGAAGCATGTATTCCGCAATGCGCTTTTGCCTTTAGTGACCGGATTCCCAGCAGCATTTATTGGGGCATTCTTTACTGGTTCACTGTTAATTGAAACGCTGTTTTCATTAGATGGGCTTGGCTTACTTTCATATGAGTCTGTAATGCGGCGTGACTACCCAGTTGTCTTTGGTACTCTGTATTTATTCACGCTAATTGGTTTATTCACCAAGTTAATTTCTGATCTTTGCTATGTCTATGTAGATCCACGCATTCAGTTTGGTGCGGGAGGCGGCTCATGAGTCGTTGGCAGCGCTTCAAAAATAGTCGCATGGGTTATGCAAGCCTATGGATCTTCATGATCCTCTTTGGTTTATCAATGTGCGCTGAATTGATTGCAAATGACAAGCCCTTGGTGGTTCGTTATGAAGGCCATTTTTATTTCCCGATCGTCAAGAGTCAGCCCGAAACGGTGTTTGGAGGTGACTTTGCAACGCCAACTGATTTCTTGGATCCCGATATTCGTCAGAACATTACTAGCAATGGTAATTGGGCAATCTACCCGCCGATTCACTATAGCTATGAGACGCTCAATTACTTTTCACAAGTGCCCAATCCAGCACCACCCTCCTGGGAGAACTGGCTCGGGACCGATGATCGCGGGCGCGATGTTCTAGCACGCCTGATATACGGTTTCCGCTTATCGATTCTATTTGGTCTTGCTCTGACAATTGTTGGTGTGAGCGTGGGCATCATTACTGGATCTTTGATGGGCTTCTTTGGCGGTAAGTTTGACTTGGTTTCTCAGCGGCTGATTGAGATCTGGTCAGCGATGCCCGAGTTGTACTTGCTGATTATTTTTGCCTCAATCTTTAATCCTAGCGTTTCCCTGCTAATTATTTTGTTAGCTGCTTTTGGTTGGATGGGTTTATCAGATTATGTCCGGGCGGAATTTTTCCGGAATCGTGCTTTGGAATATGTGCGTGCGGCAAGAGCATTGGGCTTAACTAATTTGCAAATTATGTGGCGTCACATCTTGCCCAATAGCTTGACACCGGTGATTACCTTTTTACCTTTTCGCATGAGTGCTGCCATTTTGTCTTTAACCAGTTTGGACTTTTTAGGCCTAGGTGTTCCTCCGGGAACGCCAAGCTTGGGTGAACTGCTGTCTCAAGGAAAAAGCAATCTTGATGCTTGGTGGATCTCCTTATCAACCTTTGTTGTCTTAGTTGCCACACTACTGCTATTAACATTTATGGGCGAAGCATTGCGCAATGCTTTTGATTCTCGTAAGGCTGGCGCAATGAGTGGAGGGCGCTCATGAGCTTGTTGCGTTATGAAGATCTGTGTATTTCATTTGGATCAGGTCGCCGCGAAAAGTTTGCAGTGAGCCATCTCGATTTAGAAATTGGTATCGGTGAGCGTGTGGCATTGGTTGGGGAATCGGGTTCAGGTAAGACGCTGACTGCATTGGCGCCATTGCGATTGGAGCCAGAGGGCGCCAAGGTTTCTGGAAAGATTTTATGGAATAAAAAAGATGGAAAGGGCGCGGTAGATTTGCTCTCGATGTCTATGCAAGATATTCGCGAGATTCGTGGTCGCGAAATTGCGATGGTATTTCAAGAGCCGATGACGGCTCTGAACCCACTCTTTACTGTGGGCAATCAAATCATCGAGGCAGTACAAATCTATCAGCCCTTAATTTCTAAAGCGGATGCAATGGATGCTGCGATTGACTTACTCAGAAAGACTGGCATTCCTGAGCCCCAGCGCCGTTTTCATTCTTATCCACATCAACTCTCGGGCGGACAAAGACAGCGCGCCATGATTGCGATGGCTTTGGCATGTAAGCCACGACTACTCATTGCAGACGAGCCTACGACAGCTTTAGACGTGAGTTTGCGTTTGCAAATCTTAGATTTGCTCAAAGAGCTCCAAGAAGAATCCAAAGATCATGGCGGCATGGGAATTCTGCTGATTACCCACGATCTCAATTTGGTGAAGCATTTTGCACAACGTGTAGCTGTACTCAATCAAGGTAACTTGATGGAGGTAGGGCCGACCAAGCAAGTGTTTGAGCATCCAGAGGATCCCTATACACGTGCCTTGGTTAATAGTGAGCCGGTCCGCGACCTGGCGCCACTAATGCCATTGGCTCCAGTGCTACTGAAAACTGAGGATCTCTCGGTTGCCTACCCGAGCTCAGAGTCAACTTCATGGTTTAAAAAGGCGCCATCACACAAAGTGTTGAAAAAAGTCAGCTTTGCATTAAAGCAAGGCCAGACCATCGGTGTGATTGGCGAGTCAGGCTCTGGCAAAACCACTTTGGGGATGGCTGTACTTGGTTTATTGGGCGATTCTATGGCGGAGGTTAGCGGCAGTGTCGATGTGCTTGGCAGTGATTGGCAAAAACTTAAACCCATTGAGCGACGTGCAATGCGCTCTAGCTTGCAGGTGATTTTTCAGGATCCTTTTGGATCGCTGTCGCCGCGCATGAATGTATTGCAAATTATCTCTGAAGGCTTGGATGTGCATTTTCCAAAGCTGTCTGCTGTAGAACGAGAGACTCGAGTAGTGGACATGCTTAAAGAAGTAGGCTTAGATCGTTCTGCGCTGCTGCGTTATCCCCATGAATTTTCTGGAGGGCAGCGTCAACGAATCGCCATCGCGCGTGCCTTAATTTTGCGCCCTCAAATTTTGGTGCTGGATGAGCCCACCTCTGCGCTAGACGTTTCCATTCAGAAGCAGGTGCTTGCCTTATTGACCGAGCTGCAGAAAAAGTACAACTTAGCTTATCTCATGATTAGTCATGATTTGGCCGTGATTAGAGCAATGTCCCATGAGATCATGGTTCTCAAAGGCGGCAAGGTAGTGGAATTTGGTGATACTGAGACCCTTATTAAGCATCCCCGCCAGACCTATACCAAAGAGCTATTTGCAGCCGCCGAGCTGACTTAAACCCCACTCAAATGGGCTAATTTGGTGCATTTGCCCTAATTTAAAGCAAATTTACCTTAATAAACAATGACTTAAGCTTAGAGTGAAGACTTGGTTAATTAAAGGTTCTTTGTTAAACTGATTTGATGTCATTGAAAAAAGCCCTACTTCTACAAGTACTGGCCCTCAGCTTGGGCACCATCGTGTCTGTATCTGCCTATGCGGCTGATCCAGCGCCAGAGGCATCTTCTGAAGCGGTGGTTCCTAAAGAGAGTATGTTCCAGGCAGGACGCTCCTACATTGCGAGAGTGTCTGATCGCTTGGCTGATACCGTGTCTGGTAAATCAGAAGAATTAATCAACCGCGCTATGGAGGTGATTGGCGTGCGTTATCGCTGGGATTCAGAATTGCCTCAGTCTGGATTGGACGGCAGCAGTTTTGTTGGCTACGTCTTTAAGGACAAATTAGGATTCCTATTACCACGTAAGTCAACCCAAATGAGTCGTGTTGGCAAACCCATTACCCGTGAAGAATTGCAGCCAGGGGATCTCGTATTTTTTAATACGATGCGCCTTACTTTTTCTCACGTCGGAATCTATGTGGGCGATAACAAATTCATTCACTCACCCTCTAAAGGGACCAATGTACGAGTGGATGATCTCAGTAGTCTCTATTGGGATAAACGTTTTGATGGAGCGCGTCGTTTAGATGGTAGCGACAATCTAGATGACTCTGAACGTCAAGAGCTTCTCAACGAAGTTAAAAATCTCAAGCGTAAGTCACGCAGCCTTTAGTAGCTCACTTCCCTAAACAAGCGTGTGCTCTTGAAGCCACTGCTTAAGTGCTAAATCAATTTTTGTTTGCCAGCCATCGCCAGTAGCCTTAAAGGATTCAATGACATCGCTGGATAAGCGAATAGTTGTTGAAACCTTTATCGGCTTAGTTTGTGGACCCCTTTTTTTCCGTGACGCAAGTTTTTCTTGTAATGATTTTGGAAGTGAATTGATCTTTTTGGATGCTTTTATCTCTGCCGCACTCCACTCAAAGTCGTCTTGATCATTTTTAATTTTTCTGTTCATAACTCATAATCTCTCGTTTATTGGCTTTTCTAAAGCTAATTACCCGAATTCCCTTGGCGGTTTCTGTAAATACCATAGCATGCAGTCTGTTCCCAAGAAATCCCAGAGCACACCTTCTAATCTCTCCATAGTTTTTTCTTTTGTCGGTTGTGAAATTGGCTGTTTCAAAATCAAAATCTCTTGCGCTCTCGAAGGAGAGATTTCGCTGTCGAATGTTGTGTAGGTTTTTTGATTGATCATAGGTAATCTCCATACATCAAATTGTAACTACAATTAGATGTATGGAACTATACCACGACAACAAAATGGGGATTTAAAGCTTAGCCCTTGAGCTTCTCTTTAATAAATCCCATTTGCTCTTGCGCCGCAGCCTCACCGGCCAGAATGGCGGCATTTCTAGATTTGAAATCACCACTACCCATTTGTTTTAATTGTGGCTGAATCACGATGTCAGCACTTTTGAGTTCGTATTGATTGATGCTTCGTTGCATGATAGAAATGGTTTGTTGCAAGATGCCTAAGGTTCCGCTGGCATCTTGCTGAATAGGCTCAGAAGAAATATTCACCGCAATGACTAAGGTTGCCCCCATTTGTCTTGCGTAGCTGACGGGTACTGGCGCTACTAAACCACCATCCACATATTCTTTGCCGCTGATGACTGCCGGCTGAAATACTCCGGGTACGCTGCAAGATGCGCGAACCGCTAAGCCGGTGTTACCCGTTCTAAATAAAACCCCTTTGCCCGACTGCAATTCCGTTGCAACAATTCCCAAGGGGATGCGCATTTGTTCAATCGATTTGTTTTGGACTTCTCGATTAACCATATTCTGTAGGGCATCACCCTTGATGAGACCGCCAAATCGGCCGGCAAACGGAAGTCCCCAGTCAGCAATGGTGGCCTCATCTAGATTGAGGGCTAGGCGATTGAGATCGTTTCCGGTGGCGCCTGAGGCGAGTAGGGTGGCAATCACGCTGCCAGCGCTACTACCAACAACAATATCGGGTCTGATGCCCTGGGCTTCTAATGCCTTGATTACACCTACGTGGGCAAATCCTCGAGCTGCTCCAGCACCTAGAACCAAGCCAACAACCGGTTTTTTGCTCCCCACAAGGCTGCAAGAGCTTAAACCTGCACCCCCAAGAAGGGCTCCCATACCAATTCCGAGGCCTAGTAGTCGACGTCGCTCCATGGAATCTATGTCCCTGGGCGTCGATAAGGGGGAGTTGCTTGAATTCTTGTGCATGTGGCTATTGTATTGAGCCTACCTTATAATGGGGACAAGGTGAACGAAAAGTACTTCGTTGCAGCGCGGTCATATCCCAATAAGAATTGATGAGATGGATTGTCCGTAGTAGCTTGAAAACACCAAAACCCATTACTAAATACATTTTTAAAGCCTAATCAGGATTGCTCCTGGTAGCCCGAATTTTATGGACGATCACAATAAGCGCGTCATTGAAACAGCCCTCCTATGCGCACAGGAACCACTTACCGTTGCTGATTTGTCTCGCTTATTTATAGAAGACATCACTACGGCAGATATCGATGAGGCTTTAGTCGAACTGCAACGCGCTTGGGATGACAAGGGTATGGAATTAGTGCATATCGCAACTGGCTGGCGTTTTCAAAGCCGTCTGGCGATGCGCGAGTACCTCGATCGCTTGACTCCTGAAAAGCCGCCAAAGTATTCGCGTGCTGTGATGGAAACTTTAGCCATCATCGCTTACCGTCAGCCAGTAACCCGTGGTGAGATCGAAGAGATTCGTGGTGTTGCTGTAAGCAGTAACGTCATGAAGCAGTTAGAAGATCGTGGTTGGGTTGAGGTGATTGGCCACAAAGAAACCGTTGGTCGTCCAGGTTTGTATGCCACCACTAAACAATTTTTAGACGACCTTAGTCTGACCAATTTACAAAGCTTGCCGATGCTGGAAGATGCTGCACCAATGGCTGCTGCAGAACAATTAGGTCAAGCTGTAATGGAATTTGATCCGTCTGCCACCGTAGAGACAGTCGTCATTGATGCTGATACTCAAGAGGTGAGCGAGATTGAAGAAGAGACAACTGAAGTTGCTGTAGAAGAAACCAGTATTGAAGTTTCTGAACAAGATGCCGAGGAAGTTACCCCTGAGTCTGAAGATAAACCAGACGAAACAAAATAATAATTAATGACAAGCTCTAACGAAAACGATTCATCCCCGATAGTGAATTCATCGGCAACTCCTTCCAATGCAGACGCTACGCCATCAAACTCAGATGGCCAAAAGTCTGAAAGCGGAGAGCGCGGTGAACGTCGTCCACGCCGCCAAGGCGCAGGAGGTAGTAAGCACCCCTTCAATAAGAAGCGTCCATTTAGTAAAGATCGCCCACGCCGTGAAGGTGGAGAGTCCAATGGACCCCGTGAAGGTGGCCATCACCAAGGTAATAACCAATCTGCCAAATTAGCGCCTAATCCAGCTGAGAGTGAGGCTTTGTTTGCTTCGGTAGTTTCTGGGGAGTTTGATGCCGCTTTGGATGCTCCTGAGGTTGAAGAAGTCAAAAATCCTGATGGTGTGAATGAGAATGAGGTGTCCCATCAGACCGGAGCCGAGCGTCGCGCACAACGCGCACAACGTTCACGTGAAGATGAAGATCCAGATGCGCCAACAGATGAAGAGATGAGTAGTCTGCAGTTTGCAAACGTGGATGACCTCCCGCTCAGTTTACGTGATGAAGTTTGGTCTGACCTCGATGGTTTAGATGATGATGCTGATGATGAAGATACCGTTAAGTTGCACAAGGTATTGGCGGATGTTGGTATGGGATCTCGTCGCGATATGGAGGACTTGATTATTCAAGGGCGCGTATCGGTTAACGGATTACCTGCACACATTGGCCAACGTATTGGACCAACGGATCAAGTACGCATCAATGGCAAGCCTGTGCATCGCAAGATTCAGACTAAGCCACCACGCGTGATCATGTATCACAAGCCTGCTGGCGAGATCGTGAGTCAGTCTGACCCTGAAGGTCGTCCAACGGTATTTGATCGTTTACCTAAACCGCGTCAAGGACGCTGGATCGCAGTAGGTCGCCTGGACTTTAATACTGAAGGTCTTTTGTTATTTACCACTTCTGGTGAGTTGGCGAATCGTTTAATGCATCCCCGTTACGGTGTTGAGCGTGAATACGCTGTCCGTATCTTGGGTGACCTTAGTCAAGAAAACACAGCGCTTTTAAAGAGTGGTATTACGCTCGATGATGGCCAAGCAAAATTCTTACGTCTAGCGATGGGTGGTGGTGAAGGTGCTAACCGTTGGTACCACGTTGCATTAAACGAAGGTCGTAATCGTGAAGTGCGTCGTATGTTTGAGGCTGTTGGTCATGTGGTGTCTCGATTAATTCGAACTCGTTATGGCATTTTCTTGTTACCTCCACGCTTACGTCGTGGCAAGTGGGAAGAGATTGAAGCCGGCGGCATCTATAACTTGATGAAGTCTGCTGGCTTAAAAATGCCACAGCCGCAAGACAAGGGTCGCAACCCTAACTCCAATGCCAATAATCGTGATCGTCGTCCAACGGGAGAAGATTTCCAGCCTGATCCAATGCAAACCTCTGTTTCTTACTGGGGATCCCGTGATGCCTTAACCCTTGCTAGCGGTCACAATGGCCTGACGCATCAGGGTAGAGGCGGTAAACCAGGCGGTGGTGGTTCTGGCGAAGGGCGCGGTCCATTTCGTGGTCGTACTCAAGGTGGTCGACCTGGTCAGGGTGGTCAAGGCGGTCGAGGCGGGCAGGGCGGACAAGGTGGTCAGGGTCAAAACCGCAGTAAAGGCGGCAAAGTTCACCACGGACAGTCTGCATTTGTGACCGGCAACCCCCAGAGTCCCGGGAATGGGCCTAAACGGGGCGCACCAAAAGGGCGCAAACCCTTCAATAAGGGACCTAGAAAACCCCGTAATCCAGGCGAAAGCTTCTGATTTGTATCAGTTTTCTGCCAAATAGGCTATAATTTCGGTCTTACAGCAGGATTCTGCTGTTTTTAGTGTTTACCGACTGATGTTGCGATCAACGTAAGTCGGCCTGTTCTGAATTTCGAGAATATGGGCTTTGAAGCCCATTTTTTTTTGCCATTTTGGTATGAAGGGGTGTCGTGAAGGATCAGCAGGTTATTTCTGCAGAGCTGG
>CAITHY010000039.1 GCA_903892315.1 uncultured beta proteobacterium | reverse complement strand
TTTGCGCATTTGCTCTTTGGCACGCAATCCTGCTGGCGTACTTTCAGTACCGATCACAATCCGGTCTGGACGCATAAAGTCCTCTACTGCTGCGCCCTCTTTGAGGAACTCAGGGTTAGAGACTACGGAGCACAGTTCTGGAGATAAGTTTCTTTTTTCTAATTCTTCAGTAATGGCTGCCGATACTTTATCGGCAGTGCCTACTGGCACAGTGGATTTATCGACAATCACTTTAGGAGCAGTCATATGACGGCCAATATTCCGTGCTGCTGCAACGACGTATTGCAGATCAGCTGAACCATCTTCATCGGGAGGAGTACCAACAGCGATAAATTGAATGTCGCCATGGGCAACTGAAGCAGCAATGTCGGTTGAGAACTGCAAACGGCCAGCAGCTCTATTGCGCTCAATCATTTCTTTAAGCCCCGGTTCGTAAATAGGTACGCCACCAGAGTTGAGAATCTCAATCTTCCTTGGATCTACGTCTACACAAAAGACGTTATTACCCTGTTCAGCAAGACAAGCCCCTGTAACCAAGCCCACATAACCGCTACCAATAATAGTGACTTTCATTTACTCTCCTATATTCTTTACATCGAAGGGCCGCTAGGAGCGGCGCCCTCACTACGTCTTGGGGAGTATGCCTCCCAATGATTACAACCAGGGCATTGCCAATAAAACCTTCTCGCCCTAAAGCCACAATTGCCGCAAGTGTAACGAGCTAGGCTGGTAGTGCGTTGACGCAGAAGTTTGAGAATAGACTGTAACTCCAAGAGCCTTTCTGAGTTCGCGCTACCCTCTTCTAATGCAAGACGGGTTTCAGCCATCTTAGACAAAGCAATCAGCGTTGGAGAGTGCTGCATCACATCAGATAACATCGCATTTGCTGCCTGAGGCCCTCGAATTTTCATCAGGTGCTTATGCACAATATCGAGTAACTCACCAGTAGCTTGGGTTTTAAGTAATTCGCAAAGGCGATCTAAACCCTCACTCTCTTTATTAATTGCTACGTGAGCCAACATCCAACGATCAGCCAACAAATGCATATAAGCCGGGTGAGAGCTAGCAATCAAACTCCAAGCCTCAATTGCTTGAGCAGGACGGTGCATTGCCATTAAATAATCGCCCTGCAAGATCAAAGCGCGTGCATGATTCGGTACAGCCTGCAGGGCGCGTTGTATTGATTGCTCCGCCTCAACTAAGTCTTTGCGACGCAAGGCCTCTTGACCAAGTTCACAATGAAATTGTGCAATTTCAGTATGGTGTGATTTGCCCTGGAGACTCTCAAGTTCGCTTGCGGCAATGATGGCTTTTTTCCAATCATGCTCAATTTGATACATCTCCAACAAGCTTTCTTTGGCAGGCTCAGCATATTTGCCATTACCCACGCGATTTAATGAGGCTTCTGCTCGATCAAGCAACCCAGCACGCAAAAAGTCGCGACCCAACTCATAGGCAGCGTGGTCACGATCACGAGGCTTTAAATCATCACGATTAGCCAAATGTTGATGAATACGAATAGCACGCTCAGTTTCACCACGACGGCGAAATAAATTACCCAATGAGAAATGCAGCTCAACAGTCTCTGGATCTAATTGTGCAATTTTAACTAAGGTCTCAATCGCTTGATCAGGCTGCTCATTCAATAAAAGACTTAAACCTTTAAAAGTGGAGCGCTGTTGACGCATACGCTCACGTTCATCCATACGGTTTTCAAGACGCAAATCCCAGCGCGCCGCTAACCAGCCAATACCAAACATAACTGGTAGCAGCAATAACCAAGCGGTAGCTATCTGAATCATAGTGCGCAGAATTTAAATAAAAAAATGGCCCGAATGGACCACTGAGGTTGAGCCTGAATCTTAGGCACCAGAACCCTCTTTGGGGCCCGCCTGCTTTAGAGGCTTGTAATCTACTCGCTCACGCAACTCTTTGCCAGGCTTAAAGTGCGGAACGCGTTTTTCTGGAATCAAGACTTTCTCACCAGACTTTGGATTGCGTCCAGTGCGAGCAGGACGATGGTGAAGCACAAAGCTTCCTACGCCGCGCAACTCGATACGCTTGCCCTCAGCCAAAGCATGAGTCATTGTGTCCAGCAAAGTTTTTACCGCCAACTCCACATCTCTAGGTAAAAGCTGCGGAAACTGTTCCGCAAGGCTCTCCACTAGTTCGGAGCGGGTAATTGCTTGTTGCTCTTGATCGGTCATGATCTATCGATAAAAAACGCCGCTCCCCTGATGGAAAGCGGCGAATTTGATTTAGCCTTGATTGTCCAATTTTGCTTTTAACAAAGCACCCAAATTGGTTGTGCCAGACTGCGCATCACCTTGGAGTTTGCTCATTGCATCTTGTTGATCAGAACTGTCTTTTGCTTTGATTGAAAGATTGATAACACGTGACTTGCGATCAATATTAATGATCATTGCAGTAACGCTGTCGCCTTCTTTCAGTACATTACGAGCATCTTCAACGCGATCGGTTGAGATCTCAGAAGCACGTAAGTAAGCTTCAACTTCATCAGCTAAGTGAATGGTTGCACCCTTAGCATCAACAGCCTTCACAGTACCAGTAACAAGGCTACCCTTGTCGCTGACAGATGTGTAATTGTTGAATGGGTCGCCAGACAATTGCTTGATACCGAGAGAGATACGCTCTTTCTCAACATCGATTGCCAATACAGTGGCTTCAACCTCATCACCTTTTTTGTATTTCTTAACAGCTTCTTCGCCTGGCTCATTCCATGAGATGTCTGAGAGGTGAACTAAACCATCGATACCGCCAGGCAAGCCAATGAACACACCAAAGTCAGTAATAGACTTGATTGCGCCAGTTAACTTGTCGCCTTTTTGTTGGGCACGTGAGAACTCTTCCCATGGATTTGCTTTGCACTGCTTGATGCCCAAGCTGATGCGACGCTTGTCTTCATCAATGTCCAGAACCATTACTTCAACTTCGGTTCCCAATGCAGTAGCTTTGCTTGGAGCAACGTTCTTGTTGGTCCAATCCATTTCAGAAACGTGTACCAAACCTTCGATACCAGATTCAATTTCAACGAATGCGCCGTAGTCAGTCAGGTTAGTTACCTTGCCGAATAAACGAGTATTTGGTGGGTAACGACGAGCGATACCAACCCAAGGATCATCACCTAATTGCTTCACGCCGAGTGAAACACGGTTCTTCTCTTGATCGAACTTCAAAATCTTAGCGGTAACTTCTTGACCAACAGTCAACATCTCGCTTGGGTGACGCACACGACGCCATGCCAAGTCAGTGATGTG
>CAITHY010000038.1 GCA_903892315.1 uncultured beta proteobacterium | reverse complement strand
TCCTTAAGCGCTTAGAAAAGATCATTCAAAAGCCTGTTGCATGCGTAGAAGGTGATGTGCGCAATACATCCTTAGTAGAAAAAGTATTACGCGAGCATGAGATCAATGCAGTCATTCACTTTGCAGGACTCAAAGCAGTAGGCGAGTCTGTGCAAAAGCCCATTGAGTACTATGCCAATAATGTGCAGGGCACGATTAGTTTATTAGATGCAATGCGCTCAGCCAATGTTAAGAATTTAGTCTTTAGCTCTAGTGTAACTGTTTATGGAGATCCGCAGTATTTACCAATCGATGAGCATCATCCTCTGAGCGCAACGAATGCCTATGGTAGAAGTAAGCTACATATCGAAGAGATGCTTAAAGACCTTGCCGCATCCGATCCCGCTTGGAAAATGATGTGTTTGCGCTACTTTAATCCTGTGGGTGCTCACCAATCAGGCCTGATTGGAGAAGATCCTAGCGGCATACCGAATAACCTCATGCCCTTTATCCAACAAGTAGCAGTCGGCAAATTGCCCAAATTAAAAATATTCGGTAACGATTACGACACTATCGATGGAACAGGGGTGCGTGACTATATCCATGTGATGGATTTCTTACTAGGGCAAGCCTCTTTTTACTGCATTGTATTGGCACTGCTTACAAGTCACTTTGACGTACCCAAAAGATCTCTAGTTTTCATAGCCTGTTTTTTAGCTTATTGCCTAGGCTCAGCAGCACTCTTTTGTTACGCCGGGCAAGGGCTTTGTACCAAAAGACCTTATACAGCCGCATTTAGTGTTGTATTGGTATTTCTAACCGTGCAATACCTTGCGGCCTTAGTTGGCAAAATACCAAGCTTTAGCTTCTTAATTGAAAAGGTATTTGTTTACAGCGCTTGGGCGCTCGTGATTTTAGCGATGCCCGATATTTGGATGATTGCTCAAGCTGGAACAGTGCAATCACCACCATACGGTATCGATCTATTAGCACCCTTAGGTTTTCACTCTTATGCATCAAATCGCTTGCAAGGCTTTACGCAAGAGCCTTCCTATTTTGGGATGGTAGTTGCTACTCTGTACCCAATTTGCTTTATGAGACTCAATCAAAAATGGTCTTTATTGCGATTATTGTTAGTTATAGCCTTGTGGGTCTGCTTAGCTTTTTCATTAAGCAGGACAGGTTTATTTGCTTGTGCCATTACTAGCGTATTGATTTTGGCGTTATGGCCTAAAAGATTGCTTTTGCTCATCATCGTTTTGGGAATATTTGCGCTGGCTTGGCAGCAGTTGCCACAACTGCGCAACGGGCTCTTTCTGAGTTTTGCCTGGATACCGCTATTAAGTACGCCAGTTTTAGATGGGTCCTCTTTAGTGCGGCTGGCGCACATAGTGGGCGCCCTGAAAGTGTGGCTTGCAAACCCGCTATTCGGAGTGGGTTTGGGACAATCTGGTTTCATTCTCAACCAGTTTTACCCCTCTTGGTATACCCCAGCCTCCCCTGAATATTCTAATTGGGTTTCTCAGGCGCCATTGGGGGGTGTCCCAAGCCTGTCCTTTTTACCCAAATTACTTGCCGAAATCGGTCTTTTGGGCGCCGCAATATTGATTTGGTGGGCAATGCCAGCAGTACGAAATTGCTTTAAAGCATTTGAAAATCCCAATGCAAGAATGTTTACTTTTGCCTTTTTGGGCTTTTTGATTGCATCCTTTGGCGTGGATGGCTATCTCTATTTACCCGCATGGGTTATTTTTGGTGTTTTAGTAGGTTTATTGAGAAAAGGCGCAACCCATAACTTATAATTATTAGCATTGATAGAAAGTCTGATATGGATTCCTCGCAGCAAAACCCCGCTCAATTATCCGACTCTGAAACTGAGATATCCCTTCTGGACATCGTCAATTTTGTGCATGAGTCTTGGAAAAAACTAGCCGCCGCCAGCCTTGCGGGTGCAGTTTTGGGTCTTGGGGGATGGTTTTTGCTGGGAAGCTATTCGGCTGAATACATCCTCCTCAATAACACCAACACCAACACCAACACCAACACCAACACCAACACCAACACCAACACCAACACCAACACCAACACCAACACCAACACCAACACCAACAC
>CAITHY010000037.1 GCA_903892315.1 uncultured beta proteobacterium | reverse complement strand
GGCCTTGGTCGTATCAATTCAGTATCTGAATTGGAAGACACACCAGCTGTTCGCGGCATGATTAATAAAGTTTCTTATCTAGTTAAAGTCATTGGCTAATAACTAGCAAGTAAATAGGCGAAGAATATGCAACTCAACACAATTAAACCTGCAGAAGGCTCCAAGAAAAACCGTCGTCGCGTTGGACGCGGCAGTGGTTCTGGCCTTGGCAAAACTGCCGGCCGTGGTCACAAAGGTCAAAAATCCCGCTCTGGTGGTTTCCACAAGGTTGGATTTGAAGGCGGTCAGATGCCTATGTATCGTCGTTTGCCAAAACGCGGTTTCGTGTCTTTGACACGTCGTCACGTTGGTCAAATTACATTGAACGATCTAGCAAAAATCAATTTGCCAGAAGTGGACTTATTGGTATTGAAGGCTCACGGTTTTGCTGGTGAGCAGATCAATGCAGTAAAGGTTATCAAGACTGGTGAGCTGAAGATTGCTGTAACCCTCAAAGGTATTACAGCAACTGCCGGCGCAAAAGCAGCTATCGAAGCGGCTGGCGGCAAATTGGTTGAATTGGTTTAATAGGTCTTTTAGTAGATATGGCATTAGCACCTACCAATAACGCAAGTACTGCAGCATCAGGCGGCAAGTTTGGCGAATTACGCCAACGCTTAGTCTTCTTGGTGTTGGCTTTGCTCGTGTTCCGTTTGGGTGCTCACATTCCAGTTCCTGGAATTGATCCAGACCAATTGGCACAGTTATTCTCTGGCCAAAAAGACGGCATCCTGGGAATGTTCAATCTGTTCTCAGGCGGCGCCTTATCTCGCTTTACTGTATTTGCCTTGGGTATCATGCCGTACATTTCTGCATCGATCATCATGCAGTTGATGACGATCGTTGTTCCTTCTTTGGAGTCATTAAAAAAAGAAGGTCAAGCAGGTCAGCGTAAGATTACTCAGTACACGCGCTACGGCACTGTGTTCTTGGCTACATTCCAAGCATTAGGCATCTCTGTTGCATTACAAGCTCAACCAGGTTTGGTGATTAACCCAGGCTTGATGTTTGAATTGAACACGGTCGTCACTTTGGTAACGGGCACCATGTTCTTAATGTGGCTTGGCGAGCAAATTACTGAGCGTGGTTTGGGTAACGGTATCTCCATCATTATTTTTGGCGGCATTGTTTCTGGCTTACCAAATGCCTTGGCTAGCTTATTAGAGTTAGTCCGTACCGGGTCAATGAATATTATTTCCGCTCTATTGATCGTTGTGATCGTAGTAGCAGTGACTTATTTTGTGGTGTTTGTAGAGCGCGGTCAGCGTCGTATCTTGGTGAACTACGCTAAGCGTCAAGTTGGCAACAAGATCTACGGTGGCCAATCTTCTTACTTCCCATTGAAGTTAAATATGGCAGGCGTTATCCCTCCAATTTTTGCCTCCTCAATTATTTTGTTTCCTGCAACGATTGCTGGCTGGTTTACATCAGGCCAGCCAACCAATATGTTCAGCAGAATAATTAAAGATTTGGCAGCGACTTTAGCTCCAGGTCAACCCGTTTACACCATTCTGTACGCAGCTGCGATTATTTTCTTCTGCTTCTTCTATACCGCATTGGTATTTAACAGCCGTGAGACTGCTGAGAACTTGAAAAAGAGTGGCGCATTTGTTCCTGGTATTCGTCCAGGCGACCAAACTGGGCGTTATATCGACAAGATCTTGGTGCGTTTGACTTTGGCCGGTGCGATTTATATGGTTTTGGTTTGCTTGTTGCCAGAATTCTTGGTGTTGAAGTACAACGTGCCGTTCTATTTCGGCGGTACTTCATTGTTGATTATTGTGGTTGTTGCAATGGATTTCATGGCTCAAGTTCAGTCATTTGTCATGCAGCAGCAGTACGGCTCTTTGATGAAAAAAGCCAACTTTAAGATGGGCGCTTAACTGAATGTCTAAAGACGATGTAATTCAGATGGCGGGAGAAGTTGTAGAAAATTTGCCGAACGCAATGTTTCGCGTGAAGCTAGAAAACGGACATGTGGTTTTAGGGCACATTTCCGGAAAGATGCGGATGCACTATATCCGTATTTTGCCGGGAGATAAGGTGACGGTGGAGATGACTCCTTACGACCTGACGCGCGCCAGAATCATTTTCCGGGCGAAGTAAAGATTAAGAAGTACCTATTTTTTTAGAGGTGAGTTATGAAAGTTTTAGCATCCGTTAAGTGTATTTGCAGAAATTGCAAGATCATTAAGCGCAAACGCGTTGTTCGCGTGATCTGTTCTTCAGACGCACG
>CAITHY010000036.1 GCA_903892315.1 uncultured beta proteobacterium | reverse complement strand
TTAATGTCAAACTTGGCGGGCTTGCTCGCCAATAAATCCAAACCTCGCTGTGTAATCTTAAAAACTCCTCTGCCAGTGGATTCAACCAATAAAGCCTTACCAAAATAAGTGCGAGTCCATGCAATACGATTCATGAACTTGGTTTGTTTACCACTCGGGAGAATTTCCGCTAATTCATCAGGTGTCAAGTTAAATTTAACTGCCAAATGGTCTGATACATCATTCTTTGTATGTATATTGCCGTCAGCAATGCAAGCAAGAAATGGCAGAAACATTTCTTGAAATGTTGGCATGGTCATGAAATAACCCTACCTATTTAATCAACAAGTCGTCTATCGACTTACCAGCCACTAAATGCGATTGAACCCATAAAGGCCTTGCACCTTTGCCACCCGCCCATGTTTGTTGAGGATTAGCGGGGTTGGCATATTTAGCGGGTGCTTTGGCCGTTGGAGCCTTGGTATTCGTGGTCTTGGGGGTTGATACACCCAAACCCAATTCAAACGCTGTAAAGCCGTATCTGGCGACATTGGCCCGTGTGGTTGTAAGAGCCTCTTGCCTGCTCTCGTCCAATAGGGCCTTCCGTTTGGCTTCTAAACTGGCTATCTGCTGGTCTATGTCGGCTATCTGTGCATCGGTCATTAAGGGACTCCATTGGTTGAGGGCAATGGAGGGGATGATACACGGATTTACATTCAAAAGGTGCAATTAGACATAAAGATTGAGTTCGAGAATAAGGTTAGCAATTGCTGTCTTTATAGGGTCCTGATCGGCATTTGGCAACCCCTTTACCATATCCTGAATACATTCAATCATATAGTTTGGCAATTCGGAGCAAGTCATAGCTCTGGCGTATTTTGTGTTAATTAGCATTTTTTCCAATTCATCCATATGACAGATTCCACCATCTCGTATTTTTTGATAATACGGGCCATCTGCCAATGATAGAAAACGGTGTCCCATTTCCTTTTGTAATCGACTGGCTTCAAAGGTAAATTGCTTTAAATCTTCAAGTTGATTATCCTGAGAACCGCCATCTTCAAAAGTATGCTTATGCGTTGCGTAGAAAGTAAGGAATTTATTGGCGGAAGGCAAGATTAACTCCCAATAAAAATCTATACTTTTCGGAGTATTATTATTTGCCAATTCGTCGAGAGGCTTTGGCAATCCATTGCTAACATAAAGGGCTTCTGGTCCTTGGCTGGCAAGCTTTTTGAAATTACTTATACCTGGTATTTTCTTAATCCATTCACCCGCAATTTGTTCATGCGAATTTTGTCTTCTGGGGTCTTTTGCAAAATGTGCCGCCGCCATATCATCCGTACAGAACCAATGCCATGCAACCTCAAATGAAGTTCCTGTACGTTCTGCCCAGTTTTCTACAAAGTCTTTTCTTGAATTGGGATTGTCTCTTACGTCAGCTATATTACTGAGCCATAAAGATGTTAAGTCGTAGTTTGGTCCACTCATACAGAATCCTTTGCTTTCTCAACCGCTCTGTTAATTTCCATGCAAGCCAAATCAAGAATGTCCCGTGCTTGCGAGAAATCTAAACGTCTACGGTATTTCCCATCTTCACGCAATCCTCTATGAGCTGTCATAAAAACATCTTTTGTAATTTTTCTTCGGGCTTTTAGTAATTTATTAGCGATGTTAATAATGTTTTCAGCCTCTGCCTTGGTGAGGTCAGGTGATGAAATGCGAGTGTTATGGCGACTGCTTGGTTTAACAGCTTCCGACGGGATGGTTTCACCTAAAATAAATGCGATATCCTCAGTTTTCGCACCATCAGCACCTTTCAATCCAATCATTCCAATGGGGTCATTGAAATGCCATGTCCATCGGACGAATGGAGTGGTTAAATGCCCTTCAAGTGCTTTGTATTTGCCAATCAATCTATTGCCTTGCCATATATCGAAGTTGGCTTTATCTTTTTTGGCGGACTCTGGTACGAAAAGGGCAAGACATACGGGGTGGGCCGTGTCATCGAACATCTGGCAAGTCAAACTAACAACGGCACTCAATCTATTATGAAAGAGGTTCTGCTTAATAAACGTTTCTGGAATAATTGCAGCAACATAGTCTGTGTTTTCCAGCATAACCGCCAGAGCATTTTGATATAAATCCTCATACTCTCCTCCTGCATACGGCATGCCCCGATTTGTGGCACTATTTTTGGCAAGGTAGGGCGGATTTGTTATGGAAACTTTATAGTCCTTTGGATAGTCGCTTAATGTGTCTCTTGTAGTTACCAGTACGTCTTCTGCCAAATTTTCTTCTGACGGTTGAATGTCGAAAGAGACCCATGGATTTTTAAAGCCCATTTCCCGTACCATCCAAACAATATTATTTGACCCCGCAAATGGCTCAACAATCGGCAAAATTTCAGGATGTTCCTTATTTATGGCGTGAAGCCATTTAACGAATGCTTCATTCACGAATGGGTTTGTAGTCGTGAAGAATTGTCCTTTTAATCTTTTTTCAAATTGACATAGTGCTTCATCTAATAGTGGTGTGCCGTTATCCAACTCCATATTTGTCTTCTTTTCTTTTGGTTTAATACCAAATTGCCAGAAAACAAACTTAAGTCAATTAAATACAGGCTATTTATTGAAATATTCTGAATAAATGCTATACCTTGTATAGAAGGAATATCTATATGACCACACAGCAGAAATCGAAAAACGTAAAGCTTGATGAAGAGCTATCGCATCAGTTGGAAGTTTTATGCAAGCTTCTACACACCAACTTCTCCAACAAGACCAAAGAGCTATTGGTGGATTGGAAAATCAATGAACTCGATAGGCTTAAAGACAAAGCACCCGAGTTATACGAGGCATATCAACAGGCAGTCAGGAAGTCCACCCCTAATGTTTAATACCCATTGAATTCAGTCGTGTAATGGCAAGGTAAATGGAGCGTAGCTCCAAATAAAAGTATAAGAAAGTCATTGCATTAAATCCCAATTCGCTTTATGATTTGCGGTGTTTTAATGACACGGCGAAACGAATGGTAAAAGTGAGCAAGGCATGGATTCCAAGTGCCTTTAATGGTATTCAATACAATACCTGTAAGAATCCGAAGTGTGAGAACTACGGATTGGACCCAGAACACCATCCCAAGGCCTATGTCATTACCTATGGTGGAAAGGCGATGCCTTTACTTAAATGCGTTAAGTGTGGTGAAACACCACCCATTAAAAGCAATCAAGGTATTGATGAAGAGATTAAGCGTCTTATTGCCCATACGTTGGGCGATAAGCCCCTTTCCTGCCTTAATGACGAATGTCTT
>CAITHY010000035.1 GCA_903892315.1 uncultured beta proteobacterium | reverse complement strand
TGGGAGTTCGTAATTAAAGTCGGAGAGTTGCATAGCATTACCATCAGGTATTAGATTTTAACGATGACTACTAAACAAGCGCCAAGCACACTCCAAAAGATGGGTTTAGACAGCCCTATGGCCCTTGCTTTGCACTTGCCAGCCCGCTACGAGGATGAGACGGAGCTGCTGACTATTGAGGAAGCCATCCATCAGGGTAGGTTTAACTCGGCCCAGACTCAGGGTGTAGTCATTCGCAATCAGGTCCTATTTCGCCCCAGAAGGCAGATGATAGTGACTATTGAGGATGAAACTGAAACCTTAAACCTCCGTTTTCTCAATTTTTATCCTAGCCAACAAAAACAAATGGCTGTTGGCGTCAATATTCGAGTTCGTGGTGAAGTGCGCGAAGGCTTTCAGGGCCCAGAAATGGTTCACCCTACGGTGCGAGCCTTAGCTCCAGATGCGCCTTTGCCAGCGAGCTTGACTCCAGTGTATCCCGCAAGTGTTGGAGTCTCACAAACCATTATTCGTAAAGCAGTGACCCAAGCCTTACGTGATCCAAGTCTGCAAGACAGTTTGGCTGAGTTCTTGCCCAAAAAACTGATGGCGGAGTTATTGCCAAGCAATGACTGGCCAAACTTGCAAGCAGCGATCATCTATTTGCATCAACCGCCTGCCGACGCCAATACCCAGGCCTTGCTGGAGCGCACTCATCCTGCTTGGCGTCGAGTGCAATTTGAAGAGCTCCTTGCTCAGCAAATTTCTTTAAAGCGTGCACATGCGATTCGTCAGGAGCGACATGCGCCAAGTTTTCCGAGTGAAAAGAAACAAAGCCTTGAAGCGGGTTTGCTCAAAGCACTACCTTTTAAATTAACCAATGCTCAAGATCGTGTGTGGTCTGAAATCAGCCATGATCTCTCCAAATCATTCCCCATGAATCGTCTTCTACAAGGAGATGTGGGTAGCGGCAAGACTGTCGTGGCCGCCTTAGCTGCAGCGCGGGTAATGGATCATGGCTATCAGGCTGCCATCATGGCGCCCACAGAGATATTAGCTGAGCAGCACTATCTCAAAATGAAAGAATGGTTTGAGCCTTTAGGGGTAAAAATCGCCTGGCTGTCAGGCAGTTTGAAAGCCAAAGATAAAAGACTGGCACAAGAAGTGATCGAGAATGGGCATGCCCAACTCATCATTGGTACACATGCTCTTATTCAAGAAAACGTGAGCTTTGCCAAACTTGGACTCGCAGTGATTGATGAGCAACATCGCTTTGGAGTGAGGCAGCGTTTAGAGATTCAGCAACGGGTAGGTTCAGAATTGTTTTACTGCCATCAACTAATGATGTCTGCTACACCCATACCGCGCACTTTAGCGATGACCTACTATGCCGACTTAGATGTTTCTGTTATCGATGAATTACCTCCAGGCCGAAAGCCGATTGCCACTAAAGTGGTGAAAGCCAGTCGCCGTGATGAGGTGATTGGCGGTTTACAAAGTTGGTTATCCAAAGGGTTGCAAGCGTATTGGGTTTGCCCCTTGATTGAAGAATCTGAAGTGCTGCAATTGCAAACAGCAGTTGAGAGCTTCGAGCAACTGACACAGGCCTTGCCTGACTTTAAAGTTGGCTTGGTGCATGGCAGATTAAAAGCGGAAGAAAAAGCGGCCGTCATGGCGGCTTTCAAGGCCAATGAGATTCAACTTTTGGTTGCTACTACGGTAATTGAGGTTGGGGTAGACGTACCCAATGCAGCATTAATGGTGATTGAGCATGCTGAGCGTTTTGGTTATGCCCAGATTCATCAATTGCGTGGGCGCGTGGGTAGAGGTTCTGCGGATTCGGTTTGTATTTTGATGTATGCCGAGCCCCTTTCTATGGCTGCTAAGGAGCGTCTTCAAACTTTACGTGAGACCTCAGATGGATTTGTCATTGCTGAGCGGGATTTATCGCTGCGTGGTCCGGGTGAGTTGCTAGGCGCGAAGCAATCTGGTGATGCTATGTTGCGCTTTGTCGATTTGCAACGCGATGCCTGGTTAATTGAGTTGGCCCAACAGGCGGCTGAACGCTTGCTGGTTGAGCATGCAGATCTAGTAGAGCGTCATTTAGAGCGCTGGCTCGGATCTCGAGCAGAATTTCTAAAGGCTTGATAATTACCCCATGAATTTAAAAGAGCGCCTTATATCTTATGGATACTTAATCAGGCTAGATAAGCCGATTGGTACGCTATTACTGTTGTGGCCTACGCTCTGGGCTCTTTGGTTGGCAAGCAGTGGCATGCCTGATTTGTCTATTTTGCTGATCTTTACGGTGGGCACCTTTTTAATGCGCAGCGCTGGCTGTGCAATCAATGACTATGCTGATCGTGATTTTGATCGTCATGTGAAGCGGACGCAAGGCCGCCCCGTAACGAGTGGAACAATCTCTGGTAAGGAGGCTGTAGCTGTAGCTGGAGTGTTGGCCCTCATTGCGTTTTTACTCATTCAACCTCTGAATACATTTACAAAAGAACTATCAGTACTTGCTTTACTGGTTGCCTTTATCTACCCCTTCACTAAGCGCTTTTTTGCCATGCCTCAAGCCGTCTTAGGAATTGCCTTTGGCTTTGGTATCCCGATGGCGTATGCGGCTATTTTGGATTTCATTCCCTTAGAGGCCTGGTTCTTATTTATTGGGAATATCTTTTGGGCGATCGCTTATGACACGGCCTACGCCATGGTCGATCGTGATGATGATCTGCGCCTAGGATTGAGAACGTCAGCAATTACTTTTGGACAGTACGATGTTGTCGCTATTGCAATCAGTTACGGCATGCTTTTTCTGAGTCAGTTATGGGTGGCGCAATTAGCGAACTTGAGCAATTATTTTTTATTGGGATGGTTTCCCGCGCTCGCTTGCGCAATCTACCACTTGAGGTTAGTGTCAACCCGCAATAGAGATAATTGCTTTAAGGCATTTCGCCATAACAACTGGTTAGGCGGATTTTTATTTCTGGGAATTGTGTTGGGTCTGGGTATTAACTAACTCTGGCCAAGTTCATCACCCATCGCTTTACCACGCTGACTTGCCGCATCAATCGCTTTTTCTAAAATCTCATGCCAACCTTGTTGCTTCATGACATCTAGAGCGGCAGCAGTAGTTCCGCCTTTAGAAGTGACTCTCTCGCGCAGAACGCCGGCATGTTCATCGGAGTTATGGGCGAGCTGTGTAGCGCCCTCTAGTGTTGCGTAGGCTAGTTTGCGCGCCGTCTCTGCATCCAGACCGAGCTTCTCTCCGGCAGATTGCATTGCCTCAAGAAACGCAAAGACATAAGCAGGGCCGCTGCCAGAAACAGCAGTCACTGCATCCATCAACTTTTCTTCTTTTACCCAAACGGCTTGACCTACCGCATTACAAATAGTTTCAGCTAAAGCACGGTCAGACTGATTAACGGCAGCATCTGCAAAAAGACCGGTAATGCCTTTACCAATTAAGGCTGGAGTATTAGGCATCGCGCGCACACAGCGTGTGTGGTCAAGCCAGCGACTCATATCTTTTAAGCGAATGCCAGCAGCAATGCTCAAAATCAGCGGACCAGGCGCGCTGGCATGCTTTAGCTTCGATGCCAAACCTTTGGCAACGACATTGAAATCTTGAGGCTTGATCGCCATGACAAGCACATTATTTTTGGAGAAGTCAAAAGCAATGTGCTCTAGAGCGCCAATAAGCTGAACGCCAAAATCTTCATGCAACTTGAGGGCCGTTGCAGCATTTGCTTCTACAACTGATATTTGATTGGACTCAAATCCGCTAGCAAGTAGCCCACTGATCAGGGCGCGCCCCATATTGCCACCACCAATAAAGGTGATGTGCGCATTGCTATTATTTTGTGCGATTGTATTTGTACTCATTTGCTAATCTTATCGCGCTTCCCAAAAATAGCCGTCCCAACACGAACTATGGTGCTGCCTTCAGCAATGGCAGCCTCTAAATCATCAGACATACCCATTGAAAGGGTGTCAAAGAACTGGTAGCCGAGCTCGGTGAAGTGGGTGGCTTGTATCCGCTTAAAGCAATCCTGAACGGCGGCAAAAGCTTGGCGTTGTAAGACGGGATCTGGGTTAGGTGCGGGAATAGCCATCAAACCCCTCAGAACCAAGTTTGGCAAAGAGGCAATGGTATTACAGAGAGCTTCAACTTCAACCAGGGAAATACCACTTTTGCTCTCTTCCTCGCTGACGTTGATTTGTACGCAAACCATCAATGGTGGTAAATCTGGAAACTCGCCGCGTTGAGTAGATAGACGTTCTGCAATTTTGAGGCGGTCTACGCTATGCACCCAATCAAAGTGTTGCGCTACTTCTCTTGTTTTGTTGCTCTGCAAGGGGCCAATGAAGTGCCAGGTTAACCAAGGGCGTAGTTTGGCTAACTTCTCCATTTTTTCAACTGCCTCTTGTACATAGTTTTCACCGAAGGCGGATTGACCGGCATGCATGGCCTCTTCAACTGCTGAGGCCGGAAAGGTTTTGCTAACTGCCAGAAGCTCTATTTCTTCGGGCTCACGTTTTGCAGCTAAAGCAGCAAGCTCAATCCGCGCTCTGACTTGCATCAGATTGACAACAATGGAATTCATGCGGCCTTAGAGATTTTGGTCAGCAATTGATCTACGATTTCGATCCAATGGACTACTGGAGTGTCATCTTGTTGTAGATGAGTAATGCAACCAATATTCCCAGAAACAATCACTTCGGCACCAGACTCCTCACACGCTGCATTTAAGTGGGTTAACTTATTTTTACGAAGTTGTTCAGAGAGTTCGGGTTGAGTCACCGAGTACGTGCCGGCAGACCCACAGCAAAGATGGCTATCGGCACATAAACGGACGCCAATACCAATGCTAGAAAGTAATCCCTCAACCTTGCCACGAATTTGTTGGCCATGTTGCAGGGTGCAGGGTGGGTGATATACGACACCTGGTTTTGGGTCTGTACCCACCAACTGAACTAGCTCATTTTGTAAGGTGGGCAGAATCTCAGAAATATCTTTAGTGAGTTCAGAAATCTTCTTCGCCTTGGCTGCATAGGCAGAATCATTTGCAAATAGGTGTCCATAGTCTTTCACCATCACACCACAACCGGAGGCCGTCATCACAATCGCTTCCACGCCACTTTCAACCAAGGGCCACCACGCATCAATATTTTGCTTGGCATGATCTAAGCCGCCAGCTTGATCGTTGAGATGATAGCGAAGTGCGCCACAGCAAGTGGCATTGGGCGCGCTAAGCATTTGAATTTTTAACGCATTGAGTACACGCGCGGTTGCTGAATTAATATTTGGCAGCATGCCAGGCTGCACGCAGCCTTCAAGCAAAACCATTTTGCGCTGATGGGTTGTAGTGGGTCTAGCATAGGCATCGGTCGAGTTGGCTAATGCTTTATTTACCGTCAGTGGAATTTTCCGTTGGATGCCGCTCGGCATCAATGGGCGTACTAAGCGCCCCAGGGTCATTGCCGTGTTAAATAAAGCCGGCTTAGTGAGCCCTTCTTTTAGAGCCCAACGAGTCAGACGTTGGCCGATTGGGCGCTCAGGCGTATTTTCTTCTGCCCATTTGCGACCAATGTCTATTAAATTGCCATATTGCACACCACTTGGACAGGTGCTCTCACAATTACGACAAGTTAAACAGCGATCTAAATGCAGGCGAGTTTTTTCGGTGGGTGCTTGACCTTCGGCGATCTGCTTAATGAGATAGATGCGTCCGCGAGGACCATCTAACTCATCACCAAGTATTTGATAGGTAGGGCAGGTGGCTGTACAAAAGCCACAGTGAACACATTTACCCAGAATGCGGGCTGCCTCGATACCTTCAGGCGTGTTGACAAATTGAGGGGCGAGTTGAGTTTGCATAGATAGACTTATGGAAGGCGTTTAGTAGCGAATACACCTGCAGGATCAAAAGCTGATCTGAGGCGTTCTTGCACTGCCTCAAGTGCAAAGGAGTGAGCTTGCTCGGATAGTAAGGTAAAGCGCTGATTGCTAGGGTCTACATTAGTACCCTGTCTAAAGCGAGTTGCATGGCCACCATGGGAATTGGCAATCGCTTTGATGGCGTTAAAAGTGGCCTCATCGCCAGGTGCCTTAATCCAGCGCTGTTGACCGTGCCACTCCAAAATGATTTCATCGGCAGCGCCAGGGATGGTGATTGGTCCGCAGGCTGCAGGTAGTGCTAAACGATAAAGCGTTTGATCGGCATCTAGATTGGCAAATACAGAAAGTTTTTGCTCACGCAAATCATTCCAAAAATGTTCCGCAATATCCTCTTTGACCTCAGCGGCCATCACTAAAGAACTCATGAGGGGAATGGCAGCCTTTACAGCGGCTGCCGCACCAGCGAGACGGAAAGTTAACTCTCCATCTCCCCCTTTGGTAGATCCAATCCAGCAACTTGCCGATAGAGGCAATGGCTGGCCAGCCCATTCATTTAATATCTTGAGGGCTTTCTCCTGAGAAATCTGACAGCGTAAGGTTGCAGTTGCAGCAGGTTTGGGTAAGACCTTGACTGAGGCTTCTAACAAAAGAGCAAGCGTTCCCAAAGAGCCGGGTAATAAACGAGAAACGTCATATCCCGCGACATTTTTCATGACCTTGCCACCAAAGGAAAGATCCTGACCTTTGCCATCGAGAATGCGAGTACCTAATACAAAGTCGCGGAAGTTGCCAACGGTAATGCGTCCTGGACCAGCAAGACCGGCGGCAATTGCGCCACCAAAGGTTGCGCTCTCGCCAAAATGAGGTGGTTCAAACGCCAGTACCTGATTTTTTTCTTTGAGAACCGCTTCAATTTCTTTTAGCGGAGTACCGGCACAAGCAGTGATGACCAATTCTTCTGGTTGGTATTCCAAAATGCCTGAGTAGGCACATGTATCTAGCTTGGTATAGCTATTTGGATTGCCGTACCAAGATTTTGTACCGCCGCCCTCAATCGAGAGCGAGGTTTTGTTCTTGGCTGCATTCAGAATTTGCTCACGGAATGCATTAATTTGTGGATGGGGGTGGCTCATCAGAAACGCTCCAATTCTGGGTGAGGCAATTGTCCGCCACTAATGCGCATACGACCATACTCCGCACAACGACTCAAGGTCGGGATAGCCTTATCTGGATTGAGCAATTTTTCTGGGTCAAAGGCGCTCTTCACACCCCAGAACGATTCACGTTCACCCTCACCAAATTGCACACACATTGAATTAATCTTTTCAATGCCAACACCATGTTCACCAGTGATCGTGCCACCAAGCTCGACGCAGGCTTCTAGAATCTCCGTACCAAATTCTTCAGCGCGATGCCATTCTTCCTGGTCGGCGCCGTTAAATAAAATTAAGGGATGCATATTGCCGTCGCCTGCATGAAATACGTTTAAACATCCAAGACCATACTTTTCTTCCATGCCCTGGATACGCTTGAGTAGGGTGGCGATATGGCGGCGAGGAATGGTACCGTCCATGCAGTAGTAATCAGCTGCCAGGCGACCTGCGGCAGGGAAAGCATTTTTGCGCCCACTCCAAAACTTCAAGCGCTCACCTTCATCTTTAGAAATCTGAATACCACTTGCGCCAGCTTCTTCAAGTACCTTGGTCATGCGCTCGATTTCTTCAGCCACTTCTTCTGGGGTGCCATCGGATTCACAGAGCAAAATAGCTGCAGCGTCTAAGTCATAGCCCGCATGGACAAATTCTTCTACAGCGCGAGTAGTGGCTTTGTCCATCATTTCCAACCCAGCAGGAATAATGCCGGCTGCAATAATGGCAGCAACTGCGTTACCGCCTTTTTCAATATCATCAAAACTTGCCATGATCACACGAGCTAATTTCGGTTTCGCTACTAACTTGACTGTGACTTCGGTAACTACGGCGAGCATGCCTTCGCTACCCATCATGATGGCGAGTAAATCGAGTCCAGGCGCATCTGGTGCTAAGCCGCCAAATTCAACGATCTCACCGTTCATGAGTATTGCGCGAACACGCAGAACGTTGTGCAGAGTAAGACCGTATTTAAGGCAGTGCACACCACCAGAGTTTTCGTTAACGTTGCCGCCAATTGAACACGCAATCTGAGAGGAGGGATCTGGAGCGTAGTAAAGACCCAGATGGGCAACTGCTTCAGAAATCGCCAGATTGCGTACGCCAGGCTGAACGACTGCAGTCCGGGTAAATGGATCGATGCCAATGATTTTCTTGAGCTTGGCTAATGACAGCACCAATCCTTGAGAAAGGGGCATTGCGCCACCCGAGAGGCCAGTTCCCGAGCCACGTGGCACTACGGGGATTTGCATCGCATAGCAAATCTTCAGAATTTGGGCGACTTGTTCTTCCGTTTCTGGCAGAGCTACTGCCAAAGGCATTCGACGATAGGCGGCCAGACCATCACATTCGTAAGGAATGGTGTCCTCTGGCTCCCATAGGAGAGCATGTTCCGGCAGGATTGGGCGCAAGGCCCCGACCAATTTGGACTGAAGGGCGCTAATAGCGGCTAATTCGGGGGGTGGGGTCACCATATTCATAAGAATCATTTTAGCCATTTACCTATAATTAGGCATATGGGAAATCGACTATCAAAAATCGCCACTAGAACCGGTGATGCAGGAATGACGGGCTTGGGTGATGGAAGTCGCGTAGAGAAGGATCACCTGCGGATCTGCGCCATGGGCGATATCGATGAGTTGAACTCGGAAATCGGGGTTTTAATGACTGAGGAGATCCCAGCAAGTATTTCTGCTGAATTGCAGGCCCTTTTTTTGCAGGTGCAACATGATTTATTCGATTTGGGCGGTGAGCTCTGTATTCCCAATTACAAGCTACTTAACCCTGAGCACGTAGCGCAACTAGATGTTTGGTTAGAAAAATATAATTCACAGCTTCCTCCGTTAACGGAATTTATCCTACCCGGCGGTACACGTGCCGCAGCTCAAGCTCACGTCTGTCGCACGGTGTGTCGAAGAGCGGAGCGTTCGATTGTGCGTTTAGGGTGGGAGGAGCCTCTCTATGATTCCCCTCGTCAATATGTCAACCGCTTATCCGATTTGCTCTTTGTACTCTCGCGTATTTTGAATCGTGCGGCTGGCGGTTCAGATGTATTGTGGAAGCACGAAAAAAAAGAGACTAAATAAAGTAGTCTCTTTTATCAAAACCTGAAAATTACTATCGTATTATTTTTTATTGCTTCTGCGTTTCTTTACAGCCGAAGCTAGACGCTCTAATACTTTCACAGAGTCATCCCAGTTAATGCAGGCATCAGTAATACTCTTGCCGTATTCCAATTTGCTTGGATCATCTTTCCCTGGCGTAAATTTCTGGGCGCCATCATTCAGATGGCTTTCTACCATGACACCAAAAATTTGATGTGAACCAGATTCAATTTGCTGTGCTACATCGTCAGCAACCACAATTTGACGCTCATGCTTCTTGCTTGAATTGGCGTGCGATAAATCAACCATCAAACTGGCTGGAAGCTTGGCGGCTGCTAGCTCAGAGCAGGCTGCTTGCACAAACTGTGCTGCGTAGTTTGGCTCTTTGCCGCCACGTAAAATCACGTGACAATCTTTATTGCCTTTAGTTTCTACAACGGATACTTGACCATTTTTATGAACAGACAAGAAGTGATGTGGACGACCTGCCGCTTGAATGGCGTCAGTGGCAATTTTGATGTTGCCATCAGTGCCGTTCTTAAATCCGATAGGTGCGGAAAGTCCAGAAGCAAGTTCACGGTGAACTTGGCTCTCAGTAGTGCGTGCACCAATGGCACCCCATGAAATGAGGTCAGCAATATATTGCGGTGAGATCACGTCCAAGAACTCACTACCAGCTGGCATTCCCAAACGATTAATTTCCATTAATACTTGACGCGCAAGGCGGAGACCTTCTTCGATGCGATAGCTCTCATCCAAGTAAGGGTCATTGATCAAGCCCTTCCAGCCAACAGTAGTGCGTGGCTTTTCAAAATACACACGCATCACGATTTCTAATTCACCAGAAAAGCGCTGACGCTCAACTAAGAGACGTTGGCAATATTCCAGAGCCGCTTTTGGATCATGAATAGAGCATGGTCCAATGATGACGAGTAAACGGTCATCCTTGCCATGAATAATGTCGCGGATCTTTTTACGAGTGTTGCTGATCAGCGCTTCAGTGGGAGTTCCAGAAATCGGAAAGAAACGAATTAAATGCTCTGGCGGAGGCAGAACAGAAATGTTGTCAATGCGTTGATCGTCAGTATCTGAGGTCTTGTCGACAGCAGAGTACCAATTAGCGGGATTCGTATTTTGTTGGCTCATGCGGCTATTTTAAGCCGTAATTAGTCAATATTAGGCGGTTCCACCCACGGTCAGGCTATCAATCCTCAGGGTAGGCTGTCCAACGCCGACTGGAACGCTTTGTCCTTCCTTGCCGCAAACCCCTACTCCACCGTCTAATTTCAAGTCATTTCCGATCATGGAAACCTGTTTTAGGGATTCTGGTCCGCTACCAATAATGGTGGCGCCTTTAACGGGATATTGAATTTTGCCGTTTTCAACCCAGTAGGCCTCTGAGGCAGAGAAAACAAATTTGCCGCTAGTGATATCAACCTGCCCACCACCAAAGTTCACTGCATATAAGCCGCGTTTGATGCTAGCAACAATCTCTTCAGGATCATCCTTGCCGGCCAACATATAGGTATTGGTCATGCGCGGCATTGGCAGTGAAGCAAAGCTCTCGCGGCGACCATTGCCGGTAAGGGGCATATTCATGAGTCGAGCATTCAGACTATCTTGAATATAGCCTTTCAAGATGCCATCTTCGATTAAGGTAGTACATTGAGTCGGAGTGCCTTCGTCATCGATATTCAAAGAACCTCTTCGTCCAGACAAGGTTCCATCATCCACAACGGTGACACCCTTTGCTGCAACACGTTGTCCAATTCGACCAGCAAAAGCAGAGGATCCTTTGCGATTAAAGTCACCCTCAAGACCATGGCCTACTGCCTCATGCAAAAGAACGCCAGGCCAACCTGGCCCCATGACTACTGTCATTGGGCCAGCAGGTGCTGGGCGAGATTCTAGATTCACTAGAGCACCATCAACCGCTTCATCGACATAGCGATTAATCAACTCCGTATCGAAGTAGAGATAGTCATGTCGCGCTCCCCCGCCAGAGGATCCTGATTCACGGCGACCATTCTGCTCTGCAATGACGTGTACCGAAACGCGTACCAGAGGGCGAACATCTGCGGCTAATAAGCCATCTGCTCGTACTACTAATACGACATCAAATTCTCCGGCCAGACTTGCCATGACTTGAATGATTCTTGGGTCACGTGCTTTAGCTCGCCGCTCAATGCTTTCTAGTAATGCAATTTTTTCTTTGGGCTGAAGAGAATCTAAAGGATTGACATCGGAGTAGAGCTTGTTGGATACAGGGTTAAATAGTTTGCTCGCAACTGCCTGCTTGCCACCTTCGGGCCCAATCACTCGAGTAGCTTTTGCTGCTTTATTTAATGCCTCTAAATTAATTTCATCCGAATAAGCAAAAGCTGTCTTATCGCCATAGATGGCGCGCACCCCAACCCCTTGATCAATATTAAAGCTGCCGGATTTAACGATGCCTTCTTCAAGACTCCAGCTTTCACTACGAGTGTGTTGAAAGTAGAGGTCTGCATCATCAAGGCGATGGGCAAATAGATTTCCAAAGGTGCCATGTAAATCTTGCTCAGATAAACCTGTTGGTTCGAGCAAAATAGATTTGGCTAATTTGATGAGGTCTGCTTGCTTTTTGGCTTTAGTCCAATTGGCAGGAAATAGTGCTTCTGGTGCATTCATGTGATTCAGCAAATCTTTCTTTAAAGCTTACGATGTGCAAGTGCGGGTAACTTAGAGCGTACCTCGTTTAATTTATCTTTGCACAAAACCCCGGAAATAAAGCCTTCCCCCTCAGGAAGGTTAGCCAAGATGCTGCCCCAAGGATCAATCAACATACTATTGCCCCAAGTACGGCGTTGATTTTGATGAATGCCGCCTTGGGCAGAGGCTAATACGTAACATTGGTTTTCGATAGCGCGAGCACGCAAGAGGATTTCCCAGTGATCTTTGCCAGTTGTGTAAGTAAAGGCGGCCGGAATGATGTGGCAATCTACCTCTCCAAGGGCGCGATAGAGTTCTGGAAAGCGCAGGTCATAACAAATACTCAAGCCAAATATCCAATCGTGTCCGTTCACTGCAATCTTGAGGATGCCCGGTTCATTGCCTGCTTCAATCGTTTCGGCTTCTTGATAGCGCTCAGTTGCTGTTTGAAATCCAAATAAATGAATTTTGTCGTATCGAGAAATTTGCTTGCCAGTGGGGCTAAAGGTAAGCGTTGTATTGAGTACCTTATTAGGATCTTTTGCTTCCAGCGGAATAGTGCCCGCCACCAGGAAAATATTATTTTGTCGCGCAATGTCTGAGAGTTGTTCTTGGATGGGGCCACTACCAAGACTTTCCCGGGCGCGCACTTTATCAGTATCTTTGAGACCCATTAAGCAAAAATACTCCGGCAATACCGCTAGTTGTGCACCGTCGCTTGCAGCTGTCGCAATGAGTCTACTTGCCGTAGATAAGTTCTCTTGTAGATCAGGCGTGGAGACCATCTGAATGGAGGCAATCTTAAGATCTGCACTATTTGCTGATGGGCTCATGATGATCTAGTTGGAAGTTTTATTAGGGCTGGTTGCATTACTTGGTTTGCTTTGCTCTTTTAGCAATTCCTTACTGCGAATGGTGTCTAAGGTTTTCGAATCAATAGGCTGACCTTTTTGATCAAGGGGAATCACTTCTGGATCACCCCAAGAGCCCTGGACCAGGTAGTCTGATTGGAGGTTGCGGTTAATTTGGCTGGTGATTAAGTATTGTCCAACCAATGCGCCCAACCCTACGATAGGATTAATAGCAAATGCAGCCAATGAGCCTGCTGTTGCGTCAATCGTCGGGAAGATGGTGACACGCAAATCTTGTGTTTGTTTTGGAATATTGATTTGCCCATTCATGGCAACCCGCGCTTGGTCTAAGCCCATGGTAAATTGTTTTGTCTGAGCAACTCCAGAGCTAATATCAAAAGAAGCATCAATAGCATTAAATGGTGTGCCCTTGGTCACAATATTGCCCAAGCTCCCCTGGAGGTCCAGGGTAGCAAATCTAAACAAACTTTGTAGACTGAGAACATCCAGTAGCTTGGCACCGCTGGTATTTACCTCTAACAGACGGCCCTTTTCAAGATTCAAAGTTACCTTGCCGGCTAGGGTCTCATATTGAGGTGCGAAAGGGCTGCCATCCCATTCCACGTTACTAGTTAGCTTGCCTTGGCCGCCTTCGACTGATTTTTGACTGGTCCAATGTTCAATAATTTGACCGGCATTCTTAATATCTAAATCGAAATTGACCGTTGTATGCTCCGCTTGATTCTGGGTGCCGCCAACCCAGCGACCAGTGAGGATAGAGCTTCCTTGGGGATTGTTAAATTGAATGGAATCTATATTAAGGACATTGTTATTTGTCCTGGTTTTAAGTTTCACCTGACCTAGTTGAGCCTTACCCCAGTTGAAGTCATCAATCGTCAAGTCAATATTAGGAATAAAGTCCAGATTGATGGTAGTTTTGACGGGAAGATTTTTTGAGCTTGGTTTTTTGACCTCAATTGGAGCGCTGACTTTCTCAGAAAACTTGAGTCGAGCTAAATGCCCGCTGATTAAGCCGCTTGGCTGCGCCTTGTTGGGTTCAGTGTACTGAAGTTGACCAGCGATGGAGGGTGAATTAATACGCATTTGCCAGGCGGCATTTTTATTGCTGGCTGAAAAATTCAGATCCTGCCAATGGCGTTCAAACAAAATTACTTTTTTTACTTGGCCAGCAATTTGAATATTGGTTGGGCTAGATTCTTCAGCTTTAGAGGGGTCAATTTTTTTCTTTTGACTATCTAAAAAATCTTGCCATGCATCGAGGTTGAGTTCTGCGCTTGCAAGATTGAGTTGAAAGCCTTGAGCCGGGGGCACTGCGGAAGTGCCTATTCCTATGGCATAACGAAGGGCGTCATCATTACCAAGTTCACCTTGAATAAAGTAGGTGTCACCCATTTTTCCATCCCATGTGAATCGAGTAGCAGAGGAGGACGATTTTGTAAAAGTTCTTAGTGTTATTTGACCTGGCATAGGAGCCCCCATCTGCTTTTTCGCAGGAGCTGGAGCGGAGCTGGCCCAATCGCGCATATCAATCTTGAGATTTGTTTCGCTATTACCTTTATTAAAATGAATTGCACCCTCATACCTTGCTACACCACTCATTCCTAGCAAAATTGGCGCTACCTGAGATGATGAATCTTTTGCAAAATAATCTTTAATAAAGCTGGCTCCAATATCTCCGGAAATGTTATAGCTCTGACCCCCTTGATTTGGTGCTGCACTTGAAATCTTAATGGCGCCACCGAGGAAATTAGCAGTGATATCCTCAAATTCTGGATTGATCTCGGTAATCCGCATCTTTCCTTTGAGGTTATCCAGGGGTGGTAGGTTATCCCACTGGACCCTGTTGCCAGGAAAGTTTAATTTAATGTCGGTTTTAGTATCTCCGTTACCAGACAGAGGAATGTTGAGGTCTAAGCTGAGGTTAGTAGGCCCAGTAACCTTGAGGTTTCTCTCAAGCGCAGCCTGTTTTTTGCCGACAGGTGAGGCAAATAAATAATCTAGTAGTTGCGGGGCATCGCCTTGCGCCTCACCATTCACTGTCAGCAGTAATTGCTTTGCACTAACACTAGGAATTTCTGCATGAAATTGACTCAGCGCGACTTGTTTGTAACTTGCTTGATCAATATCTACCGTGAAGTTGGCATTCTGCATATTGATCACGCCATTCACGTTATTGAAGGCAGGCCAAATACCGTGTGCGCTAGATGAGTCTGGTACTGGGTTGAAGGTAGCGCCATTAATTGGCAACTTCAGTGTGAATTCTCCCTTACCTACTTTGGGGAAAGGGACTTCATTAGGGTTGCCTTTAATATGCAAACTACCATTTTTGATAATCCCTGCATCAAAGGCTTTACTTAAATAGGATTTGGCATCACTACCCATGCCAACAGGCAAATAACGATAGGCGGTCTTGAGATCGGCTCGAGCAAAATCCATATCCAGGCTCATGAAGTCAGGGTTCTTGGCTTCACCAATGGTGTAATTCAAATTAAGCGTTGTTGAAATCTCGGGATTGCTAAGCGCTAACTGCTTTGCATTAACGACCCAATTCCCTTTTTGTTTTGACCAGGAAATCTGACCGCTTGCTTGATCAAGCTTGATTTTGGGATTGACTAGTAAGTCGTTGACCTCAAGTTCTAGATCGGTTGATTTAATTGAGAAGTTTCCCTTGTTTTGGTCGGCAGAAAGAAAGCCTGAAAGCTTGGACACCGACGGCATGGTTTTATTGATGCCAACAAAACTTAAGTCGATCAGTTTTCCGCTCACGGTAAAGTCTAATTTGTTCGACTTAAACCATCCACCAGGAATATTGAGTGCAGATAAGGGAGATTTACTTTCAGACCAATTGATATCAATATCTTGTAATTCACCATCGGCTTGAGAGGCTTTAATCCACTGATGAACTTTTTTGGATAGCGGAAGATTGAGGGCAAATAAAGCAATATCCTCAACCGCAATCTTTGGTGATGAAAAACCAAACTCTTTGATTTCTCCATCCCCAGCTGGTGGCCTCCAGCGGAAAGTCATTGGACTTAAATTTTCTAGAGGGGTAGATGCTGGACTCTCAATATCTCGCCAGGCAAATGTCTTGGTAGTGACTGATATCAATCCATTATCAGTTTCTTGAGTTAGGTTGGTTTCCAATCTTCCAAGAGCAATAGCATCTTCTTCTTTTGACAATTGAATAGTTAAATGATCTGCAGCTAGATAAATCTCTCCACCATCAGGTTTGCCGTTGTCAATTTTTAATTTGCCGTTTGAATTCAGGACTCCTTCGAGTGTATTCAGTGAAAGTGCGAATTCACTTGCTACTTGGGTGAGCTGGAGTTCGCTTATATTCCAGGAGATAGTGCCAATCCAATCGCGCCAATTACCCGCTTGGCCGCCGATATGGTGAACTAGATCAATCTCAAATGATGCTGGTCTTTTAGTCCAGGGTGTCATGATGCTCAGTGAGCCTTGATGACTGCGAATGCCATTGCTAAGAGAAAGGTTCTGAATATCTATTGAAGTAATTGATTTCTTTTTGAGTTGATCGTCCCAAAATAATCTGACATTACTGACGCGAATCTCATTTTGGGAAAAGAGCCAATTCTCCGTGGAGTAGTCATCGGGTTTGCCGTCAATGGAAATGCCGGCTATGGTAACAACGCCCTTGCTATTCCGTTGTCCATAAATTTCAGCGCCGTCAATATTGAGTTCATGAAAGAAGGGCGCTAGGTGATAAAAAGTGGCCCAGCTGAGTTGCCCATTAATCTTTCGAATAAATAAAAGCGGTTTTGCTTTATCGGCGCCGTTGAAGCGTAAGCCTTCAATTTCAAAATTAGGCCTAATGCCTGTCCATGAAACTTGTAGAGAGTCCATGGAGACATCGGTGCCAATTCGAGTGCTAATGAGTCTTTCAACCGAGACCTTAGATTTCTCAATTTGTGGCCAAAGAACAAATCGCACTCCAACATGCACTAGCACACAAAGAGCCAAAACAACACCAGTCAAAATGAGGGCACGCTTGCGCCAATCCCCCTTCGAACCTTGAGGACGTTTAGCAAGCACGCTCTTGAGGCGAGGCGGGATGATGTTTTGCAGCATGACCTCTATTATCCTTCAGCCTTAGTCTGATCTCCAAGCTTCTGGCTTGGGTCTCGGGGTCGGATTAAGATGGGGGAATGGATGATTTTTCCCGGCAAATCGATTTTTTAGAGCAACACTCGACTTATGCGCGACGTTGGCTAAGTGCCCACCCTGAGTGGCTTGAGTGGCTCCGTATTCGGGGGCAGAAAAAAGTCGACATACAAGGCCTCAAGACTTTGCTAAAAGACTGCGGCGTCGATGAGCGGGTCGATGGACAGGACGAGGCACTATGGATGGCCAATTTGCGCTTGGCAAGACAGCGTTTGATGCTTTGGGTTGCATTTCGGGATTTAAATGGCATGGCCGACTTGCAAGAGGTGACTCATGCGCTCAGCCACTTTGCTCAATTAGCCGTTTCTCATTCAATAGCTTTTATTCGAGAAGAGCTTAAAACCCGTTTTGGCTTGCCTTGGAGTAGCACAACGCAATCTGAGATGCCCCTTATGGTTGTCGGTATGGGTAAATTGGGCGGACTTGAGCTCAACCTCTCCTCAGATATCGATTTGATTTTTCTGTATGAACATGAGGGTGAAACTACTGGTGGGCCTAAGAGCTTATCCAACCAGGAATGGTTTACGCGAATGGGTAAGCGCTTAATCAAGCTACTTGCAGAGCACGAAGCCAATGGGTTTGTATTTAGAGTGGATATGCGTCTTCGTCCCAATGGAGACTCAGGACCGCTGGTATGTAGTTTGGATATGTTGGAGGAATATCTATTGGTTCAGGGGCGAGAGTGGGAGCGCTATGCCTGGATTAAAGGAAGATTAATTGCGCCCCTACCAGGCTCTCCAGAATTTTCTCACTGCCAAAGAGAGCTTGATCAACTCATTCGCCCCTTTGTTTATCGTCGACATTTAGATTACGGTGTAATTGCCTCCATTCGGGATTTGCATGCGCAAATTCAGGCCGAAGCGGATAAGCGTTCCTCAGGTCATCAAGGGCGTTCGCGCGATATCAAGCTAGGGCGTGGGGGTATTCGAGAGATTGAGTTTCTAGCGCAAATGTTTCAGCTGATGCGGGGTGGCACTGACCCTCGCTTTAGGGTGCGTCCAAGCTTGGAGGTCTTGGAGCTCATCAAGCAAGGCGGCATCTTGCCCGTTGATGAGGTAGAGGCGTTGCAGGCAGCCTATGTTTTCTTGAGGCGCTTAGAGCACCGTATTCAGGTGTGGGATGACCAGCAAACCCACTATTTGCCAGATGATGCTGAAGCCCGGTCGCGCTTGGCGAATTCGATGCAAGGCCAAGAAGCACAAGTAAATGCTTTTATGGCCGAACTGGAGCGGCATCAAAATCAGGTTGCCAAACTTTTTGAAAAAGCATTTTTACTAGATGAGGGCTCTCGTCTTGAGATTGCCCCCTTAGCTGGGGACTGGGCGCCTGACCCAATATTTTTCCCCGATTCTTATGCTCGTTGGCAGGTTTGGATTGATAGTCCAAAACAAAAATTATTGCCAGAAAAAAGCCGTTTAATTTTTGATAACTTGATGTGCAAGGCAGCAGAGAGTTTGCAGGCTGAGGGCTCCTCCTCCACGCATGGAGACCAAACACTATTGCGCTTATTTGATTTACTTGAGGCCATTGCAAGGCGTACTGCCTACCTGTCGATTTTGGCTGAATATCCCCGGGCATTGTCTAATGTCCTAGACTTACTCAAGGCATCACAATGGGGTGCGCAATATCTGACTCGTCATCCGCATTTGCTGGATCACTTGTTAAATTCTCAAACCGAGAGAGCGTTGATCGAGGATCCGGAAAGATATTGGACGGAAGTGCGCGCTAATCTCAACATGCGACTCAATGATGTCATGACTGATGGTGATGGCTCTGAGCAGGCGATGGATATCTTACGAGTCACCCATCACAACGAAACTTTCATCACGCTATTGACCGATCTAGGTATTGGCGTCCAACAAGCACTATCAGTAGAGCGGGTAAGCGACCATTTATCTGCTTTGGCGGACTTAATTCTGCAGACAACATTTGAGCGGGTTTGGCCTAGTGTGGCCCAGAAGTTTGACTTACCACTCGATGCTAGCCCTCCATTTGCGATTATTTCTTATGGCAAGTTGGGCGGCAAAGAATTAGGCTATGCCTCTGATTTAGACATTATCTTTTTGTATCAAGCAGAAGATTCCGATTACGCCGCTCAAGAAATTTATGCATTACTAGCAAAGCGCATGATTAATTGGTTAACTGCGTTTACTTCTACTGGTAGCTTATTTGAGATCGATATACGTCTTCGTCCAAATGGCTCTGCTGGATTTTTGGTAACAAATGCCGATGCTTTTAAAAAATACCAACTTCGAGAAGGTGACAATGCTGCTTGGGTCTGGGAGCATCAAGCCCTTACTAGAGCGCGCTACTCGGCTGGCAATCTGGGTGTGGGTCAATTCTTTGACTCAGTTCGTTCCGAGGTATTAAGTCAGCAACGAAATATTGACCAGCTTCGGACAGAAATTTTAGAAATGCGCCGCAAGGTGCATGCAGGCCATCCTAATAGCAAGGTTGAGTTTGACTTAAAGCATGATGCTGGCGGTATGGTCGATATTGAATTTATGGTGCAGTTCTTGGTCTTAGCTTATGCCCATCAACACGCCCAACTTATTGGCAATCTAGGTAATATTGCTTTGTTACGAATCGCTGGGGATGTGGGCTTGATTACCCAAGAGGCTGCGCTAACCGTTGGCGATGCGTATCGATTATTGAGGGCTCGTCAGCATCACTTGCGCTTGGATGGTGCCGAGAAAACCCAGATTAATCTAGATAATGAGCTTGAGATCATTGCGGCAAGAGATGCAGTTCAAGCACTTTGGCTGGAGATTTTCAAAGCGCCTTCTAGTGTTGGCTAGAGCTAATGTAGATTTAGTTTTGCTCTAGCAACTCACGGGCATGACGACGAGTGGTATCGGTAATGGTAGCGCCACCAAGCATACGAGCCACTTCTTCAACCCGTTCAGCCCTACCCAAGATCTGCACTTGCGATACCGTCTTCTCACTGTTTTGAGATTTACTCACTTTGAGGTGGTGATTGCCTTGAGCGGCTACCTGTGGCAAATGGGTTACACATAAGATTTGGTGGGATTGACCCAATTGGTGCAATAGTTTGCCAACCGTTTCAGCAACCGCTCCACCAATGCCGGCATCCACTTCATCAAAGATGAGCGTAGGCGTGAATGAGGCTTTGCTCGTAATGACGCTTATGGCTAGGCTAATGCGGGCTAACTCACCGCCAGAGGCGACCTTAGCAAGTGAGCGAGGGGTGCTACCAGCATGACCTGCAACCAGGAATTCAATTTGCTCGAGACCATGGGATCCGCCCTCGTTAAGGGGTGCCAGGGCAATCTCCAAGCGACCACCTGCCATAGATAAATCTTGCATGGCATTAGTCACCAAATCGCCGAGCTCCTTCGCTGCTTTGCCCCGTTTTTGCGAGAGCTGTTTTGCCAGCTTTAAATAAGCAGCCTCTTCTTGTTGAACTTGTTCTCGGAGTACCTCAATATTTTGGGACGCAGTGACAGCATCTAGTCGCTCTGATGTCTCCAAAAGGAGTTTTGGTAGTTCATCTACTTCTGCACGGTATTTACGGGCCGTACTATGCAATGCCTGCATACGCTCCTCAACTTCAGAAAGTCGAGCAGGATCTAAATCAATCTTTTGTAAGTAACGATTAAGGCCGTGAATGGCTTCATCTAACTGAATGCTGGCTGACTCAAGAGCTTGATTGATCTCGCCTAATGCGGAATCATGCTCAGCCAGAGCGCTTACATTAGTGCATACCTTCGATAAGGTGGATTCCAGAGAATTATCGGCATCGCTCAATATATCAATTGCCTCTTGGCAGCCGCCAATCAGTTTTGCCCCATTGGCTAAGCGCGCGTGCTCGCTTTGAATGTTGGCCCATTCACCCTCTTGCGGTGAAAGCTCGGTCAGCTCTTCTAGTTGCCATTCAAGACGCTCACGCTCGCGTTCAACATCTTGACCTGCATTTTCAGCTTGCTCTAAGCGACGACGGGAGTCAGCAAGTGTTTTAAATGTTTGGGCTACCTCTGTAGCGAGTGGTAGTAAGCCAGCGTGACGATCGAGAAGTTCGCGTTGAGCTCCACCCTTTAATAAGAGTTGGTGGGCATGTTGCCCGTGAATATCTACTAGTTGATCGCCTGCTTCGCGCAATTGCACTAGTGTGGCAACGCTGCCATTAATAAAAGCACGACTGCGTCCATTGCCTTCTACGGTTCTCTTGAGTAATAAGCTTTGCCCCTCATCCTCCAATGGGAAGCCTTGGGCGTCAAGCCATTGACTAAACGATTGGACTAGCTCTGGCTCAATACGAAATACTGCAGAAATTTCTGCGCGGTTACTGCCTTCCCGTATTTGGCTGCTATCGGCGCGCTCACCCAGCACTAAACCGAGGGCATCAAGCAGAATCGATTTGCCTGCGCCGGTCTCTCCGGTGAGTACGGTAAAGCCGCTAGAGAAGTCTAGCTCTAGCTGGTCAACAATGACAAAGTCACGAAGTGAGATGGTTTGAAGCATGTATTAGCGTAGCAAAAAACTCGACATCAAAATGTCGATGGATACTCATTCCAGTGCAATTTCTCACGCAATGTTTTGTAGTCGCTGTGATTGCCGGGGTGTAATAGGGCGATTGTTTTGTCTGATTGACGTACTTCAACCTTGTCGCCGCTTTTTAAATGAGTTTGTGATTGCATGTCGAAATTGACAATGACTTCAAGTCCATTCACTACCTCAATTACAGTAACGCTATCTTGTGGCAAAACAATAGGACGATTAGAGAGTGAGTGTGGTGCAATTGGGGCCAGTAATATTCCGGCAACATGCGGATGCAAAATAGGCCCGCCAGCTGAAAGTGCATAAGCGGTTGAGCCAGTAGGTGTCGATACGATCAAACCATCGGAGCGTTGGTTGTACATAAAAGAGCCATTGACATGTACTGCCAACTCCACCATTCCTGAAATTCCAGAGCGATTCACAACAACATCATTGAGTGCTAACCCACGATTAATTTCTTTGCCATTACGAAGAACTACGGCATCGAGCAAAGTGCGCGTATCGGCTTCGTATTCCCCAGCAATAATTTTGGGTAGCGTAGTCTGAACCGATTGAATTGGAATATCAGTCATGTAACCAAGGCGACCCATATTGATACCAACTAGCGGAACGTTGCTGCCCGCTATTTGCCGTGCAATGCCCAGCATGGTGCCATCACCTCCCAAAACAACAACCAGGTCAATTGCTCCAGCAAAATCTTTCGCTGTTTTTGTGGGGTAGTCGTTCAATCCAAGGTGATTGGCTGTCTCAGACTCAATAAAGACCTCACAACCCAATCCAGAGACCACTTTGGCCAGGTCTTTCAGGTGCTCCTCAATGCCATCAGCATGAAATTTGCCGACAAGCGCAACTCGGCTAAATGCCTTTTTGCTGGAATTTGGGGATGGGCTTAACATATAACGATTAAACCATAGGCATAAAATCCCTTCCACCATGGATGAACGTTCCCGCGCCTTACTAAAAACTCTCATCGAGCGCTATATCGAGGAGGGCCAGCCTATTGGCTCGCGCACGCTATCGAGATTCTCGGGTTTGGACCTCTCTGCAGCCACTATCCGCAATGTGATGGCGGATTTGGAGGATATGGGGCTGGTTACTAGCCCCCATACTTCCGCTGGCCGTATTCCAACCCCCCGAGGCTACCGCCTCTTTGTAGATACCATGGTGACCGTCCGCCCCCTGGAGGCGATGGCTGCTCGAGAGGTTGAAAAGGGTCTTTTGCCAGATTCCCCTCAAAGAGTGTTGAACTCAGCAGCGCAGATTTTGTCCAACTTGACCCATTTTGCTGGGGTGGTGATGACGCCTAAGCGGGCTCAGGTTTTTAAACACATTGAATTCTTGCGCTTGGGTGAGGGCAAGATTTTGCTCATCATGGTGACGCCAGAGGGTGATGTACAAAATCGCATATTGCCAACAACTCAGGATTACACACCGAGCCAGCTCATTGAGGCAGGTAACTTTATCAACGCCCAGTTTGCTGGAAAAAGTTTTGATCAAGTCCGCATGCATCTGAAATCCGACTTGGATAATTTGCGTACCGATATTGCTGGATTGATGGCTTTAGCATTGCAAACCGGTGTTGCTGATTACGACATGGGCCGGGGCGATATGGTTTTGTCTGGCGAGCGTCGCTTGCTCAATGTTGGGGATTTAAGTTCCAATCTTGATAAGTTGCGCAAGATGTTTGATATGTTGGAGCAAAAATCGGTACTCATGCAATTACTTGATATATCCAGTCATGCGGATGGTATTCAAATTTTTATTGGCGGTGAAAGCGATCTCTTGCCATATGAGGACCTCGCTGTGATCAGCGCGCCGTATAGCGTAGACGGTCAAGTGGTAGGTACGCTGGGCGTTATTGGCCCAACCCGTATGGCATATGACCGAGTCATTCCCATTGTGGATATCACCTCAAAATTACTTTCGGGTGCCTTAAGCTCCTAATTGCAAATTTAACTTCTTAAATTTAAAACTCATTACTAGAGACAACACATCTTGAATCCGAATCCGCATTTACGTGCATCCAAAACCGCAGTTTTACTATTGAATTTAGGGACGCCATCTGCTCCAACATCCAAAGCAGTGCGTGCCTATTTAAAAGAATTTCTTTCTGATCCACGCGTAGTAGAAATTCCACGCATTATTTGGTGGTGTATTTTGAACGGCATTATTTTGCCTATCCGCAGCAGCGCGTCCGCAAAAAAATATGCCTCTATTTGGTTGCCAAAACTAGGCTCTCCATTAATGCACTACTCGCGCTTGCAAGCAAAAGAATTGGGTGAGAAGTTTGCTAATGAGGGTCATACCATCTTGGTAGATTTAGCAATGCGCTACGGCCAGCCGTCCACACAGGCGGCCCTTGAAAGCTTAAAGGCACAGGGGATGGAGCGCTTATTGTTATTACCCTTGTATCCCCAATACTCGGCCACAACAACGGCGTCCAGCTTTGATGAAGTGTTTCGTGTTCTTGGTACTTGGCGCGACCAACCTGAACTACGTTTAGTTAAACATTATCACGACAATCCCGCCTACATTTCTGCGCTGCGCGATCAAGTATTGTCGAGCTGGGATAAAGATAGTCGTCCTGATTTTGCAAACGGCGATCGTTTAGTCATGTCGTTTCATGGCCTGCCTAAACGTAATCTCATGAAGGGTGATCCCTATCATTGCGAGTGCTTAAAAACAGGACGCTTGCTGGGCGAATCTTTAGGCTTAGAGCCTGGGCAATACATTGTGACTTTCCAATCCCGTTTTGGTAAGGCGGAATGGTTAAAGCCCTATACAGCTCCTACCATTGAAAAGTTAGCTAAAGAAGGTTGTCAGCGCATTGATATTTTTTGTCCTGGTTTTCCGGCCGATTGCTTGGAAACGCTCGAAGAGATTGCAATGGAGGCTCGTGAAATCTTCTTAGAATATGGTGGTAAAGACTACCGCTACATTCCTTGTTTAAACAGCAATCCCAAGTGGATAGAGGCTCTGGGCGATATTGCCCATCACCATCTGCAAGGCTGGTCTTTAGGAGTGGAGTCTGATGCTGTATTAGCGAAGCGCCATGAAAGAGCTGAAATTGCTGAAAGAATGAAGTCTTGAAATTAAATTGATCGACCCCATATTGCAAAGTAATAGCGATCCTTATAGAAAAGTAAAATAGCATCCATGACACAAGAAAACCAAAATCCATCCCCAGAGCAAGAGAATCCTGCTCCAGAGCCAGCTGCTGAAACAGCAGCAGAAACTCCGGCTGTAAAGACGCCTGAACAGGAAATTGCCGAACTCAATCAAAAGATTGGCGAGTTGCAAGACAATTTCTTGCGTGCCAAGGCCGAAGGGGAGAATATTCGTCGCCGTGCCGTGGAAGATATTGCGAAGGCGCATAAATTTGCGATTGAAAGTTTTGCAGAGCATTTGGTGCCTGTGACTGATAGTCTTTATGCTGCATTGAGCACGGATGCTGGTGATGCCAAAGCCTTCAAAGAGGGTTTGGAAATTACCCTTAAGCAGCTGCTGTCTGCTTTTGAAAAAGGTCGTATGACAGAAATTAATCCTGCGGTTGGGGATAAGTTTGATCCGCATCACCACCAGGCTATTGCTTCAGTACCTTCCGAACAAGAGTCCAACACGGTGGTTTCTGTGTTGCAACGTGGCTTTACCGTGGCCGATCGGGTTCTAAGACCTGCTTTAGTGACGGTTAGCGCCCCTAAATAAGCGTAAAAACCTAAAAAAGACACAAAAAGGGCAGATTTCTGCCTTTTTTGCTCTTTATCCCCCCTTGAAATCCCTTTTTTAGACCCCATTTACTGGGTATCGAAATATTCATCAGTACAACAAAACAATTTAATTCTTTGGAGCAATTATGGGAAAGATAATCGGAATCGACTTAGGAACCACGAATTCATGCGTTTCAGTCGTTGAAAACAATGCACCTAAAGTAGTTGAGAACGCTGAAGGCGGTCGTACAACTCCATCCATCATCGCTTACGTTGAGGATGGTGAGGTATTGGTTGGTGCACCAGCAAAACGTCAATCAGTGACGAATCCTAAAAACACCATTTACGCAGTGAAGCGTTTGATGGGTCGTAAATTTACAGATCCTGAAGTGCAAAAAGACATCAGCTTGATGCCTTATTCAATTATTGCTGCTGATAATGGTGACGCATGGGTTCAAGCGCGCGACAAGAAAATGGCGCCACAACAAGTGTCCGCTGAAATCTTACGCAAGATGAAGAAAACTGCGGAAGACTATCTGGGTGAAGAAGTGACAGAAGCAGTGATTACTGTTCCTGCTTACTTTAACGATAGTCAACGTCAGGCAACTAAAGATGCTGGCCGTATTGCTGGCTTAGATGTGAAGCGCATCATCAACGAGCCAACTGCTGCTGCATTGGCATTTGGCTTGGACAAGCAGGATAAAGTGGATCGTAAGATCGCTGTATATGACTTGGGCGGCGGTACATTCGACGTCTCCATCATTGAGATTGCTAACGTTGACGGTGAAAAGCAGTTTGAAGTGCTCTCTACCAACGGTGACACATTCTTGGGTGGCGAAGACTTTGACCAACGCATCATTGACTGGATCATTGCCGAGTTTAAGAAAGAGCAAGGCGTTGACTTGAGCAAAGACGTATTGGCATTGCAACGTTTGAAAGACGCTGCTGAGAAAGCCAAGATCGAATTGTCATCTGCACAGCAGACTGAAATCAATTTGCCATATGTGACAGCTGATGCTAGCGGTCCTAAGCATTTGAACTTGAAGTTGACCCGTGCCAAGTTGGAGTCTTTGGTTGAGGAGTTGATCAGCCGTACAGCTGGCCCTTGTTTAACCGCCATTAAAGACGCTGGCGTAAATGTGGCGGATATCGACGACGTTATTTTGGTCGGCGGTCAAACGCGTATGCCTGCGGTTCAAGACAAGGTAAAAGAAATCTTTGGTAAAGAGCCCCGCAAAGACGTTAACCCAGATGAAGCTGTTGCCGTTGGTGCCGCAATTCAGGGTTCTGTATTGTCTGGCGATCGTAAAGACGTGTTGCTCTTGGACGTTACCCCATTGTCATTGGGTATCGAGACTCTTGGTGGCGTGATGACCAAGATGATTCCTAAGAACACCACGATCCCTACCAAGCATTCACAGGTTTACTCCACTGCGGAAGACAACCAGCCTGCTGTAACTATTAAGTGCTTCCAAGGTGAGCGCGAGATGGCCGCTGCAAACAAGTTGCTCGGTGAATTTAACCTAGAAGGTATTGCACCTGCGCAACGCGGTATGCCACAAATTGAAGTGACCTTTGACATCGATGCCAACGGGATTTTGCATGTAACTGCAAAAGACAAAACTACTGGTAAAGAGAACAAGATCACCATCAAGGCAAACTCTGGTTTGACTGAGGAAGAAATTCAACGCATGGTGAAGGATGCTGAAGCCAATGCTGCTGAAGATAAGAAAGCCCTTGAGCTGGTCACTGCGCGCAATACTGCAGATGCCTTGGCTCACTCAACTAAGAAGGCCTTGGAAGAGCATGGTGCTAGCTTGGAAGCTTCCGAAAAAGAAGCGATCGAAGCGGCTTTGAAAGACCTAGATGAGGCTATTAAAGGTAGCGACAAAGAAGCGATTGAAGCTAAAACCGAAGCTTTGGGTAAGGCAAGTCAGAAGCTAGGCGAAAAAGTCATGGCTGCTGAACAAGCTAAAGCTGGTGGCGCTGCCCCTGGTGCGACACCTGGTGGCGCAGCTCCTGGTGCTGCCCCTGATGCGGATGTTGTTGATGCTGACTTTAAAGAGGTTGATGACAAGAAGTAATTCTGTAATCAGTTATTCATTAACGTAGTTTTGATGTACTTAAATAACAAGTCGGCCTCGTGCCGACTTGTGTCATTCAGGTTGTTGAGAGGAATAGGCCGTGCCTAAAAGTAAACGCGATTTTTATGAAGTGCTTGGTGTAGCAAAAGGTGCCA
>CAITHY010000034.1 GCA_903892315.1 uncultured beta proteobacterium | reverse complement strand
GTTAGAAGCCATTACTGGTATTGAGCTCAAATCTGCTGCTGAAGTCAAACCCATCTTTAAAAACTTTAAGGTTCAGCCTTTAAACCCCAAAGCTTTTGAATTGTGGAAAGAAACGGCACTTGCGAGTAATCCCGAGATTTTAGCTAGTCAGCATAATGAGGAAGTGGCACGTCAAGATTTGCAAAAGAACGTGGCTGGTAATTATCCAACTATTTCTGCAGTGGCGACTTGGGGTCAACAAAATTCCTATTACATCTCCACAATTAATCAACAAGCTACCACCTCGACTGCAGGCCTTCAGGCTCAGTGGGCCATTTTTAACGGTGGTCAAACTACCGGTCTGATTTCCCAATCGCGTGCCAATTTTGAAAAAGCCCAAGCACAGTCCGATGAGGCGCGCTCAAGAGTGATTACCGAGCTGCGTAAGCAATATGACGCGACCTTATCGAGTGAGCAAAAAGTAGCTGCCTTAACGCGTGCCGTGGAGTCTGCTACTGAGTTAACCAAAGCCATGCGTAAAAGCGTCAAGGGTGGTGAGCGGATCAATTTGGACGTGCTCTTAGCAGATAAGGGTTTGGCCACGGCTCAGCGCGATTTAGCTCAAGCTAAGTACAACTATTTGTTGGCCTATTTGCGTTTAAAGCAGCAGGCAGGTAATTTAACCTCAGAAGATTTACAGTTAGTGGCCACTTATTTTGAGCGCGATTCCGCTTTTAAGCCTGACTATGCTAACACTTCGATGTCAAAAAGTCTTACCCTCCCTGAAGCGCAGGTGAGTGTGAATTCAATCACATTCCCGCCATTATTAGAGGCAGATAAGTAAACCGGTACAAACCTTTGGGGTGCTAGCGCTGACTCTTAAAAGCTTAGTTTTTAGCGAGTTTGTTCGGCACTCTGATTTTTAGGGTGATTGGGCTGGACGTTCAAGCCATCGGCTTGTGCCAATTGTCGAAGTTTTTCTGGATTTTTAATCACTAAGCCCTTTACTTTCCTTTCGATCACTCCGTCTTTGATCAGGATTTGAAGGGCGCGGGAGATGGTTTCCCGGCTGACATTAGTTAAGCTTGCCATGGTCTGTTGATTGGGTAAACCTTCAATTGTTAAGACGTTATTGGCTTGAGCCTTAGCCACATTCAGTAAGAAGCTATAAATGCGAGTGTGCGCACGATTTTGATTGAGGACTGAGTGCAATAAATTGGTTTGGCGAATCGTTAAAGACAAGTGTTTGAGCATGCGCTCAGCCAACAAGGGAATTTTGGTAAGCAACTGCATCGCAATAGGTGCGGGAAGTTTGCCAATAATCGCCTCGGTATGCGCAATCATTGTTGCAGCATTGGGGGCTCCATCAATCACGGAGAGTTCACCAGCAATTCCTCCGGGATGAATCATCTGAATGCTTAATTCTCGACCATCGGGTGAGCGATTAATGAGTTGAGCTTGTCCAGCAACCACCAAAATAAGTTGCGAAGTACTTTCTCCCTGCTTAAAGATAATCTCCCCTTTAACGCTTTTTTGAAAAACAATGTGAGGAACAATTTCTTGTAAATTAGCCAAGGGCAACCCAGCAAACAACACTTGACGTTGCAAAGCTTCTAATGGAGTAATGGTTTCGTGCTTAGTCATAATTGTGATATTTGTCACAATTATAACGGATATTTGCCCTAAAATGGGATTAAAAACCCGCCATAGGAGTCCGCGCCAAAGGCGATGCCGTAAAGGCAGGATAAGTTAGTGATAGATTGAAGGAGTAGGCTGGGTCAGCCGCAATCATTTGCGACCAGCGCGATTGCATGATATTAACTTCGCTTTGAAAGCGAGCTTGTTTTTCTTTATTGTCCTCAAGGCCTCTACTGGCTGACTCATGATGAATCATTTGTGCAAAAGGGGTCCAGACATTGCGATAGCCAGCCGCATGAATACGCAGACAAAAGTCAACATCATTAAAAGCAACCGCCAAGGACTCATCTAGGCCACCTAGCTCGACAAAAAGAGACTTTCGTACTAGCAGGCAGGCCCCCGTAACAGCGCTATAAGATTGATGAACTAGCGCCCGTCCAAAGTATCCCGAATCTCCTTTGAATAACCCCAAAAAGGGATGTCCTGCCACTCCCCCCAAACCAATCACCACCCCAGCGTGTTGTATCGTGCCATCGGGGTACCACAAGCGCGCTCCTACTGCACCGATCTCAGACTGCGTAGCAAAGCCCATCATTTCCTCTAGCCAATCAGGCGTCACAATTTCAATATCATTATTGAGTAAGCACAAATACTGGCCATCAGCCAGTTGGGCAGCATGATTATTGAGTGCAGAGTAATTAAAGGGACGAGGATCATGCACTAGACGAATCCCTATTGTTTTTAGACGTTCAAATAGTTGGTGCGTGTTGGGTTCTTGACTACCATTATCGATGACGATAATTTCAAAGTGAGGGTAGGAAGTAAGGGTCAAAATGGAGTCGATACATTTTTCCAAGAGATCGGCGCGATCACGAGTGGGAATCAATATGCTCACTTTAGGCGGTGGTGATGGCAATTGAAAACGTACTCGCTGTAATTGCGGAGCATCTGGACATGGGAGCACTTCTGCGCTCAGTCCCTTGCGATTTAAATGCTCAGAGACGGCACGGATTGCAGCCGTTTGGGCATATGACTTTTCATTAAAGTGAAGCGCTGTACTGCCTAGATGTTTACGCCAGTGATAAAGTACATGCGGTATGTGGATAATTTGGGAGTAAGGCAAAAGCTCAATGATCCGTAGCGCTAAATCATAATCTTGAGAGCCTTCCAAGCCAAGTCTAAATCCACCCACTTTTTCAACTAAGCTTTTTCGATAGCAGCCCAAGTGGGAAACCATGTTTTGGGAAAACATCAGTTCGGGATTAAAGTCACATTTGAAATAAGGCTCGCATCGCTCTCCTGACTCATTCAGTTTGTCTTCATCAGAATAGAGTAAACCTGCATCAGGATGGGTTTGAAGAGCCTTTGCTAAGTACCATAAGGCCAGAGGATGCAGGAGGTCGTCATGATCTAAGAGTGCAATAAATTGTCCTTGGGCTAGTGCTAGAGCGCTATTGGAGGCTGCCGAAATATGACCGTTTTCAGAGCGCTCGATCCACCTAATGCGTGGCTCAAGCTGGGCGAATGCTTTAATGATTTGGATCACTTCAGGATTGGTAGAGCGATCATCGGCAATACATAATTCCCAAAAAGGATAGGCCTGATCAACGACGCTTTGGATTGCCGCTCGCAACATCGAAGGTTCGGTATTGAAAGTGGGCATCAGCACTGAAATGACGGGTTGATTCTTCCAGGTGGCAACTTGACGTGTTAACTCAAGGTAGTGCACCGCGGGTATTTCGTTTTTGATGATCCAATCCGAGTAAGGAGCCTGCAGTTCGTTAGCTGCAAGTCGATACCTTCTTTTGATAGCTCCCAATAAGCCCGAAATGCCACTGACATTGTAAGTAATGTAGGCGCGCCTAAGGAGCGAAAAAAGTCTTGCCGGATTAGTTAACAAGCGCAGAAGTCTTGGCAGAAAGCGGAGTAAGGAATTTGGTTTACGTAAAGGAGGGGTGATTCGCCTACTCAAGCTACTCAGAATCTGGAGTCTCTCACTCGTCAAATTTTCAATGGTGATATTTTTCTCTCGAATCGAATTTGTTAAGGATTGAAAGGCTACTGTGAGAGAAATTTTTTCCTGAAGGAGCTCATTGTAGCGGGTCAATCGCTTCATAATGACTCGCAATTCGTTTGCATTAAGAATGCTGGACCACATTTCTTGCACTTGCTCAAAGGCTTGTTCTGCCAGCGGTGTTCGTACGCCCGAGCTATCATGAATGCGGTAGGCTGCGCTTACGCCTGGTAAATGGGCCATGAGTGTAAGACGGCTAATTTGGAGCCAAAAATCCCAATCCTCACAATGAGTGAGGGTCTCATTAAATCGGCAACCTTGAACAACTAAAGAGCGATCAAAAAGGACTGCATGAATGGGCGTTAAATTTACTCCAGCTAGTTGGGTGGGGTCAAAAGGCAAATCGTAGATATCGCCAGTAGGTCGGTTGTTAACATCAACTAAAGCCACCCCTGTATAGGCTGCGCGATATAAATTTTCTCCCAGCTCTAGCGTTCTCACTAGGCGAGAAATGTGATCGGGCAAAAGCCAGTCATCATCATCTAAAAAGAGTAAGTACCGTCCTTTGGCATGATCTAAAGCACGATTGGCAGCTGCAGCTCGTTCCAATAAGGCATCGGTGTAAATCAATTCTAGGGAATGGGGGCCACAACGTTTGGGTAAGTCTTGGTGAGAAGGGGATGCTGCTATCACTAGAACGTGGATATTGGGATAGTCTTGAATGGCGATTGAAGCTAGGGCTTGGGCCAGCCAATGTCTATCCATGCTGCGGATCATGATGGTCACTAATTCGGAAGGTGTAGTCGACTCTAATGGCCTTGCAAATCCCGCAGCAGAAATCTGATCCACAGTTTTAGCATCACAAAGTAAAAAGGCTTCTGCCGCTTGAACATCGGATGGCAGAGTGTATGTTCTGTAGCGATTTAAAGCGCTGATATGATCGCCATAAGATTGCTCAGACAATTGCGAGGAAAAGCACTGCATCGCCTGCAGCTTTTTTAATCGGTGGACGGAAATATCGAGCAATACATTCGGCCGTAGGGGTGCACTAATTTCATAAAATGCCGCTCGAAGACCGCCCCCTAATCGCTTAATGACTTCACTGACGATCATTGCTGCTTGGCGATGATCTGGGTGAAGCTCCAAAGGGGATGGACAATAAATTAAATCAATATTGTGAGACTGTATAAAGTCGATGAGTCGTAATACGAGCCCTTCTGAATATAGAATTTCTCGATCCGCTAAATTCCAGAAAGTGGGGGGTTTTAACCCCATCAAGGTAGCGGCTCTATTCGATTCAGATTGTCTTTGCGGTGCATCCCCCTGCTCTTGTCCATTGCTTAACACAATCACATGGACTGGTATCTGATCTGCAAGATGTTGAAGGATGGCGCCGCCACATCCAAATACTTCATCGTCTGGGTGTGGAGCAATAACTAGAGCACTCTGAGTCGTAATGCGCTGGTGAGCTTGATAAGGGGTTAAATAGGGTTCGAGCATGTCAATAATCTAGTAATAGGCATTCAGGTAAGAGAAGTAGATGATGACAAAATTAAATATTAGTGCCGCCCCTAAAAGCATTTTAGTCAATGAGGTCATGGGCTTAGACAGACCAAGGCCAAATGCAAAAGTGCAAGCCGGTATCCAAAAGTAACGCCCCTGCACCCCTTCAATGATCTTATTGGGAAAGGGTGTCCAAGTAAATAAGATTAGATTGAAAATCAATGCAATCGAGAGTAGGGCAGGGATAAAGAAAACCAGACGATTGACCAAATTATTAGAGGCATTTAGTCTCATGGGGCGAAGGCTTAGCAATCCCATGCACACTAAAAAAGTACCGCCAAGTGGATAACACCAAGCGGGCAAACCTATATGAAGCCATCCTAACAGCCCAATAAAACTTTTCCCATAAAAGCCCCAGATTTCTTCAGAGCCTAATGTATTGAAAAACACCTCTAGCCAAACACTAGGATGCTGTAAGTAGTATTGCAAAATTAGTAGCGTTGATAGTGTCTGAGAAACACGTAAATCTGTTATATGAGTTTGTGCCCACAAAGACCATATCCCAACAATGAATAGACTAAGAGCAAAAAGAAGCCACTGACGCAAAGTAGGTTTTGATTGGGGTAAGTTGATTGCGAGTATTAGCAATAGCAACGGTAAGGCATACAGACGACAAGTAATTAGCAAAACCAATAGCACTGCAAATGCTATTGGCAAATCTTTTTTTGCAGACTCCTGCTGCAATCGAACAAACCAACACAAAATTAGTAAGGTGAGCGCATGACAAATGCCGTCAATGGTGGGCATCAGAATTTGAAATAAGGACATCGGCAAAATGAGTAGTCCGATCGCCAAGGGGTTTGGCATATAAGTTTGAAATGCCAAACCGATGATGCTTAAAACCAGTAGGGTGGAAAGGAGTCGACATAACTGATAAGTGTGGGCAATCGTCCAATCGAAGGATTGTCCGAGCCAAAGCCCTATCGCCTGAGGCAGGTAAATGAGGGGGTTGTAATAGCCCGTTCCAGGAGAGGAAACAAAGTTTGTAGCGCCTTGCCAGGTAATTTCTCGCAGGCGCGATTGCGCTTGTACACTAGGTCGCCAGCCCGGTGTGCGCAGATTGTGCAAATTGCCCTCAATAAATTCAAGAAGGCCAATATCGACTTGAGAGCCAGAACTCTGATTGGGTGCAGATACTAAACTCCATTGGCCTTGAGATATGGCATATGCGCGCATTAAGTGACTATCTTCATCTGGTGATTGCAGTGGGGGGATGATGCGGGCTAATGCAATGCCAAACAAAAATACTATCAAAGAGCCATAAATCCAAGGATTTCGGATGTGCTGCTGGCTGATTCCAAGAGTATAAAAATACCTCTTCATTTAAAAATTTAAATCGCTATGAATGGGTCTTTGGGGTAGGTTAGAAATATCGTAGGCAAGAAAAGCGAGTAATAGTTGAAAACCCAAGATGGTAGTCAAGGCGGCAACCATAATGGTGCCAAGCGGGGTGGGAGTTTGCGTTAATAACGCCTCATGCCAATGAATTAGACCATTGACAACGCCAAAGGTGAATAGGGATAGCCCAAAGACTAATTGCAACGAGGCTAAAGTGAGGTCACGCAAAAAATAATTATAAAAAATGCGTTTTAACAAATTCTGAGAGTGTTTAAGTAAGAATTCAGGTAGTACCCTGCTAATTCGCACTTGGCTGGTTTCTGTGCCATAAACAGCATCCATAGGGATATCGATGACGACTGCTCGAATCGTATTAAGGCGAAATAATAGATCGGTCTCAAAGAAATAGCGGGGGCTAATTTTGTCTTGACGACACGCTTTCCAAACGTTGGCGTGGATGGCCGTAAAGCCATTGGTGGGATCAAACAGATTCCAATAGCCAGTCGATATCTTTGCCATAAAAGACAGGGCAGCGTTCCCAATAATCCTGAGCAAGGGCATGCGATGAATTTGGTGCAAACTCCAAAAGCGATTTCCTTTGGTGTAATCAGCCTGGTTTTTTTGGATGGGTGTAACGAAATGGGAAATCAGGTGAGGATTCATTTGGCCATCACCATCCACTTTGACTAGGATATGCGCCCCTAATTGGGCGGCATAATCATATCCAGTCATGACGGTTTTTCCTACGCCAAAATTTTCGGGGTTATACAAGACGCTAACACGCGGATCACTTTGCTTTTGTTCAACCCACTTACCAGATTGTTCTGGGCAGCAGTCATCAACCACCACGATATGTTGCACTTCTGGTCCAATTTTAGAAAGAACTGCCAGGATATGATCTTTGACGCAATAGCATGGGATGATGACGGCTATGACCATAGAATGTATTTAATTTTTAAAATCGTTCAAAAAAGGATGAAGCTAAATTTACCTACTTGTACATTGTGCCAAACTAATCGAAAAGCTTACATTG